>NZ_JANBOE010000002.1:0-483783 GCF_035615075.1 Acinetobacter sp. IK40 | reverse complement strand
TTCAAATGGCGATTCAGCGTTTAATTGGTTTTGGGAAAAAAGAAGAGTTTAAGGAAATTTTGGCAATTTTAAGAAAGCAGAATCCTGATAGGATAAGGGTTCTGTGAAATTTGTCGTGTACAGAGATATAGATGCTAATTAAGCCATGAATATACTTCGATTTATGATTGAATATGTTTAGTAAAATTAAAAAAGCCTTAGAAATAAGCAGTTTAATTTTATTGTAAATATGGAATTAAGTATTTGAAATTTAATAACTTTATATTTGTAAAAAAAGATGTTTTTCATGTAATTTTGTGTATAATTTCGCCATAAAAGCCTCTGTGAATTTATAGAACTGCTCTATAGATCCACAGGGGTTTTTCTATGGAGATTTATCTGAGATGGAAGATCTGAGTTAATTTGTGTGGATGGTATTAAATGATCCTTTTTTCCAGAGCTGCCCTTGTTGATCCTGAAATTCAATTAAGTGCTCAACGTCTTTCAACTCGCTTCAGCTTTTTCGGCTTGGGTTTTGCTACGGCTGCCTGGGCACCGCTGATCCCTTTTGCGCAACAGCGTCTGCATTTTAATCATGCAGATTTCGGCTTATTGTTGTTATGGGGTGGCTTAGGCGGCATGCTGGCTATGCCTGCGACGGGCAAAATCGTGCAGCGTATTGGCTGCCGTGTACCAATTGGCTTTGCTTTATTGTTGCTCGCCGTTTTGCTGCCAAGCCTGAGTTTATGCAGTACTCCTTTGATGATGGCTATCTCCTTATTCTTATTTGGTACAGCCTCAGGAAGCTTGGGTGTTGCGCTTAATATCCAGGCTGTGGTGGTCGAGAAGAATAGCCTGAAATCGCTGATGTCCGGCTTTCATGGAATGGCCAGTCTGGGCGGATTGGCCGGTGTACTGACCATTACTGCATTACTGGCCTTGAGTGTTTCACCACTGGTGAGTGCGCTGGCAGTGAGCTTGCTGTTGGTACTTATCGCCGTTCTTTTAGCGCCCCTCAGTATAAAAGCGGTGGAAAATACAGTACCAGAAGTATCCTCGACCGTTAAAAAGTCACTTCTCCAGCGTTTGCCACAACCTTTGATTGTGCTGATCGGGTTGGCTTGCTTTATCATTTTTATGATGGAAGGCGCAGCAATGGACTGGAGCGGGATTTATTTAACCCATGAATATGGGGTAAATGCTGCCTTTGCAGGATTGGCCTATACCTTTTTTGCGATTGCCATGACCACAGGACGTTTTACCGGACACACTCTGATCCGCTATTTCGGTGAGAAAAAACTGCTCAGCTATAGCGCGATTTGTGCCGCCCTGGGTTTGGCACTGGTCAGTATTGCACCGCATTGGTGGCTGGTATTACTGGGCTATACTTTAGTTGGTGCTGGATGTTCCAATATCGTACCGATCATGTTTTCACGTGCCGGACGTCAGACAGTCATGACAAGCGCAGTCGCACTGTCTTGTGTGTCAACATTGGCCTATACTGGCATACTGGTCGGGCCTGCTATGATTGGAATGATTGCTGAGCTGTTCGGTTTAAGTACGGTTTTTATGGCTTTATCAGGCGTATTATTGCTGATTGTGGCATTAAATCGTTGGACTTACGTGAAATAAGATACAGATAAAATTGAACTGGCAATATCTGGATATTGCCAGTTGCTTGCAGAATGGCTGTTATAAATTTTGATAAATCGGATTAACGTTACGCATTCCCATAAATCTGAAATCCTGTAAAGCGGTTTTGTACTGTAAGTCACTAAGAAATGCATTGCGCCAGTCATTAATATCAAAATCTTTTAAACCTTTCATCAGTTGTTTGTAGCGTGAAATACGTTCTTGACGCGGCATTTCCAGCGCTGTTTTCAAGGCATTGACCATCGCCGTTTTATCGGTCGGGTCTACCAGAATTGCTTCTGACATGTGTTCGGCGGCGCCTGCATATTTAGACAAAATTAACACGCCTGGATTAGACGGATTTTGTGCCGCAATATATTCTTTTGCCACCAGATTCATGCCGTCACGAATTGAACTGATCCAGCACACATCGGCCTGACGATAGATTTGCATCAAGTGATGATGTTTCATTGCATCATAGATACATTCCACCGGTTGCCAGTCTTCTTGGGCAAATTCCTGATTAATCATCTCGATCTTAATTTTAAAACGCTCAAATAAACGTTGATAAGCAGGGACTTCCAGACGACACGGGCAAGCAATCTGCAAATGTTGAATATGTTGATGATATTCAGGATATTGCTCTAAAAATTCTGCATAGGACAGGAAACGTTCCAGCAAACCTTTTGAGTAATCGATCCGGTCGACGCCAATAATGGTTTTCGCGGCATTCAGTTCCACAGGACGGGTAATGAAATCCTGAACATCGATAAACTGTTGGGCTGCTTTTTGGATGGCTGTTGGATTGACCCCGATCGGATAGCATTTAATCAGGGTCAAACGTTGATGGTAGCTTAATAAAGTCTGCTGAAGCTTTTGTGCTTTCAATAAGGATGTGCAGACTTGCATACATACTTTCTGATCTTTTTCGGTTTGCAGACCCACCACATCGTACTGACACAAGTCTTCAATCAATGCCTGTGCACACGGAATTTTTTGCCAGATAAATAAAGGAGCAAAAGGGATATGCAGGAAGAATCCAATCTTGTTTTGCATACCCAATTCACGGCAATATTTTGCCACGCTTAAGAAGTGGTAGTCATGTACCCAAATGGTATCGTCGGGTTCTGCAATTTCTGCAAGTTTTTGAGCGAATAAATAATTAACTTGCTGATAACCTTCATACTCCGATGATTTATATTCAATCAGATCAGAACGATAATGCATGGCTGGCCAAAGTGTATTATTGGCAAATCCGGCATAATAATCTGAATATTGCGACTCAGTTAAAGGGCAGGTGATATATTCAACGTCATCTTTGCGAAGTAAATTAAACTGTACCTCATCTGGTGTATCGACTCTTTCTCCGTTCCATCCGAGCCATACACCGCCAATATCATCTAAAGCATCTTGTATCGCCACAGCAAGTCCACCTGCCGAAGCCTTTTGCCCGTTTGGAATACTGACACGATTGGATAAAATAATTAATTTAGACATATTTTCTCTCCACCTAAGTTGTTGTTGCCCTTAATGTTGTTGATATTGTTGTCATGGTTTTGAACATGCTCTAAAAATAATTCTAAAAAATCATGAACTTGTTTTGTGTCTTCAAGTTGGTATCTGGCATGGGTCAATCCTTGGCCTACTTTGATTGAAATACCTTGTTCAATCTGATTGACAATATAAAAGCCATCTTCATCCGTAACGTCATCGCCAATAAAAATGGGTGCATAAGCATCTTGTTGCTTGAGGTGTGCTAAAACTTCCTTAATTGCCAGACCTTTATTGGCTTGTGCGGGAATTAACTCATAAACGAATTTGCCTTGAATTAATTTCAGCTGAGGAAATACTTGCTGGGTTTCCAGTATTATTTTTTTTGCAATATTTTCCAGTTCAGGCGCTTTTCTATAATGTAAAGCGATTGAAGAGGTCTTATTTTCAATCAGTAAGTCAGGATAAGAGCTACATGCTTTAGTTAATATGTTGTAAATATAAGAAATTTCTAAAAAATTGTTCGATGTTTTTAATTGTTTTTCTTTACCTAGATATATTTCTAAGCCATGTAATGCAGCAATCGGAAGATCAATCGTTTCAAATAGTTTACGTGCAGATTCAATATCTCGTCCAGTTACTGCGACCACCGGAATTTGTTCTAATATTATTTTATTTATAATATCTAAAGTGCTCGATGGAATATAGCAATCATTAGGATCTAATTGGAAATCTGATAAAGTCCCATCTATATCCAGAAACAGGCATGGTTTATTATTATTCGAGCTAAGCTTATCTCTCAGACAGGTTAAATAATCTGATGCTGAACTTATTTTATCTGTTCTATTGTTCAATTTTAATATCTCTTATTACCATTTTATTTTATTATAGAGCGATAAAAAATTTATAATAGTTGAGTTGTCAATAAGCAAACATAAGCAGAACGTAATTTACATTAGTAATGTTTGTAATACATCGTAAATTTTTCTTACATTTCTCATATAGAATGTTTTGGTATTTAAGATTTATATAGTGCATGGCTCTGTTGTAGTACATACTTCAATATATTAATTTTTAATAAACTGTATTGAGTCTAAGGAGATGAATATGCAAAAAGTATCTGACTATTATGATGATTTTCCTGAATTTAATCCTGCAAATTATGATCAGGAAGGAAATTACAAACCTGAATATATGATTAAAAGAAGCAAAATGTTTCAATCAAAAGATATTAATGAAAAACTATATAACGAGAAAAAAGATCTCTTGGTAAAACATAAGAAGTTAATATATTGATGAGTATTTTGTGATTAAGTAATCATTTTTAGGTCAGTTTGTTGTTATGTGTCTCATATAAAAGGGCTTTTACATAAAAATGAAAAGCCCTTTTTATTTTGGATTAAAATACTTTTGTGAAAGTGTAATTGTATGAATTTTAATAAAATTTTATTTCTATAATGCTGGGTTGAGTTTTGTTTCATTTAAATTTTTATAAAAAACAATAAACCTCAATATATTAATGCGTGCTTTGTTATCATAATTGTAACTTAAATTGTCTTATATTAAGTTGTTATAAGCTTGTCATCTCAAAGTCATGCGGCTATCCATAGATTTTTTTGAATTCAGATAAAAGGTCTTGACCTTCCGTTATCCAAGACGCCATATCATAAATATGTACCTGTACGTTTGCAGCCAGTAATGGTTTAGACGATCAGGGTATTGATTTTATTATAATGATGCACCAAATTTAATCACTGCTGAGCAAATTGCTTGAAAATAGTGCATGCAATTTTGAACAAAAATATGCAAGACATCAGATATTTTTATGCGTAAATTGAATGTGTTGCTGATTTGTATGAATCAGCAGCAGCAAGCTTGAACACAGGATGTGATTGGAATAATTATTGCTGTAATAAAAAATACTTTGATTTAATACATCAACAAACCTGCACAGAACTTGTGCTGGGCCAGTTAAAAGATCTACAAATGAGTGCGTATGATGAAGCATGAAAAACTTGAAACGACTTTACCGGTTCTTCAGGACCAGTATGGTCGTATTAAGCGTAAGTTACGGATTTCCGTGACGGATCGCTGCAATTTCAAGTGCATTTATTGTATGCCTGAGCATCCTGAATGGATGAAAAAACAGGATTTGCTTAGTTTCGAAGCCTTATTTGCCTTTTGCCAATATATGGTCGGGCAAGGGATCGAGAATATTCGTATCACGGGTGGCGAGCCGTTAATGCGTCAGGGCGTGGTGCATTTTATTGCTGATTTACAACGGCTAAGAGCGTTCGGCTTAAAACGGATTTCAATCACCACCAATGCCCATTATCTGGCGAAGTATGCACAAGCTTTGAAACAGGCGGGTTTAGACGATCTTAATATCAGTCTGGATAGCCTGAATCCGGCCCAGTTCAAGCAACTAACCAAAAAGGAACTTGTACCCGTACTCAATGGTATAGAGGCTGCAAGAAAGGCTGAGCTGCCATTTAAACTCAATTGTGTGTTAATGAAAGGTCGAAATGATGACCAGATTGTGCCGATGGTACAGTGGGCAAAACAACAGAGCATCCCATTGCGCTTTATCGAGTTTATGCCACTGGATGGTGATCGGCACTGGACGAATGATACGGTGGTCACTGAAGCGGAAATTTTAGCGCAACTCCAGCCACATTATGAGGTTCAGCTTTTACCACAGCAGCATGAGCCTGCACGGATCTATCAACTCGATGGCGATTATCCACTTGGTATTATTTCGACCATTAGCCATTCATTTTGTGGCGATTGCGATCGAATCCGTTTAACGGCTCAAGGTGAACTTTATAATTGCCTGTTTGCTCAACAGGGCTTAAATATCAAGCCTTATTTACAGGATATACTTCAACAGAATAATGAGTTAAAGCAGCTTGCGTTATTGCAACTCGAACAACAGCTTAAACCTTATATCTGGCATAAAGCCCAAGGATATCATGCCATACAACAGCAACACACCCGTAAAATCAGTATGCATATGCTGGGTGGTTAAACCCGCATGTGATCTGGAGTAAATATGCAAACCATTGAGATTAAAATTGAAGCTTTTGGCGCAATTGAACGATTGTTACCCAAGTCGCTAACATTCGAGTTTGCAGAAAATCAAAGTGTCAAAGATGTATTGACCCAGATAGTAAAACTCTATCCTGAGGCTGATCAGGCCATGGAAAAATGTGCCTGCGCAATAGGAGAAGATATGGTGACGCGTCAAACCGTATTAGATAGATCTTGTACTTTAGTACTGTTGTCGCCAGTAGCAGGAGGCTAAATATGCGTGAATTTGCCCGAGTACAGGATCAGCCGCTAAGCCTTGACAGCTTTGATCCCATTCAATCCTTTCCTGAATGTGGGGGAATTGATATTTTTATCGGCACAGTGCGTAACCATCATGAAGGTAAAGCGGTCAAGGCCTTGAAATATACCTCCTATACGCCCGTTGCTGAAAAGATGATTCGTGAAATCGAACAGCAAGTCAAAGACAAATATCAGGTTTCTTATGTTCGGGTGCTGCATCGTATCGGTTATCTAGAGGTCAGCGAAACGGCAATTATTGCCGTTGCCTATGCCGCTCATCGCCGTGAAGCTTTTCAGGCCTGTGAAGAAGCTGTAGAACGGGTCAAACATGAGGTTCCAATCTGGAAAGAAGAGTTTTTCATGGATGGCACCAGTCACTATGTGGAAGGCTGTTGTATCCGCAAAGATACGGCTGAATCAACGTCTCAGGCTGAGCGGCATCAACATGTTCATCATTCAGAAAATTGCACACATACGCATACACACGAATAAAGTCTCAGGAAGTTAAAATGAAAAATGTTGGGATGAAACCCGAAAGTTACCGTGTAGCTGAAGCACAAGCAATTTTACATGCACCCGCCCATTGTATTCAGTTACTTCGTGATGGAAATACCGAAAAAGGCGATGCCTTAAAAACCGCGCGAATTGCAGGCATTCTGGCAGCGAAACGCACAGATGAGCTGATTCCGCTGTGTCATCCCTTACCGATTTATCGTGCTGATGTGGAATATGAGCTGCAGGATAATCATGTGGTGATCTTAACCACAGTTGAAACCATCGGACCGACAGGTGTTGAGATGGAAGCTTTGACGGCTGCCAGTCTGGCTGGATTAACCCTGTATGACATGCTGAAACCGCATTGCGAACCTGAAGAGCTGTGTCTGGATCAATGCAAGTTACTGAAGAAAAAGGGTGGTAAATCCCACTTTAAACGCACTTTGCGTCAGCCTGTTTCTGCTGCTGTGATTGTGCTTTCGGATACTGTGGCTTCGGGACGTAAACCGGATACGGCAGGTAAGTCCGTGGTTGAGACCTTGACCGAAGCGGGCTTTGATCCGATTCATTATCAAATCCTGCCTGATGAAGCTGACCAGTTAAAAGATCTGGTTCTGGAGTTAACTAAATCTTATGCTTGCATCATGACGGTTGGTGGAACAGGAATTGGCAAGCGTGATATTACGGTGGATACGCTTGAGCCGCTGCTGGAAAGAAAACTGGATGGTCTGATGGAAGCGGCACGTTCATTTGGTCAGAAGCGCACGCCTTATGCGGCGATGTCACGTGGTGTTGCAGGATTTATTGATCGTTCGTTGGTGGTGACTTTACCAGGCAGCCGTGGCGGGGCCAGTGAATCTATGGCTGCGATTTTACCTGCATTGGTACATATTTTTGATGTCTGCCGAGACTTACCACATCCGGGAGGTTATGAATAATGTCTGGATGTGGTGCTGAAAAAGGCTTGATCAGTATTGATGATGCATTCGCACTGATTCAAGCTCAAACCAAAATCTTAGCCACTGAGACCTTGCCTTTGGGCGAGTGTCTCAATCGTTATCTGGCTCAAGTGATCACTGCTCAGGTGAATTTACCCAGCTTCTCACAAAGTGCAGTGGATGGCTATGCAATCCATAGCGTTAGTGAAAACTTGCAAGATGCGACTTTCTCGGTGATTGGAGAGATTAAGGCCGGTAGTGAAGCGGATGTACAGCTTACAGATGGACAAGCCGTTCGTATTTTTACTGGGGGGAAAATCCCTGAAGGAACCACCCATGTAGCTCGGCAAGAAATTGTACATGTTGAAAGCGAGCATCTGATCCGTTTGACTGAGCATATCAAGGCTCAGGCCGATATCCGTTTTACCGGAGAAGAAGTGCAGTGTGGGCAACAACTGGCGGAGCCTGGTCAACGCATTAATATCGGTGCTTTGGCCGCTTTAAGTATGGCAGGCGTGAAAACACTTGAAGTATTTAAACAGCCCAAAGTTGCTGTGGTGATTACCGGTGATGAAGTTGCTGAAACTCCCGATGATCTACAGGCTGGCAAAGTGTTTGATGCCAATGGTCCGCTGTTAAAAGCCTGGTTGCAAGACTATGGGCTAGCGGTAGAAATACGACATATAGCGGATGAAGCAGAGCAGGTGACACAATGCTTTGAACAGCTCAAACTACATTATGATGTGATTATTACCACAGGCGGTGTTTCTGTAGGGGACTATGATTTTGTCCGTCCTTGTGCCTTTGAAGCAGGCTTTGAGCAGGTGTTCTGGAAGGTCAAGCAAAAACCAGGCAAGCCTTTATTTTTTGCTGAATATACGGCTCCCAATCATCACTGCTATATACTCGGTTTGCCTGGTAATCCGGCAGCCGTGTATGTGTGTATGCAGATGTATGGCAAGGTTCTATTCGATGCCTTACAAAGCCAGACTCAATCTCTGGAATGGTTTAGCGCAATACTGACCCATGATTTGAAGTCGGATGCACGTGAGCGATTCTTACGGATGCATGCCTACTTTGAACAAGGCAAACTCAAACTGAAAAGTCTTGCCAAGCAACAATCGCATATGCTGAGTAATCTGATGCAGGCCAACTGTCTGGTACGTATTCCTGCGCATATCCAGCCTGAAGCAGGAATGGAAATGAACGGATTATTCATTCGCAATTAAAGGTTCAGCAGAAAGGAGTAAAATTTGTGAATATTGTCACTTTTCGCCAAGTGCCAATATTGCATCTGATAGATAAGGTAGTTTAGTGTATATTTTATATTGTTTAGTTTCTAAACATGACGGTTCAAGACATAGATTCCATGTCTGCAAAAACTTTAAAAAAATGATTAGGTGATAATAATGAAATGGGAAGAAATTGGTGATCAGCCATGTTCAGTAGCTCGGACGCTTTCAGTATTAGGTGATCGTTGGACAATGCTCATCTTACGTAATGCATTTATGGGTGTACGCCGTTTTGATGACTTTCAACGAAGTCTGGGCTTAACCCGTCACGTCCTTTCAGAACGCTTAAAACGTCTGGTCGAGCACGAGATTCTAATCAAGGTACCGTATGTCGACCGACAGGAACGCTTTGAATACCAACTGACTGAAAAAGGTTTGGATCTGTATCCGATCCTTTTGGCGATGGTGCAATGGGCGGATAAATGGATGGATATGGGACTGGGCAAGCCGCTTGAATTTACGCATAAAAGCTGTGGCAAGAAAATTAGCCCGAAAGTGATCTGTTCAGAATGCGATGAGCCCATCCATGTCAAAGATGTCCGCGTAGCTGCTGGTCCGGGCTATTTTGCTTTTATCGAACAGAAACAAAAAAGTGCATAATCAACCATGCTGATGTGCTATTTCATGCTGAATCGCATGCGATAGCACCTCGAAAATTTTTGGGTTCTGGCATTGCGCTACATTAAAGCGAATAAAATTTTTAAACTTCTGGCTTTGGCTAAAGGCATTGCCAGGTGCCAGAATCACGCCTTGTTCCAGACAGTATTGAGCAATTCGTGCGGTATCCAGATGTTCAGCTAATTCACACCATAGAAATAGACCTGCCTGAGGTTTCACCCACGGCTTGATGCCCAGTTTCTCTAACTGTTTGATGGTTGAGTCCATGGCTTTTGCCAGATCTATTTTCAATTCATCCAGATATTTACGATAGCTACCATCCGTTAAAGCTGAAAATAAAATTTCTGCGCAAAGGTTATTGCCGCCAAAGCTGGTCGCAATCTTGATGTCCGTTAAATCCTCGATCCACTCCGGTTTGGTTGCGATATAACCTGTGCGGACTGCGCCAGATAAAGTTTTAGAAAAACTACCAATATGAATGACGCGAGACAGACCATCCAGTGCTGCGAGTCGTGGCGCTGTGTGGAGTTCCAGGTCTGAAAAAATATCATCTTCAATCACAATCAGGTTAGATTGCTCAACCAGTTTTAACACCTGATAGGCTTTGGATGCGGTGAGTACGGCACCGGTCGGATTATGAATGCCTGAATTGGTAATATATAAGCGGGGATTATGTTTGTGAATCGCTTCCGAAAATGCCTCAATATCAGGTCCGGTTTGCGTATAAGGCACGCCAATGATCTGAATCTGGTGAACTTTGAGTAAGGCGTGAAAATTAAAATAACAAGGATCATCCACCAGTACCACATCATTTGGTTTCAGGAAATAGCGGCAAATTAAATCAATGGCCTGGGTGCCGGAGTCTGTCAATAGAACCTGATTAGGAGTGGCCTCAATCCCTTTGGTCAAAATTTTACGGGAAAGCAATTCACGTAACGGTGCTAAGCCTAGTGGGGTGGAATAATCAGTCAGAATATGTGAATGGGCTCTGGAGACTTTGCGCATTGCTTTGCGTATATTTTCATGCGGCATCCAGTTATCGGGTAACCAGCCACAGCCTGGTTTGAGTACTCCTTGTTTTGCTTCTAGTGCTTGTCTGGAAATCCAGAGCGGGTCAATATTGCGGTCAATTTTAGGGTGAATTTCCGAGATTGATAACGGCGCCAGTGGCCCGGCTACAAAGAAGCCTGAACCTGTTTTTGCTTCGATCAGGCCTTGCGCCGCCAGACGTTCGTATGCTTCTACTATGGTCGATACAGACAGGTTCAAAACAGCAGCCAATGCGCGCACGGAAGGAAGACGCGAGCCAGGCACCAAAGAGCGAGTTTTAATCTGATCATGAATATGCTGTATCACAGAATCAATTTTCGTGCTTTTCATAGGTTTGAGCCTGACTGTGTTGGATTTTATACCAGTACAGTTATTTAAAATTGTACTGTAGTGTGTATGGTGCGTTCACCTTAGCACAGTTTAAATTCTGCATATAGATCTGGAGAATTTAAATGAAGTCTTTAAGCAGTGGCTGGATCAATGGCTTTATTGGCGTGGTCATATTTGCAGGTTCTTTACCTGCCACCCGTGTGGCGGTCATGGATTTTAGTCCGACCTTTTTAACAGCGGCAAGGGCTGCGATTGCAGGACTTTTAGGCTTGGCACTGCTTCTATTGTCACGACAAAAATTGCCTGAGAAAAAACACTGGCTGCCCTTATTTTATGTCGCCCTTGGCGTGGTGGTTGGATTTCCTTTATTTACTGCGCTAGCACTTCAATATGTCAGTGCGGCCCATACTATTGTATTTGTGGGGTTATTGCCGTTGGCGACTGCGATTTTTGGTGTAGTGCGGGGAGGAGAAAGACCCAATCTCGCATTCTGGTTGTTTGCTGTTTTAGGCGGAGCGCTGGTTTTTGGTTTTATGATGTTTCAGACCGGTGCCTGGTCATTTGGTTATGGTGATGTTTTCATGCTATGTGCCATATTACTCTGTGGTTTTGGCTATGCAGAAGGCGGGCAGCTATCAAAGTATTTAGGGGGCTGGCAAGTGATTTGCTGGGCACTGATCATAACCTTACCGATCATGTTGTTGCTTTCCTATCTCTACTTACCAGTCAACTTTACGCAGGTTTCAGTTTCTGCAAAGCTGGGTTTAGCCTATGTCTCGTTATTCAGTATGCTGATCGGTTTCTTTTTCTGGTACAAAGGTCTGGCGCAAGGCGGGATTGCCACTGTAGGCCAATTACAACTCCTGCAACCGATATTTGGCCTAATCATTGCTGCGGTGCTGCTGCATGAACAGGTCAGCATCGCCATGTTTGCGGTTACGGTTGCTGTAATTATATGTGTAGCCTGTGCCAAGAAATTTGCTTGAAGGTGATTATAAACAGTTTGCCGGTTTGGGTACGCCCGCTAAACGGCTTAAATGGCGGGCAACCAGACCAGTATTAAATCGTTGCTGTAACTCGGCATTATTAATCTCAGGACCGACCGTCTTCATTAAAAACTTAATCAATGGGCGGGTCGCGGGTGAATGCCCAAATTGCTGATAAAACTGACGTACGGCATGGAGGACCTCAAAATGCCAGTCGGTCAGTTCCAAATCCAGTGTTTTCGCCAGTTCCTGAGCCACTTCAGGGTTCCAGATGGTGTAATCGACCAGATGACCGTCTTGATCTAACTCTAATTGCATAAATAGCCTAAGTAAATTTTAAATAAGTCCGATAAAAAATTATTTTAAGGTGATACAGCGTTTAAATTGCAAAACTAAATCTGCAAATGCTGCGTAATCAATCACTTTAACATGTTCCTGATTCTCATTACTCAACAGGCTCAGTTCATTTTCCAGACAGTAGAGATGAGCATAGCGGCTAAAAACTGTCGCTGGAATAGCCAAGCTAGCATCACCCATAATCACGATATGGTCATCAGATTGTGCCATTTGTGCTAACTGTTCCCAGATTTTATCGAGATTGCCATACGAGGATTGAACTAAAAATAAAGCACTATTTTCCATAGTAAAAGTCCTTACCAATACAAAATATGATCAAAAGAACGGATGAATTCAGGGGTGATTTCGACAAATTCAATTTCCTGATCGGTGTTTTTTATAATGCTAAGTTTTTGATTTTTATGTTCAATCAAAATCGGATTCAGATCATAGAACTCAAAACTGTCGACCATGTTGGCGGCGATTTTAAAGGCGTGTTTGAACTGGTCAAATTCTAATTTATTGTTCAATAAACTCAATCCGGCATCTCTTAATAATACTTTGACAGAAATACCAAAGGTTGCTAAAACCATAGTTGCAGACAGACTTTCATTGGTCTGCAAATTCGTTAAATTAGGCTGCGTTAGGATGACAAGTACAGATTTCACACAATTTACCTTTTTAAAGCAACACTCTATTAAAGAACTTAAATTAAAATTGAATTAAACGAGAACAGCTTTGCACTGCATCAGCAAGCTCTCCAAGCCCAACCAGCTCAAAACCTTGTGCCAAGTTGTGATGTTGAAGTGAATGACGCTGTGCATTGCCAGCATCAGTGATTCCCCGAGCAAGGGCAGCACTGACACAGACAGGGAGTCGAATGCTCAGTTTTTGCCATTCCTGTTTCAGGTTGCGTTGATCATCAGGAAACCACTGTAAATCGTTCGCAACGTGAACACCGTCTTGGTAAAAGAAAACACGAAAATCTTCATGCTTATTTTGTAATGCTTGGGCTAAACCGAATGCATGCCATGCAATCACAGACGTAGGCGGAGAAGTAATTAACAGTAGTGTACTCATTGAACATTCACTATGGTCATAGTAGGCAAAATGATGATGGACAGATTAAAAAGAAGGTAAGTATACAATGATTTTGGTGACAGGTGGTTTAGGCTTTATCGGTTCACATATTGCCTTGAGTTTATTGGCTCATGGGCAAGAGATTGTCATTGTTGATAACCTGGCTAACTCAACTTTACAAACTCTGGAACGTCTGGAGTATATTTCAGGCATGTATATTCCTTTTGCGAAACTGGATGTACGGAATACGCCTGCATTAAATAAAGTATTTGAACAATATTCAATTGATACCGTCATTCATACGGCAAGTTTTAAGTCTTTGGAAGAATCTACTTTAAAACCACTCGAATATTATAATGATAATGTCAGTAGTATCATGAGCTTATTACGTGCGATGCAACGGATGGGGGTGAGACAGTTAGTCAATCTTTCCAGTTTGGCCGTCTATGGTCAGTCTGATCCAGCACTTTCAGAAGAAACAGCATTTAATCATAACTCCGCCAATCCTTATATCCGCTCGCAGCAAATGGTCGAAGATATTATTGCGGATACCTATAAGGTCGATCCTGAATGGAAGATCGTCAATCTACGTTTATCTAATATTGTGGGTGCATTCGAGCACGGTGTTCTGGGGGAGTATGTCACCCAGTTACCTAAAAATATTGTACCTTTGGCACTACAGGTCGCTGCTTTGCAACGTGATTGTATTGAACTGCAAAATCAGGCTCAAACGCAGGATGGCACGGTTGAACGTAGCTTCTTACATGTTCTGGATGCGTGTGATGCGATTCTAATGACCTTGAATTGGCTAAAAGCTCAGTCTGGATGCCTGGAATCATTCAATATTGCACATACCCAACTGACCTCAATTCAAAGTTTGCTGGACGAGATTTCCAAGGTCACTCAGGCTGAGGTCCGTGTACAGCCTGCAATCTATCAACATGATGAATTAGCTCAGCTGGGTGCCAATATCGAGAAGGCGCAGCGTATTTTAAACTGGACACCGAAACGGTCTTTGGCACAAATGATTGAAGATGAATGGCGTTTTTATCTGAATACTCTGAAAGGTAATTAAGATAATGATTCTTATTTACATATTTGACTGGTTTGATTAGGATAAGCTGACCAGCCAAAGCATTACTTTGCTTCAGCCCGTGAAAATTTTAACCAGATAGAGCAGAGGTTGTTTATGCAAATGCGAATTGAACACGACACCATGGGTGAAATCGAGGTTCCGAACGAAGCCTTGTGGGGTGCGCAAACGCAAAGAAGTTTACAGAACTTTAAGATTGGTCAGGAGCGTTTGCCACGTCCGATGATTCGTGCGATGGGCTTAGTCAAAAAAGCGGCCGCGATCACCAATGCTGAATTAAAACAACTTCCTGAAGATTTAAGTCAATATATTGTTGGTGCTGCGGAAGAAGTGATTGCTGGGCAGTGGGATTCACAATTTCCACTGGTGGTCTGGCAAACCGGTTCGGGTACGCAAAGCAATATGAACTGCAATGAAGTGATTGCCAATATTGCCAACCAGAAATTAGGACAGGTATTGGGTGCACAAAAACCCGTTCATCCGAATGATCATGTCAATCGTGCACAATCAACCAATGACTCTTTTCCGACCGCGATTCATGTTGCTGCCAGTCTGCAAATCAATGAACTCCTGATTCCTGCGGTTGAAAAGTTGAAACAGACCTTACAGCGCAAATCAGAAGAATTTGATGACATTGTCAAAATTGGTCGTACGCATTTACAAGACGCAACGCCTTTAACTTTGGGTCAAGAGTTTAGCGGCTATGTATCGCAACTGGAACATGGTTTAAAACGCTTGCAACAGGCATTGGCTGGACTGTACGAGTTGCCTTTAGGTGGTACCGCAGTTGGAACCGGTTTAAATGCTCATCCTGATTATGCGGTGAAAGCGGCTGAGCAATTGGCCATCTTGACGGGTCTGCCGTTTGTGACCGCGCCAAACAAGTTTGAAGCTTTGGCTGGCCGTGATGCAGCGGTATTTGCATCGGGTGCATTGAAAACCTTGGCTGCAAGTTTAAATAAGATTGCCAATGATATTCGCTGGTTAGCGAGTGGGCCACGTTGTGGTTTTGGTGAAATCCGTATACCTGAGAACGAACCGGGCTCGAGTATCATGCCGGGTAAAGTCAATCCCACCCAGAGTGAGGCCATGACCATGGTGGTCGCTCAAGTTCTAGGCAATGACACCACCATTAACGTTGCGGGTGCATCTGGCAACTTCGAGCTGAATGTATTTATGCCCGTGATTGCTTATAACTTATTGCAATCGATTCAGTTGCTGGGCGATGCATGTAATAGCTTTAATGATCACTGTGCAGTGGGAATTGAACCGAATCGCGACAAGATTGATCACTTCTTACATAACTCTTTGATGTTGGTGACTGCGCTAAATCCTGTGATCGGTTATGAAAATTCTGCCAAAGTGGCGAAAACCGCTTATAAAGAAAATAAAACCTTGAAACAGGTTGCTGTGGAGCTGGGTTTGGTCACTGCAGAACAATTTGATGAAGTGGTTAAACCTGAAAATATGGTTTCTCCGAATAGTAAATAAAAATCTTTAATCGGTAAGATAAAAAATCCTTCTGCTCGTGGAAGGATTTTTTTATGAGTAGTTTTTATAAAGTGAACTGCGTACAATACAGTTTTGATTTATCTGACTGTTGCTTCATTATGCTCAATATTTATTTAACGGATACTAAAACCAACATCCAGTTTTCTGATTTACCCAATGAAAATCCTGTTAAGTTTCTGTTGAATTTAAAGAAAATTTTTCCAAGTACCGCTGATTTACTGCTACCAGTATTGCCAGAAGACAATAATCTGGAAAACGTAACCTGGGAAGCAACCTCAAAAGATTTTGACGTGTTTAAAAAGTTACTGGAAGGTTGGGGCGTGATTGAGCTTCGTCTAAGTGCAATTACTACCTATAAAGATAAGAATTTTGCCAATGAGCTGGTGAAAAAAGCACAAGTTAAGCGGAAGCAGATTGCCCAGACACAACCTCAATTATCTTTGGTTGCCTTGGACTATGTGTTAATGCATGAGATTCATGCCTTGATTGATGCTGAACTGGTCATGATTGGTGAAAAATTCTATTTACCAACATTGCGCGAACTTTGGAAGGGTCAATTCTCCGAGCAAATTTTGCAATGTAAATTCTAAGATTTAAAAGCAGACCTCGGGTCTGCTTTTTTATACTCGATGAATAAATGTAGACGTATAAATCTTGATCTACAAACATTTACAAGATTTTTGTGTGCGTATTATGGAACGGCATATATGTTGCTTATAGGAATATAAATATTATTGCGGGAGAGAAGTTCTTCAATGAACTCGCCGAAGGAGCAACGACCCCGGAAACTCTCAGGCAGAAGGACTGTAATAATAGACATAAAATCTGGAGAGCAGTGCTCAATTTGTAGGAACATAGGACTAATTTCTTCTACGATAAACACTCACCGAAGGGGAAGGCTGCATGATTAATTGGTAATCATCTGCCGAAACTCTCAGGTACCATGACAGATGGGGCTAAGCATTATGGAATGTTATGCATTTCAAGGAGTTTGCTATGCCACATGTTGTTGTGATTGGTGCGGGGATTACGGGTGTAACGTCTGCTTATGAATTAATTAAACTCGGCTATGAAGTGACGGTGATCGATCGCCATCTTTTTCCGGCTATGGAAACTTCATTTGCCAATGGTGGGCAATTGTCAGCCTGTAATGCAGAAGTCTGGAACCAGAAAGCCACAGTGCTGAAAGGCATTAAATGGATGAGTAAAAAAGATGCCCCCTTGTTGCTCAACCCATCCTTTAGCGCCCATAAATATCGCTGGTTGATTGAGTTTTTAACCCATATCAAAAATTATAAAGCCAATACCATTGAAACCGTGCGTTTGGCATTGTTAGCCAGACAACGATTATTCGAAGTGGCTGAAAAAGAAAGTCTGTCTTTTGATCTGGAAAAACGTGGCATTTTACATATGTATCACACCAGAGAAGACTATGAGATTGCCAAGAAGGTCAATGATGTGCTGGTTGAGGGTAAACTGGAGCGCAATGCGATTACCCCTGATGAAATGAAGGCGATTGAACCGACTTTAACAGGTGACTATTTCGGTGGTTATTATACCGCGGGGGATGCAACAGGAGATATTCATAAATATTCCGTAGGGCTGGCAGAACGGACGCAACAATATGGGGCAAAGTATTGTTTTGGCCTGGATGTGGTTGATATTCAATTCAATCAAGATAAGGCAATTGTTCACTGCAAGAACAGTTCAGAAAATGTAAATCCAACTGCGGATGGGATTACCGAAATTATTGCAGATGTGGTACTGGTCTGTGGTGGAGTCGGCAGTTATCAATTGGCAGATATGTTAGGCGATAGTGTCAACGTCTATCCGGTAAAGGGTTACTCGATTACAGTGCAGCTTAGAGATGAGCGCAGTGTCAATAATGCACCTTGGGTGAGTTTATTGGATGAAAGTGCCAAGATTGTGACGTCTCGCTTGGGTGCTGATCGTTTACGTATTGCAGGCACAGCTGAATTTAATGGATATAATCGAGATATTCGTGCAGATCGTATTCAGCCTTTAATTAATTGGGTCAACCAAAACTTTGATATTTCCACTGAGCATGTGGTGCCATGGGCAGGATTACGTCCAATGATGCCGAATATGTTGCCTGTGGTTAAACAAGGTAAACAACCACGTGTATTTTATAATACAGGACATGGGCATTTAGGCTGGACCTTATCTGCTGCAACGGCTGTGCTAATCAGTCAGGAAATTGCACAAAAATTCCCAAGCTGAAACTAAAAAGCCGGTGTGATTACATCGGCTTTTTTCTAAACGGTTAATAGCTTAGTCATAAGGACGGTAAATCCCGGTAAAACGTTCACAGCCTTTTTGTGCAGATTTAATCACCAGTAATGCTTTTTGAAAATCAAACTGATATTGGCACTTTTTTTCATTATCGGTGATCTGGTTGCGTTGTTCTGTCGTGCTATAAGCAAGTAATGATAAGGTTTGTGTCTCTGGTCGGTTATTCGGATTGCGGTAAGCGATCCCTTCAATTTTTAACTTGTCTTTATCCAGTTGATGAATTTGCAGATGAACAGGTTGAGCTGCGATTTTGCCATGTTCATATTTTAAATAATGTTGGGTCAGGGTCTGGTTCATCGAGGTATAAAAATTCAGGTCATCCAGACGCACCTCAAATTGCTGTTCATAGCAGGCTTTGCTTTTACATTGCTGAATCTGGGTGAGCCACTGGGTCTGTGTATCGTGTAACAATTGCAAGGGCGCATCCGTCACCAGATACGCCGTTAAGAATTTGCTATTCAGCTTTTGGCGCTGTTCTTTGTATTGCTTGGTGCATATTTTTTGTGCTTGCAAAGCAGTGCTATTGCAGTCAATAGATTCCGCATAGGCAAATGTTGAGCAAAAACAACTCAATGTGATGATATAACCAGATTTCTTTAATTGATTTCTTACAGTGTTAAACAGCATAATCACTTATACTTTCAGTCTAATTTGCTCAACGTACTATAGCGAAATAGAAAGCCTGAATACAAGATTAGTTCGGTATATTGTAAAAGGAAAATCATATGGTTGCTCAAATCCGTATTGGACAAGGGATTGATGTACATGCATTTGAAGACGGTGACTTTGTTACTTTGGCTGGGGTTAAAATTCCGCATACGCATGGTTTAAAAGCGCATTCAGATGGAGATGTGGTATTGCATGCGTTGAGTGATGCCTTACTGGGTGCTTTGGCGCTGGGTGATATCGGACAGCATTTTCCAGATACAGATCCAGAATATAAAGGCGCAGACAGTCGTGTGTTATTGAAACATGTATACCAGTTGATTTTAGATCGTGGTTATCATCTCAATAATGCAGATATTACAGTGGTTTGTGAACGTCCAAAGTTAGCGAAACATAATCTGGAAATGCGTCAAAGTATTGCAGATGTATTAAAAGTGGATGTGACTCAAATCAGTATTAAAGCCACAACCACAGAGAAACTTGGGTTTACCGGCCGACAGGAAGGCATCCTGGCAACGGCAACCGTATTGGTTTCACATCAAGCAAAATGATTACTGTTGATGAGTGACTGTTCTAATTCTTGTGTTGCTTTACGGCCTTGCAGTTGTAAAGTCAGACTATGAATGAGTCCAGTCCAGGTCTCGTTCGGTTCCCAGATCTGGTGAAGTAGTTCTTGGGCGGTAGGTAGATCCACATTCATATAAAACTGGCGATATAAATACATCAAGCTACTGACCCGCTTGTTTTTCGCACAGTGCAGCCAGACGATCTCGTTTTGAACCAGATGGTCAATCAAGTCCAGAATCAGCAAGCATTGTTCAGAGCAGGGCACATCCCAGTCAATCGGGATGTGAATATAGTTCAGGCCTAAATCCAGACAGATTTGATCCTGTTTGGCCAAGTAATTTTCTGATTTGCTGGTTGCAAGGTTAATGACCGTACTGCAGCCATATTCCTTGATCTGTTGCAGTTGTTCAGCCGATGGTTGAGCTGAGCTAAACAGATGCTCATGCACCAAAGAGAAACTTGGTATTTGAGATAATGCTTGTTCGAGTGAAGTCATGACGTCCGCTGTGTATTGAGTGAGGTTCTCATATGATGAGAAACTTATTCTAAAAGGCTTAGCCTACTATAATTGTTTTTATTTCAGTGTTCAATTTGGAATACATAAATAAAAACAGCATCATTTGATGCTGTTTTTGGATGACTTAATCTTTTTTGAGATTCTCATTGAGTAAGAATTCCATCAATGCTTTTTGTGCATGTAAGCGGTTTTCAGCTTCATCCCAAACCACAGCATTTTTATGATCCAGCATATTTTCTGAAATTTCTTCACCACGATGCGCTGGTAAGCAATGCATAAACAGGCAGTCAGGATGTGCCAGGTCCATCAGTTTTTCATTGACCTGAAAATCTGCGAATGCTTTCTCACGCAGCTTTTGTTCTTCTTCCTGTCCCATGCTTGCCCAGACATCAGTCACGATCAGGTCAGCATTGACAGCGGCATCTTCGGCTTTATTGAAGACTTCAACGCAGTCTGCAAATTCAGCTAAAAATTCAGGTTTCGGTTCATAGCCTTCAGGCGAAGCAATTTTAAGTTTGAAACCCATTAAATGTGCAGCTTCAATATAAGAGTTACACATATTGTTGCCGTCACCAATCCAGGCAACGGTTTTGCCTTCGATGCGACCACGATGTTCCTGGAAGGTTTGCAAGTCTGCGAGTAACTGGCAAGGATGGTGGTCATCAGTCAGACCATTGATGACAGGAACTTTTGAATATGATGCAAAACGTTCGACGATGTCATGACCGAAAGTACGGATCATCACAATGTCCAGCATGCTTGAGATGACACGAGCCGAGTCTTCAATTGGCTCACCACGTCCTAATTGTGTATCACGTGGAGAAAGAAAGATCGCACTACCACCAAACTGGCAAATGCCTGCTTCAAAAGAAATACGGGTACGGGTACTCGATTTCTCGAAAATCATTCCTAAAACTTTACCTGCAAACGGCTGATACAGCGTATGACTATGCTGCATGCGTTTCAGTTCTTGCGCACGGTCTAAAATGCGTTGCAGTTCTAGAGTGGATAGGTCACGTAAAGTTAGGAAATGCCGAAGCGCCATAGCTACTCCCACAATAATTATTGAGAGAAATCAATAATTAATTGTTGTTTGACGAGTGGTGGATAAAAAAGAATTGACTACTATACTATAGCTTCAGAAAAATGCAAAAGAATTAAGGGCCTGCTGCCATTTTATCTATAGTTGCGACAGCGGATATTTTTTAGACGATACAAGACATGTTTTGCGAAATTTAGTGATCTAAATGAGAGAAACATAACGCAGTAGCGGCAAAAAATATCCCTGTCCTTGAGCTTCGCCTTGCGTTGAGATCAAAGCAATGCTTTGCTCTTGCTCAGGTTGTGGCTAAAAACTCCTCATATTTCGTTATGAAACTTGGCAAGGAAATAGCCATTGCCTGCATTTCATGCCTTGTCTGATGAATTTTTAGCCTACAACGCAACTCGTTTATAAAGTGGCAACAGGCCCTAGGTTTTGATGAGCCTTTAAAAACAGGTCTACAGAATAATCAATATAATCAATAATTTCGATGTCATTTTCTGGGACATCCAGTCCCATTAAATTTCGCCATTCGACATCTCTGAGTATGCCAAAATACATCATTGCAGAAAATTTAGGTTGAGCACAGAAAATTTCATCGTGTGTATGGGCATACTCAAGCGCATAGGCAATCGTATTCTGAATATTTAATGCACATTGGTTATAGAAATAATGGGCAAGCTGGGTATCTTTCTGTGATTGTTCGGTAAACATACGCATAAAAGCAATGTTTTCAGGTTGAACAATATGTTGATAAAAACGGTATAAAGTCTGGGTGAGATAGGTTCTCAGATCTGTTTTTTCTGGGGTGTAAGGCAGGCAAACCCCTTGAAAGAAAACTTCCCGACGATAATCACAAATTGCAGTGAATAAACCTTCTTTATTACCAAAATATTTATAAATCGAGGTTTTGGAACCTCCGGCATGATTGACAATATCATCCAGAGACACTGCCTCATAACCTTTCTCAAGAAATAAATCGGTTGCGCACAATAACAGGGCAAGACGACGTTCTTCTCCACGACGAGTTTGAGGTTTGGCACAGCCTGGATAGCAAATATCAGTCATTATCTACTTTGGTGTAATCGGGTTGTGCTTAGTATAGCAAAAACCATATCACTTGTATGGCTATGAAATTTCGGAGTGTTTCAAAAGATCTCAAAATGATTAAAAAAGCGAGTCATTTTAGACTCGCTTTTTAGGGGGTTAAGCCGTGCGACTTTCTTCTTCTTCATCGTCATCCGCAGAATCCATACCCAGCTCTTTGAGTTTTCGGGTCAGGGTGTTACGTCCCCAGCCCAATAGCTCTGCTGCATGGCGTTTACGACCGCGGGTCTGCTGGAGTGCTGCATTAATTAGCGTACGTTCAAACATGGGGGTGGCAATATCAAGAATTTTCATTTCGCCATTTTTAAGTTTCTGGATGGCCCATTGACCTAATAATTCATCCCAATGATGGACTGCGATACGTTCAACGAGTGCAGGGCTAGTACTTAGTGCAGCTTGAGCATCACTGGTCTTGTGGACAGAGGCTTGCTTAAGTTCTGCTGGCAGGTCTTCAGGATAAACTTCACGCCCCGTAATCATGACGGTTAACCAGCGACAGGTATTCTCTAGTTGACGCACATTTCCCGGCCAAGGCAGTTGCTGCATATAGTCAGTGGTTTCAGTACGCAAGATTTTTGGACTGACACCAAGCTCTTTGCCTGCGCGTGCCAAGAAATGCTGCGCCAGCATCGGAATGTCTTCGCTACGATGCGCCAGTTTTGGAATGTGAATACGAATCACATTCAGACGGTGGTAAAGGTCTTCGCGGAAACGGCCTTCATTGACCAGTTTTTCAAGATCTTGATGGGTTGCCGCAACGATACGGACATCTACCTTAACCGGAATATGTCCGCCGACACGATAGAACTCACCATCTGCCAAAACACGAAGTAAACGTGTCTGGGTTTCAAATGGCATATCACCGATTTCATCCAGGAATAAGGTACCGCCATTGGCTTGTTCAAAACGACCTTGATGTTGGGTGTTGGCGCCAGTAAATGCACCTTTTTCATGGCCAAATAATTCGGTTTCGATCAGGTCTTTGGGGATTGCCGCCATGTTCAGCGCAATAAAGGGTTTGGCCCGTCGCGGTGAATGCTTGTGTAAGGCATGCGCCACCAATTCTTTACCCGTACCGGATTCACCATTAATCAGGACAGTAATATGTGATTGCGACAAACGACCGATGGCACGGAACACTTCCTGCATGGCAGGCGATTCACCGATGATTTCGGTCGACTGCAATGGTGAAGCGGCTTTGGTGGCTTCTTGTTGCTGTAATTTATTAATGTGCAAAATGGCACGATTAACCAGCGCTAAGGCTTCATCAATATCAAAAGGCTTAGGTAAGTATTCAAATGCACCAGTTTGGTAACTTGAGACAGCAGACTCTAGATCTGAGTGTGCAGTCATGATAATGACGGGTAAGTCAGGATGGGTATTTTTAACCTTCGATAAGAAGGTTAGACCATCAATCCCTGGCATGCGAATGTCGGTCAAAATGACATCTGGCGCATCGTCATGTAAGCGTTCAAGTGCAGTTTGGGCTTCTTCAAAGTTGGTGACATCGAAACCTTCCTCTTTAAAGGTTTTCTCCAGTACCCAACGCATGGCACGATCGTCATCTATTACCCAAATTTTATTTCGTGACATGGTTTAACTCCCAAGGTAGATATAGGCTAAATACGGTTTTTCCTGGAACTGACTGACACTCAATCATTCCGTTGTGTTGATGCATAATATTTTGAGCAATACTGAGTCCCAGTCCTGTCCCTTTAGCACGCCCTGTGACTAATGGATAGAAAACCGATTCCAGAATACTTTCGGGTACTCCAGGGCCATTGTCTTCAATATCAATACGTACGGTTGAGCGATTGAGGACGCCGTTAATCGTGACTAGACGCTGGATGCGGGTTCTCAGCAGCAGTTCTGGTTCTGAGTCAGTAAAAAAGTCTTTATTTTCGGTCATGGCCTGTACGGCATTGACGCTAATATTCAGCATGACCTGAATCAGCTGATCACGATCAGCCATTACATCGGGTAAAGACAGGTCATAATCGCGGGTAATCTTGATTTTCTTTTTGGTCTGGTTGGCAATCAGCGAGCGAACACGTTCCAGAGGTTCATGTACATTGACATGTTCATAGCTCGGTAATTGACGTGAACCGAGCATGGTGTCTGCCAGATTGGTCAAACGATCGACTTCACTAATAATAATGTCAGTAAATTCGCCGTAACGGTCATCATTTAAGCTGCGTGCCAGTAACTGGGTTGCACCGCGGATGCCCGCTAATGGATTTTTGATCTCGTGCGCCACGCCACGGACCAGTTGACGTGCTACCTGATGTTGTTGTACCAGATTTTCTTCTTTGGAAATCTTTAACATGCGGTCAATCGGATTCAGTTCAATCAATAAAAGCGGGTGATAGCTTTTGCCTGCATTCAGTTGAGAAGCGGTATAATCCACATGAATCGCTTTAAAGTTTACATTGATGACAGCCTCACGTCGGGTATAGTGTTGGCCGCTTTCTAAAGTGTTTAATAACGCTTCATGTGTGTTGAAGGTATCGTCGTGTGCATGTAACAAGTTAAGAACAGGCTGGCCTGATGCGCGCAGCAGACTGATATCAAATAATGCTTCACAAGCAGAATTTAAATAAAAAATATTCAGCTGACTATCGACCAGTAAAATGGCAGTGCTCAAATTATCTACTAAGAGCCGATAGTCGATAATGTTCTGTTGATCCATTTGTGAATCATCCTGTTTTAAAATGGCGCAATAAATATAAATTTTAATGAATAGCCATTAACTTCTAAAATGTACTTTATGCAAAATACAAGCCAACTTTGTATTAATGAAATTTCAACAACTTAATTCTAGAAAAAGGGATTTATGCAGTATTTTTCACATACATGCAGTGATTTCAATAAATTATTATGTTCCAAAATAGTGCGCTTGTGGATTTTATTTAAAATTTTGGTCGTATTTTGGTGCATTACACAAAGAGATGGCTTTGCAGCTATGCGTAAGCCAAGAAAAGTCATACAATACGCCGATTCAAGTGGAGCGCAGATTCATGAAGACCCCCAAAGTCGGTTTTGTATCTTTAGGTTGTCCTAAGGCATTGGTAGATTCTGAACGAATTTTAACTCAGTTAAAGACTGAAGGTTATCAAGTTGCATCAGATTATGATGGTGCGGATCTGGTAGTTGTAAATACCTGTGGTTTTATTGAATCTGCAGTACAAGAGTCTTTAGACGCGATTGGCGAAGCCATGAGCGAAAATGGTCGAGTCATCGTTACAGGCTGTTTAGGTAAAGACGAAGATAAAATTCGCCAGATGCACCCAAATGTTCTTAAAGTTACAGGTGCAGCAGCCTATCAAGATGTAATGGAAGCGGTACATGAATATGTACCAGCACCCCCAAAACACAACCCATTTATTGACTTAGTCCCTGAGCAAGGTGTTCGTTTAACACCGAAGCATTATGCTTATTTAAAAATCTCGGAAGGCTGTAATCATCGTTGTACATTCTGCATTATCCCAAGTATGCGTGGCGACCTTGTGTCTCGTCCAGTCGGAAAAGTGCTGGATGAAGCTGCTGCATTAAAACGTGCTGGTGTAAAAGAAATTCTGGTCATTTCTCAGGATACCTCTGCTTATGGTGTAGATACCAAATATAAGCTGGATTTCTGGAATGGTCAGCCTGTTAAAACCAAATTCTATGACATGTGTGAAGCCCTAGGTCAGTTAGGCATCTGGGTGCGTTTACATTACGTTTATCCGTATCCACACGTTGATGCTGCGATTGATTTGATGGCGCAGGGCAAAATCCTGCCATATTTAGATATTCCTTTTCAGCATGCCAGTTCGCGCATCTTAAAATTGATGAAGCGACCAGCGCATAGTGAAAATACCTTAGAGCGCCTTAAATTGTGGCGTGAAAAATGCCCTGAATTGGTGATTCGTTCTACATTCGTGGTGGGTTTCCCGGGGGAAACTGAAGAAGATTTCCAAATCTTGCTGGAATGGTTAAAAGAAGCGCAGTTAGATCGTGTCGGCTGCTTTACCTATTCGCCAGTTGAAGGTGCAACCGCAAACGATCTTCCTGATCATGTACCAGAAGAGATCAAGCAAGAGCGTTATGAACGCTTCATGGAAGTGCAACAGGCCATTTCAGCAGCAAAGCTGCAAAAACGTATTGGTCAGAAAATGACAGTACTGGTGGATAGTCTGGAAGATGAGTTTCCAGTTGCAGTTGCCCGTTCTTATGCAGATGCCCCGGAAATTGATGGCAACGTTTTTGTTGAAGATATTGATAAGAGTGTGATTAAAGCAGGTGATCTGCTTGAAGTCGAAATTACCGATGCAGATGAATACGATTTATTTGCAAAGTTAATCCAGATTAAATCTGCTTGATGTTGAATTAAATTTAAGAAAATTTTGAGATTGGTCGGTTTGGAGTAAAAGTATGTCAGCTTCTAAAAATCCACGTTATGCACGAATCTTGCTCAAGCTTTCTGGTGAAGCTTTAGCAGGTAATAAAGATATGGGTATTGATGCCCAAGTATTAGATCAGATGTCACTTTCAATTGCGCACCTGGTTGGTTTGGGCGTGCAGGTCGGTATCGTTGTCGGCGGTGGTAACTTATACCGTGGTAGCCAGCTTCAAAAAGACGGTCTGGTTGGACGTGTAACTGGTGACCAGATGGGTATGTTGGCAACTGTGATGAACGGTTTGGCAATGCGTGACGCATTGGTGCGTCGCAATATCAAAACTCGTTTAATGTCGGCGTTATCCATTGGTACAGTGGTTGAGCCATACTCAAGCCGTGACGCAATTCGTCATTTAAGCCAGGGTGAAGTGTGTGTGTTTGTTGCGGGTACAGGCAATCCATTCTTTACCACAGATACTGCAGCATGTTTGCGTGGTATCGAGATTGAAGCGAACCTGATCTTGAAAGCGACTAAAGTTGATGGCGTTTATAATAAAGATCCAAGCAAATACGATGATGCAGTTAAATATGACAATTTAACTTTCGACCAGGTGCTTGATGAAAAACTTGGTGTAATGGATCTTACGGCAATTTGTTTGTGCCGTGACCACAATGTGCCATTACAAGTTTTTGATATGAACAAATCTGGCGCATTACTTTCTGTCGTCATGGGCGAAAAAGAGGGTACTCACGTAACGAATTAATGTACGTGAGCCAGAAAGCTCTTTATACTATTGTTTAAATATTTTGTAATACCTAATGAATAAGTAAGGAAGATCATATGATTAACGATCTCAAACAAGATAGCGAACAGCGCATGCAGAAGTCGCTTGACTCTCTAGAGTTAGGCTTTGCCAAAGTTCGTACAGGTCGTGCGCACCCATCTATTTTAAATGGTGTGATGGTTTCTTACTACGGCTCTGATGTTCCATTGAATCAAGTGGCAAATATCGGGCTTGAAGATTCACGTACACTGTTGGTTCAACCATTTGAACGTTCAATGGTTGCTGCGATAGATAAAGCGATTCGTGAAGCAGGTTTGGGCTTGAATCCTATTACTGCTGATGCAATCCGTGTACCAATGGCTGCGTTAACAGAAGAAACTCGCCGTGATATGCAGAAAGTTGCGCGCGCCGAAGCTGAAAATGCCAAAGTTGCGATTCGTAATATTCGTCGCGATGTATTAGGTGATCTCAAAGCATTGTTGAAAGAAAAAGAAATTTCTGAAGATGATGATCGCCGTGCATCGGATGATATCCAGAAAATTACTGATAAATATGTTGCAGAAGTTGATAAACGTCTTGCAGCAAAAGAAGCAGAATTGATGAAGGTCTGATTTTATGACCTCGCAAGAAGAACAGCTTCTTCCTCAACATGTTGCCATCATCATGGATGGCAACAATCGTTTTGCCAAAAAAAATCAAATGCAAAAAGGCGATGGGCATCGTGAAGGCAAGAATGTCTTGGATCCGATTGTCGAGCATTGCAAGAAAGTTGGCATTCGCGCTTTAACCGTTTTTGCATTTTCAAGTGAAAACTGGAACCGTCCTCAATACGAAGTAGATTTGTTAATGAAATTGTTGGAAGAAACAATTCATGAGCAACTGCCGCGTATGGAAAAGTTCAATATTGCACTGCGCTTTATTGGTGACCGTTCTCGGTTATCCAGCCAACTACGTGATCTGATGCAATATGCTGAGCAAAAAACTGCAGCCTATGGCTCCATGACCCTGACCATTGCGATTAGTTATGGTGGAATGTGGGATATGGCGCAAGCTGCGAAAATGATTGCTCAGGATGCGCTTGCAGGAAAGCTTCAAGCAGATCAGATAAATGTTGATTTATTTGATAAATATGTCAGTCTAAATGATCTTCCAGCGGTGGATTTATTGATCCGTACCGGTGGGGATTATCGTTTGTCTAACTTCTTACTCTGGCAAGCTGCTTATGCAGAACTGTATTTTACCGATACTTTATGGCCAGAATTTAGCATAGAAGAGCTAGATCATGCCTTTCGTGTTTTTTCAGGACGTGAACGACGCTTTGGCAAGACATCAGAACAGATTCAACAAGCGAAAATAGAGAATTAATAATGTTAGAGCGGATTATTACCGCATTGGTGTTAGTTGCTGTTGTTTTAAGTTGCATGTTTGCAACGCAATCACATTATCCAATGTTTATGCTTATGATTTTAGCTGCAGGGGTTGCAGGCTACGAATGGTTTAAGCTTATGCCACGTAGTGTAACCGCTGTTTCAAAGCCGAAGGCTTGGGTATATGGGGGCTGTGTTGCAGCAGTATCAACACTGGCATTATTTTTTGATGATGTTGCGCTTTTACTTTGGGCAGCATCGATTCTCACATGGCTGGGAAGCATCTATTGGGTCAAGAACTATCCTGAATCGGATAACTGGTACAACCCGTCTCTACATCTGATTGGATTTATCCTGATTTCTGCTGCCGTCACTTCACTCTATGCAGTCTGGCATAGTTCGCCTTGGTGGCTCATGTATCTATTCCTGCTGGTATGGGGTGCGGACAGTGGTGCTTACTTTGTTGGACGTAAGTTTGGCAAGAAAAAACTTGCTCCTTCTGTGAGCCCGAATAAATCGGTTGAAGGCTTTTATGGTGGTGTGGCAACAACCGTGATTATTATGCTGGTTGTGCAATATTTCTATTTAAACTTAACCGCAATACAGCTAATCTTATTCTTAATTCTTTCGATCATTACCGTGTTCGCATCTGTGCTGGGCGATTTGTTTGAGTCCATGATTAAGCGCCGCGCTGGAATTAAAGATTCTGGTCGCGTACTTCCAGGACATGGTGGTGTGCTTGATCGTATTGATTCTTTACTTGCTGCTGCACCGATCTTTGCAACAGGTATGTATATATTAAAACTTATTGGTGTAGATCTTTAAATGACTCAAGCTGTTTGTATATTGGGTGTTACTGGTTCAATTGGTCAAAGTACGTTAAAGGTGTTGGAACAGCACCCAGACCAATACACCGTATTTGCAGTCTCTGCATATAGTCGTTTAGATGAACTTTTAGAAATTTGTAAAAAATATCATCCAAAAATTGTTGTTGTGCCCAATGAAAAAGCACTGGAGTTGCAACAACGTCTCAAACAAGAAAAATTAAACCATATTGAAATCCTCACAGATGAGGCTGGCCTAATCGCAATTGCCGAACATGCTGATGTTGATATCGTCATGGCTGCTATTGTAGGTGCGGCCGGTTTGTTACCGACGTTGGCAGCAGTAAAAGCGGGTAAACGTGTCTTATTGGCCAATAAAGAATCATTGGTGATGTCGGGTGACATCATGATGCAGGCAGCACGTGAGCATAATGCGCTATTGTTGCCGGTGGATTCTGAACATAATGCGATTTTCCAGTCTCTACCGCATGACTATCTCAATGCAGAACGGACGGGGCAGCCACAATTAGGCGTGTCCCGTATTTTATTGACGGCATCAGGCGGACCTTTTCTCAATCATTCTTTGGCACAATTGCATGAGGTTACACCACAACAGGCATGCAAGCACCCAAACTGGTCAATGGGACAAAAAATCTCGGTTGATTCGGCGACCTTAATGAATAAAGGTCTGGAATTGATCGAAGCTTGCCATTTGTTTTCAATATCAGAACATTTTGTTACAGTTGTTGTTCACCCACAAAGTATCATTCATTCCATGGTGCAATATGTGGATGGATCAACTTTGGCACAAATGGGTAACCCAGATATGTGTACGCCGATTGCACATGCATTGGCATGGCCAAAACGGTTGGCAACAGATGTGCCTGCACTCGATTTATTTGAGACGGCTCAACTGAATTTTCAGCAACCGGATATTGTCAAGTTTCCGGCATTGGACCTGGCGCGTCAGGCTATGCGGGCCGGTGGTTTGGCACCGACGGTATTAAATGCGGCCAATGAAATTGCAGTTGCTGCATTCTTGCAACAACAGATCCGATTCACTGAGATTCCTCAAGTGGTGGATCATACTTTGCAAGCTGTACAAAATGCTAAAGCAGAAAACATAGACATCATTTTACAGACTGATATGATCGCTAGACAGATTGCAGAAAAGTATATTGTGAGTAAGGGAGGCTAAATCGTATGAATGCACTATTTATGATTGTTGCAGCGATTTTATTGCTTGGTCCTTTAATTGCAATTCACGAATTTGGTCATTATTGGGTGGCACGTAAACTTGGTGTCAAGGTTCTGGTCTATTCAATTGGTTTTGGTCCAACTTTATTAAAATGGCAGTCTAAAAAATCAGGGATTCAATACCAGCTTTCTGCTTTGCCACTTGGTGGCTATGTCAAGATGCTGGATGAGCGTGAAGGTAATGTTGCTGAGCAAGATTTACCTTATGCCTTTAACCGGCAGTCTCCGTGGAAACGCATCGCCATTGTTGCTGCGGGCCCATTAATTAATCTGTTTTTTGCAGTGTTCCTGTATTGGATTTTATTTTTGCCGGCACAAGAGCAGCTGAACACCCGTATTGGTAAAATTATGCCAAATACACCGGCTGCTCAAGTTGATTTGAAGGTGGGTGACAAGATTGTCAATGTTGATGGACAAACAACGCCAACATGGGAAAAACTGAATTATGCGCTGGTAAATCGTGTCGGTGAAACCGGGCGAGTTTCGATCATCGTTGATCGTGCGGGCTCTGAAAAGCAGGTGAGTCTACCGATTAAAGATTTCCTGAAAGATCAAAGTCAGTCTCCTTTGGATGTGCTAGGTTTGTTGCCTTACCGTCCGGTTATCCCGGCTAAAGTCAAAGAACTGAGTGCAGATGGTGCAGCAGTACGTCAAGGCATGAAAGTGGGTGATCAGATCGTTGCAATCGATAATGTTGCAATGAAAGACTGGTTTGATGTGGTGAATGTGGTGCAAAAATCACCAGAGAAGCTTTTAAATATTGAGGTGATGCGTCAAGGTCAATTGGTCCATCTACAAGTGATGCCTCAAGGGCAACGCGATAATATGGGCAATACCACGGGTGTACTGGGTGTGAAGAGTGATGCAGGCAAGATCACGATTCCAGCTGAATATAAACAAACCATTCAATACTCACCGATTGAAGCTTTAGGTGTTGCCGTCGATAAGACCACTCAGCTCTCAGGCATGATTTTTAATTCAATTATCAAGATGCTACGTGGCTTAATTGGATTGGATAATCTATCTGGCCCGGTTACGATCGCAAAAATGGCTGGTCAAAGTGCGGAAATGGGATGGCAGACCTTTATCTCGTTTATGGCGTTGATGAGTGTCAGTCTGGGAATCCTGAATTTGTTGCCGATTCCGATGCTGGATGGTGGTCACCTCGTGTATTACTTTATCGAAGCAATTCGTGGTAAACCTGTTTCTGAACAAATACAGATGTTTGGTCTAAAAGTTGGTATGGTACTGCTCGGTAGCATGATGCTTTTGGCTTTATTTAACGACTTCATGCGTTTATAACAACGCAAATGGAATTTAACTTACTGGAAAATATATGGGCATGCGTCACACACATTTATTAATGCCTTTGGCACTGGTTAGTGCGATGGCAGTGGTACAACAAGCATACGCTGCAGATGAGTTTCTTGCGCAAGATATACGAATTGATGGCTTAGTGCGTTTAACACCTGCAAGTATCTATTCTATGTTACCAATAAATAGTGGCGATAGAGTAAGTGATCCGATGATTGCTGAGGCAATTCGCACTTTGTATGCTTCTGGTTTATTTGATGACATTAAAACTTATAAAGAAAATAATGTTTTAGTCTTTAAAGTTGTTGAACGTCCAGTAATTTCAAAGCTGGAGTTCAAAGGCAATAAACTGATTCCTAAAGAAGCCTTGGAACAAGGCTTGAAGAAAATGGGAATCGCGGAAGGTGAAGTCTTCAAAAAATCTGCCTTACAGATTATTGAAACTGAGCTGGAGCAGCAATACACCCAGCAAGGTCGTTATGATGCTGACGTCACCGTTGAAACAGTTGCACGTCCAAATAACCGTGTCGAGTTGAAGTTAAACTTTAACGAAGGTACTGCGGCAAAAGTTTTTGATATTAACATCATCGGTAATACCGTATTTAGCGACAGTGATATCAAGCAGGCTTTTGCAGTGAAAGAAAGCGGCTGGGCTTCTGTCGTGACCCGTAATGACCGTTATGCACGTGAGAAAATGGCTGCCAGTCTGGAAGCTTTACGTGCTTTATACCTAAATAAAGGTTATATCAACTTTAATATTATCAATTCACAACTCAACATCAGCGAAGATAAAAAACATATCTTTATCGAAGTATCCGTTGATGAAGGTAGTCAGTTCAAGTTTGGTGAAACCAAATTCTTGGGTGATGCACTTTATAAACCAGAAGAGCTCACGGCACTTAAACTGTATAAAGATGGTGAAACCTATTCACAAGAAAAAGTAAATGCGGTTAAACAGCTTCTGCTGCGTAAATATGGTAATGCGGGTTATTACTATGCAGAAGTCAATGTTGTACCTGAAATCAATAATGAAACAGGTATTGTTAACCTGAATTATTATATCAACCCAGGTCAGCAAGTGACGGTACGTCGTATCAACTTCACAGGTAACAGCAAAACTGCAGATGAAGTGTTGCGTCGTGAAATGCGTCAAATGGAAGGTGCGTTGGCGAGCAATGAGAAAATTGATCTTTCTAAAGTTCGTTTAGAACGTACCGGCTTCTTTAAAACGGTTGATGTCAAACCTGTTCGTGTACCAAACTCTCCTGACGAAGTCGATTTAAACGTCAATGTTGAAGAGCAACATTCTGGTACAACAACGTTGGCAGTTGGTTACTCACAAAATGGTGGTGTAACATTCCAGGCAGGTTTGAGTCAAACCAACTTTATGGGTACAGGTAATCGTGTCGCGATTGATCTGTCTCGTTCAGAAACTCAAGATTACTATAACTTAAGTGTGACAGATCCTTACTTCACCATTGATGGGGTGAGTCGTGGTTATAACGTCTATTATCGTAAAACCAAGTTAAATGAAGACTATAACGTTAATAACTATGTAACGGATAGTATTGGTGGTAGTTTAAGTTTCGGTTACCCGATTGATGAAAACCAAAGTTTAAGTGCATCTCTAGGGGTTGATCAGACTAAAGTTCGGACAGGTCCAAGCGTTTCGACTTATATTCGTGATTATTTGTTGGCTAATGGTGGTAAAGAGACACACCGTTCAGCAGATCGCTGTAAAGTAGATTTAGTTCCAATTACAGATCCAGAAACTGGTGATGTTACGGGTTATGAACCATGCCCTGAAGATCAGGTTTACTCATTTGGAGATCAGTTTGAAGGTAAATATCTTACTTATAACCTAAACTTAGGTTGGTCTTATAATACCTTAAACCGTCCAATTTTCCCAACGTCGGGTATGTCACATCGTGTGGGTCTAGAAATTGGTCTACCGGGTAGTGATGTTGACTATCAAAAGATGACTTATGATGCGCAAGCCTTTAAATCACTTGGTGCAGGCTTCGTACTGCGTGGTTATGGTAAGCTCGGCTATGGTAATGACCTACCGTTCTATAAAAACTTCTATGCGGGTGGTTATGGTTCGGTCCGTGGTTATGACAACAGTACCCTAGGTCCGAAATATCCAAGCGTTATTTTCCAGGAAACTGGACAGAATGATCCAGATCCTGAAGAAGTCGGTGGTAATGCACTGGTTCAGTTCGGTACGGAATTGGCGTTGCCTTTACCATTTAAAGGCGATTGGGCACGTCAGGTTCGTCCAGTGTTATTTGCCGAAGGTGCACAGGTCTTCGATACACAATGTGATGTGCCAAAAGGTAAGGTCCGTATTGATGGTCAAGATGTAGATATCAAACAATATTGTAAAGATAACTATAATTTTGATTTCGGCAATATGCGTTATAGCGTCGGTGTCGGTTTTACCTGGATTACCATGATTGGACCATTGTCGCTTAGCTATGCATATCCGCTGAATGATAAGAAAGGCGACGACACTAAATCGATCCAATTTGAAATCGGTCGTACTTTCTAAGTACGGCCTCGCTTACGCTGTAAAATATATAAAGGATGCAATAATGAAAACATTAACAAAGCTGATCTTAGGTTTGGGATTAACGGTTTCTGCAACAGTAAATGCTGCAGGATTGGCTGTAGTTGATTTGGCTAAGGTTGTAGAAAGTAGTACTTATCTTAAGCAACAAAATGCAAGTTTGAGCCAGTCGGTCAAACCGACCTCAACTCGTCTTGAGCAATTGGGTAAAGAGCTGGAGTCTTTACAACAAAAAGCACAGACTGAAGGCCAAAAAATGAATCAGGCTGATATTCAGAAGTTAACTGCTCAATATCAGTCAAAATTAAGTGAATTCAATTCAACTCAGCAAGGTTTGCAAACCAAAGTTCAGTCGAGTTTGCAGGCGATGAACACAACTTTTGAAACACGTGTGAAGCAAGCTGCTGAACAATTGCGTAAAGAGAACAACTTAGACTTTATTTTGAATAAAAATTCTACGATTGCCTCTGACGCTCAGTATGATTTAACTGATAAAATGATTCAAAAGGTTAATTCAATTAAATAATCAATGAATAGACGTAGTTATCGTTTAGAAGAAATTGCTCACCTTGTCAAAGGTGAGTATTTCGGTGCACAAGATTTTCAGATCTCGGGCTTGGCAAGTTTAGAACATGCGCAAGAAAATCAGATCTGTTTCGTGAATGGCGAAAAATATCTCGTACAGGCAGAAGCCAGTCAAGCGGGTGCCTATATCGTCACAGCCTCGCTGAAATCACAACTGATCGATAAACAAAACTTTATTGTTGTCGATAATCCTTATCTCGCATTTGCGACTTTAACGCATATATTTGAAAAAAAGATTGCTCTACGTGGTATTGAAAGTACTGCCAAAATTCATCCCTCTGCAATGATTGCCGATGATGTATATATTGGCCACTATGTTGTAATTGGTGAGAACTGTGTGGTGGGTAACAATACGATTATTCAGGCACATGCTTTTATTGATGATGAAGTCGAGATTGGGCAAGACTGTTTTATTGATGCACATGTCACCATTACCGGTGCTGCAAAACTGAAAGATCGCGTGCGTATTCATGCCAATACGGTGATTGGTACAGAAGGTTTTGGCTTTGCACCGTATCAAGGTAAGTGGCATCGTATTGCACAACTGGGTTCGGTTCGGATCGGAAATGATGTACGAATCGGTTCAAATTGCAGTATTGATCGTGGTGCACTGGATGATACAGTCCTCGAAGATGGTGTCATTATTGATAACCTTGTGCAAGTTGCTCACAATGTGCATATTGGTGAAAATACCGCCATCGCAGCGAACTGTGGAATCGCAGGCAGTGCACGGATTGGCAAAAACTGTATCATGGGCGGCGCCTCAGGGGTGGTTGGACACCTTACAATTGCAGATAATGTGACACTTACTGCAATGTCAATGGTCACAAGAAATATTTCTGAGCCTGGAACGTATTCTTCTGGCATGGGACTTTTTGAAAATAGTCACTGGAAAAAGACGATTGTGCGTCTCAGACAATTAGCAGATGTGCCATTGACCCAAATCACTAAAAGGCTTGATCATATGCAAGCTCAATTAGAGTCCCTTGAATCAACCTTTAAGTTACGTAAATAATTTATTATGACTGAGTCTACATCTCCAGCATTTACGATGCCTGAATTACCCATGGATATTCTTACCATTCGTGAATATTTACCCCATCGTTATCCATTTTTATTAGTTGATCGCGTTACGGAAATAACTGAGAACAGTATTGTCGGTTATAAGAACGTCTCGATTAATGAAGAGTTTTTCCAAGGGCATTTCCCGACTTATCCAATTATGCCTGGTGTTCTAATGATTGAAGCATTAGCACAGGTTTCTGGAATCTTGGGTTTTGTCTTAACTAATCAAAAGCCGAAAGCAGGTTCACTGTTTTTATTCGCAGGTGCAGAAAAAATCAGATTTAAAAAACAGGTTGTTGCAGGTGACCAGCTTGTCTTAAAATCTGAACTTGTGATGCAAAAACGTGGCATTTACAAGTACAATTGTACTGCTAGCGTTGATGGCATTGTTGCTGCAACGGCAGAGATTATTATTTCACACCAGAAAATAGAGCAGACATGAGTAGTCAAAATTTAATACATCCCACAGCAATTATTGACCCGTCTGCAGAAATCGCATCTGATGTACAAATTGGTCCGTATTGCGTTGTGGGTCCAAATGTAAGTATTGACTCTGGTACAAAATTACATTCACACGTTGTTATTGGCGGTTTTACGAGAATTGGTAAAAATAACGATATTTTCCAGTTCTCGAGTATTGGGGAAATTTGTCAGGATTTAAAATATCAGGGCGAAGAAACCTGGTTAGAAATCGGTGACCATAACTCGATTCGCGAACATTGTACCTTGCATCGCGGTACGGCTCAGGATCATGGCCTGACCAAAATTGGTAGCCATAACCTGTTAATGGTAAACACGCATATCGCGCATGACTGTGTGATTGGTAACCATAATATTTTTGCCAATAATGTTGGTGTTGCCGGACATGTCCATGTTGGTGATCATGTGATTGTCGGCGGTAATGCGGGCATTCACCAATTCTGCAAAATCGATTCATATAGCATGATCGGCGGCGCAGCGCTCATTCTTAAAGATGTACCGGCTTATATCATGGCTTCTGGTAATCCAGCGCGTGCTTACGGTATGAATATCGAAGGAATGCGTCGTAAAGGATGGTCTCGTGATACGATTCAGGGTTTACGAGAAGCTTATAAACTGATTTATAAATCGGGCTTAACCACTGAACAGGCGATTGAACAGATTCGTAATGAAATTCTGCTCAAAACACCTGAAGCCCAGCTGTTCATTGATTCATTGGAACAATCCACACGCGGTATCGTGCGTTAATCAATGATGAGAAGGAAAAAAGACACATGAGTGTCTTTTTTTATGCCTGATTTTCTTCCTCAACAAATAACTGCCGATACTGTTTTGGCGAATGTTCGAAAGTACGTTTAAAGGCCTGACTAAACGCAGTTTCTGAGGAGTAACCGACTTTATTGGCAATCTGCTGAATTGAGTAGTTACTTTTACGTAGGTATTGGCTGGCTAGACGCATACGATGTTGCTGCAAATAGGCCAGAGGTGATTCACCAATTACCTCATGGAATAAGCTGGCAAACTTGGAACGTGACATACAGCATTGTTCTGCCAGTGATTCCACTGTCCAGGCATCCTCAGGATGGTTGTGGATTGCCGCCAGACTATTACTGAGTTCTGGGTGATTTAATGCACTAAGCCAGCCATGCTGGCTTGAGATTTGCTGGATATGATCGCGGATACATTTAATGAGCAGTATATTGACTAGGTGATCGATAATAATATCGCGACCGGCCTGAATATTCTGTGTTTCTAAAGCCAGGAAATGTAAGCCAATTTGTAGCCATTCCGGTGCATTGGTATCTCCATGTTGCAGATGGATGATTGGAGGTAAAGCCTGAATAAAAGGACGTGCCATGATGGTATCAATCTGGCAGCGTACTGTCAGAATGAGATTTTTCTCAGATGAATGAGTACCGAATTCAATCGCTTCTTCTTGATGCCCATCAAACAATTTTGAAATATCTACCGCATCAACCAGTTTGGTAATCGCATTGTCTGCACCGGTATGGGCTTTTCCGGATGGAATAACCACAATTTCGCCTGCATGGGCAGTTAAACTATTTTGTGCATCAATTTGAATAAAAACAGAACCTACCAGAACAATATGAACAAGCAAAGCCGTTTGATCTTGGCAAATGAAACTCCATTCTCCTTGAGTTTTCAAGTAGATATATTCAGTGTGGTTTAAATGAATATCCGCGAATATTTTACTTAAAGCGTCCATATGAGTTTTTAACGATGTATTCATTTAAATTATAGTGAGCTGTGCCAATAACTCAATATGTGTTTATAGGACAAAAACAGGGGGGATGATGCCAAAGACTTTGACATAGCTTTTTTGGACGCTTGCAACTGTCATGAATTCCATAATTCATCAAAATATACTTATATATACAAAGACATGGATAAGATGATGAATGCGCCAGTAAATGTTGAGCAAGAACTTACGCCAGTAAGCATTCCAAAGTCAAAAACTCAGTTGGATCGTAAACGTTATTTATGGGCGATTAGCCCGGCTCTACCTGCCATTGGGATTGGTATTTTAGCAGGTTATCAATTTGCACCACGTCCATTGAAAAAAATCTTTGCTTTAGGTGGTCCAATTGTTTTACACATTGTGATTCCAACGATTGATACGATTATTGGAAAAGATGCAAATAATCCAACAGATGAAGATATTAAACTGCTGGAAAAAGACCCGTATTATTCTCGTTTGGTGAAAAGCTTTATTCCCTTACAATATGCCGCCAATGTCTATGCCTGTTATTTAACCAGCCGTAAAGAAACTTCCTTCTTAGACAAAATCTTATTGGGCATCTCAATGGGAGCCGTCAACGGGATTGCAATTAATACCGCACATGAGCTGAGTCATAAACATGATCGTATTGATCATATCTTGTCACATCTTGCATTGGTGCCAACGGGTTACAACCATTTCCGTATTGAACATCCTTATGGTCACCATAAGCGTGCTGCTACGCCTGAGGATCCAGCATCTTCACAAATGGGTGAAACCTTCTATGAGTTTTGGCCGCGTACCGTAATCGGATCTTTCAAATCGGCAATCGAGATTGAAACCACACGTTTAAAACGTAAGGGCAAAGAATTCTGGTCAACTGAAAATGAATTGCTCCAAGGCTGGGGCATGAGTGCTGCATTTCATGGTTCAATGATTGGTTTGTTTGGTAAGGGGGTAATTCCTTATCTGGCAGCCCAGTCTTTCTATGGGATTAGCTTGTTCGAGATTATTAACTATATTGAACACTACGGTCTAAAACGCCAAAAAGACAAGAATGGTAAATATGAACGTACCATGCCTGAGCATAGCTGGAACAATAATAATATTGTGACCAACCTGTTCCTGTATCAATTGCAGCGTCATTCAGATCATCATGCTTATCCAACCCGTCCATTCCAAGCGTTACGTCATTTTGATGAGGCCCCAGAGTTGCCAAGTGGTTATGCGAGTATGCTATTGCCTGCTTTGATTCCACCACTATGGTCAAAAATGATGGATAAGCGCGTATTTGATCATTATAAAGGTGATTTGAATAAAGCGAATATTTATCCAAAGCGTCGTGCCAAACTGTTTAAAAAATTTGGTGTAGTGGATCAATCTCTACAACAAACTTCGGTTGCGACTGAAACGACTGAATAATTTATAAAAGCATGTTCAAAGCAGGGCACTGGTGAGTCATCATCAGTGCCTTTTTATTTTCTTGTATTAAAACTTTAAACAAGTACGGATTTTGCATATTCTTGCTGTATATCTATGTATAACTTAAAAATAATCTTATCAGCGATGTATGAGGCAAAGATGACAAAACATTATGATTATATTGCGATTGGTGCTGGAAGTGGCGGAATTGCCTCGGTAAATCGTGCGGCCATGTACGGAAAAAAATGTGCCTTAATTGAAAAAGCCGAGCTTGGGGGAACCTGTGTCAATGTAGGCTGTGTACCTAAAAAAGTGATGTGGTATGCGGCGCATGTAGCTGAGGCCATTCATAAATATGGTCCAGATTACGGTTTTAACAGTAAGGTTGAATCTTTCGACTGGCACACCTTAATTAAAAATAGACAAGCGTATATCGATCGTATTCATCAATCCTATCAAAATAGCCTAAGCAAGAATAAGGTTGATCTTATTCATGGCACGGCCCAATTTGTTGATAAAAATACCATTGAAGTCAACGGTGAGCGATTTACTGCCGATCATATCCTGATTGCAACAGGCACTCAGCCATCATTACCCAATATTGAAGGGGTTGAATATGGTATTGATTCCAATGGATTCTTCGAACTGACCGCTTTACCAAAGACCACTGCGGTGATCGGTTCGGGCTATATTGCGGTTGAGCTGGCAGGTGTACTCAATGCTTTGGGCTCACACGTCGGATTGTTTATTCGTAAGGATTTACCCGTAAGACGTTTTGATGCATTTGTGAGTGAAACCCTGATCGAAGTTATGCAAACAGATGGCATTGCGGTTCATACCCAAGCTGTGCCAACGAAAATCACAAAAAATGCCGATGATTCCGTTACCTTATATTTAGAAAATGGTGAAAGCCATACGGTGGATTGCTTGATCTGGGCAACTGGACGGGAACCGAATACGACCAGTTTGAATCTGGAGAATGCCAATGTGCTGCTGGATGATCGCGGCTATATTCAAGTCGACAAATACCAGAATACCTCACAGCAAGGAATTTATGCGGTGGGTGATATTACGGGGAAAATGGAGCTGACTCCGGTTGCTGTGGCTGCGGGGCGTAGATTGTCTGAACGGTTATTCAATCATAAACCGGATGAGCACTTAGATTATGACAATATTCCGACCGTGGTGTTTAGCCATCCACCCATCGGCACAGTAGGAATGACTGAAAAAGAGGCGATTGAACAATACGGTCAACAAGCGGTTAAAGTGTACAATTCATCTTTCACTGCGATGTACAGTGCCATTACCCAGCATCGTCAGCCAACCAGAATGAAACTGGTTTGTGTCGGTGACAATGAAAAAATTGTCGGTATTCACGGGATCGGCTTTGGCATGGATGAGATTTTACAAGGTTTTGCTGTGGCTTTAAAAATGGGTGCCACCAAGCAAGATTTTGATAATACGGTTGCGATCCATCCTACCTCGGCAGAAGAGTTTGTGACGATGCGGTAATAGAAATCTTATTCATTAAAATAAAAAGGACATGATCAACATGTCCTTTTTATTTTGATTATTTAGATGAAACAGCAATTACTTCAATTCACTGGATGATTTACCTAATTCACGACGGGCAATGATCAATTGCTGGATCTGTTGTGTACCTTCAAAAATATCCAGAATTTTTGAGTCACGTGCCCATTTTTCCAGCAATTCATCTTCGCCATAACCGACACTGGCAGCCAACTCGACACATTTCAGCGTAATTTCATTGCCTACACGGCCTGCTTTGGCTTTGGCAATCGATGCTTCCTTGGAATTTGGCTTTTTATTGTCTGCCATCCAGGTTGCCTTGATCATCAATAAGCGCGCAGCTTCCCACTCGGCTTCCATACGATAGATTTGTGCAGCCAAGTTTGAGGTTTGTAAGTAGGGTGTTGCATAGTCAGGATCAAGCTGATCTTTAAAAATTTCCTTGATACGCTCTAAAGAGGCTTTGGCACATCCTATTGCCATTGCAGCGACCAGTGGGCGGGTATTGTCAAAGGTTTCCATGACGCCTGCAAAACCTTTAGCCACGTCAATTTCTGGATTCCCCAATAAATTGGCAGCAGGAACACGGCAGTCAATAAAGCTGATCACCGCAGTATCAGAGGCTTTAATGCCCAGTTTATGTTCCAGACGCTCGACCTTCATTCCTGGCGTACCTTTGGGTACCACGAAAGATTTAATGGCAGCACGCCCTAACTTTTTATCTAATGTTGCCCACACCACCACAGAGTCAGCACGTTCTCCTGAGGTGACAAAGATTTTTTCACCATTCAGGATATAGTCATTGCCATCTTTGGTCGCCGTGGTCCGGATCGCAGCAGAGTCAGAACCACAACCCGGCTCGGTAATCGCCATTGCTGCCCAGGTTCCTTTGAAGCGTTCAAGTTGTTCATCATTGGCGACTGCCGCGATAGCAGAGTTCCCCAAGCCTTGACGCGGCATACTCAGTAACAGGCCTGTATCGCCATAGCACATTTCAATAATGCCGAGCGCTGCTGACATATTGCCGCCATTCACCACCGTATCCGGGTTTACCGTACCACGTTTGCTGGCATTGGCTGCACCGACACCTTCACCACTTTCATTCATACCATCCAGTAAAGCCGCCAGCATATCCAGCTCTTGGGGATAGGCGTGTTCAGCTTTGTCATATTTACGTGAAATAGGGCGTAAAACATTCAGCGCAGTTTCGTGTGCCTGATCCACCAGCATTTTGAATTTTTTCGGATTTTGTAAATTCATTATTGTTCTCCAAAATTAAGCATGTAAGCCAGAATGCAGGATTGCAGTCGCACGCAGGTCACGATACCAACGTTCAACAGGATGCTCTTTGGTAAAGCCATGACCCCCCAGAATTTGTACGCCATCCGTTCCGATTTTCATTGATTTTTCAGCACAGAGCAGACGTGCCAGGTAGGCTTCACGATGGAAGGGCTGTCCGGCTTCTGCCAAGCTTGCAGCATTGAGCACCAGCATGCGCATGGCATCAATTTCTATCGCCATATCTGCGATCATAAAGGCCACACTTTGACGATGCGAAATAGGTTCGCCAAAAGCTGTACGTTCATTGGCATATTTAATACAGTACGCTTTAATCGCTTCGCATGTGCCAATCGCCATGGCACACCACATCAGGTTGCCCAAATCGACAAAAGCAGTGTAATCAAAATCAGCATCGCCTAAGCGTAAGGCTGGCGTTTGATTAAATTGAAGGGTCACCGTTTCAGCGGCTTTTAGGCCCATCGCTGGATTGGCTTTGATGGCAATACTTTCATTGGATTGCACCACGAAAATATCAGGCTGACCGTTAAATTCTGCACTAACCAGAAAGACATCCGCGGTATCGCCTAAAATTACTAAGGTTTTTTCACCAGTAATATAGAATTGTCCATTGGCTTCAGTGGCTTTGGTCTTTAACTGAAAAGGGTTAAAGGCGGGTGTTGCTTCCTGAAATGCGAAAGTTGCCGTAACATCAGTATCTTCTGCAAACACAGGTAAGTACATCGATTGCACTTGGGTTGAGCCCCAGCGTGTCATTGCATTGATAACACTAAAAGTACTGAGCAAACCTGCGGTTAAACTGAAATCACCTTTAGCCAGATTTTCTGCGATCAGGATATTGCTGACAATATTTTGTTCTGCTGCCACACCGCCCAATGCCTCTGGCAAAGCATAATAGTTAAGTCCCAAATCAACCAGATGTTGCCATAACTGTTCAGGGAGCTGGGCCTGATGATCCGCATCGTGTGCCAAGCTGTATAGGACCTCTTCAGCAAATTGTGACATCGCGTCAACCGTCATTTGTTGTTCTTCAGTCAGACTCAGATCAAACAGATTCTTGTTGGTCTGGGTGGGAAGACGCTGTTTGTCGATCGGTTGTGGCTTAAATGCTTTTTGTGTTTTATTCAGTACCTTAAAGCCTGTTTTTGAACCCTGATATAATGATTTTTCTACAAATTTTCTTAATTTGAGTTGATCAAGCATTTCGCTTCCTGCGAGTTTGGTGATCAAAGATAGCCCAAACCCTTGAGCCTTATTCATCATGTTTGACATGGTTATATCCTGGAGGATGGTTGTAAATTTATGCTGACATGCTCCTGATCAAAAGACTATGTCCTGTTTGACATGCAGAATGGAGAAAGATAAAGGGTAAAATGCCTATTTAAAGTTTTATAGGTTTTTGTTTTTTATGTATTTAAAAAAATATCAAAAAAATAATTTTTTAAAAAATTGACCAAAATGACAAAGTTTAAGTTTAGCTGATTGAAAGTTGGCAAAAGTTCCAGTCTGGAATCATTTAGTTAGATGGATTCGCCAGTCAAATTTTTTATTCAGATTTAGAAATATGTTATTCCAGATAGCGTTTTTATTTGAGCACTTAGATTCAAGCCTTCCTTAAACTACAAATAAGAAAGGCTTGAACTAGACTGTTTTAATTCAGTTTTTCAAGCAGGATGCTTTCCCGATAATATTTGCATCCTTTAAACAGCAAGAAAACACCAATTATTCCTGCAATCGCATTCACAATCGAAATGGAGTTTCCAACCATCAGTGTATTTTCAAAATATTTATCAGTTAATAACGCGACTGCTGTTGTGCCAACACCTAATGCAATTAGATTAGAGATAAGCAAAAATTTGGCTGAAACCTGAGCGCGTAATTGATTTGGAGTGAGCATTTGGGTGGCCGCTGCCGAGGCGGGAATTGGAAAAGTTGAGAAGAACATGGCGATAAAAATTAGGCCAAAGGATAGATACATATTGTCAACTTGAGTGAATATAACACTTGGTAGTACAAGCGCGGCACAGCCGATCATACCTGCTCGAATGGCAGCATCGCTATATCCTTTTTTAGAAAAGTAATCGATGAGCCATCCACAAAATAATGCGCCCGCAGTGTTGGCAATTAAAATGATACTCCCGAGAATATAACCTGTTTGGCTGGCATCTAAACCAAAGTGGCGCATATAGAATGCAGGCGCCCAGCCAAGCAGTGAGTACAGCATCATGGTATAGAAAGAAAAACCAATAAAATGACAAAAGAAGGTTTTTTTGTGAGTTTTAATAAATGCAATGGAGTTTTTAAAGGACGCCTGTATGACCTGTCCATTCTGATCCAGCTTTAAACCTTTACGTTTAGGTTCTTTCACCGTCAGAATCATGACTAAAGCCAGTAAAACACCTGGTAATCCTACAATGAAAAAGGTGAGTTGCCATGTTTTTAATTGTCCGATCACAGGCAAAACCACCATATCTATATTTTTTAATAGGCTAATCACATAACCGCCAATCAGAAAGGCCAGACCTGAACCAATGAATGCCCCAATCGCATATAAACCTAGAGCACGTCCCAGTTTTTCCTTGGGGAATAGGTCTGTAACAATCGAATAAAATGCTGGCGATAAAGCGGCTTCGCCCGCACCGACACTTAATCGGGCAATAAACATCTGGATAAAGTTTTTACTCAAGCCACATGCTGCTGTAGCAAGACTCCAGAAGGCGATGCCAATAGAAATAATTTTGATTCGTGATTTTTTGTCTGCAAGCGCAGCAATCGGAATGCCCATAAAAGCATAAAATAAAGAGAAAGCCAGACCTTGTAATAAGCTGAACTGCGTGTCAGTTAACATGAGATCTTGTTTAATCGGTTCGATCATCAAGGACAGAATCTGGCGATCTACAAAAGAAAGAATATACGCCACCATACAGATCACGACGACATACCATTGATAGCCGAAGCTTTCTTGAGTATGAAGTTCCTGCTCTTTCTGTACCATGTGCTCGGGTGAGTGGTTGGTTTCGTGCTCATTCCTGCCGAGCACATTCTCTAGGTTGTTATCATTCATTTGCATCTTCCTATGATGACTGGGATTTTAAACTTGATACTTTTTTATTGGATTATTTGTTTTTTAGTATCGTCTTTTTATTTATATAAAGTTTTAATTAATCAAGCAATACACAATTAGAATAAAAGTGAAAATTAATCGAAAGAATAAAGAAAATGGATAAATATTTTATAAATATGAAGGTTGAGGAAATAGTTTTATACAAAATAGAATTTATTTATTAAAGGTTTATCATAGGGTAGTGGGTTTAATACTTTGTTGTTATTATGAGTTTTAAAATAACTGTATTATGAATTTTGCTATATTTTTATTATGATGCATACAATCTAACTCCTCCCGTCTATAATAAAAGAAGGATAATTAAAAATATGATTCTATTTCTAAATTTTAGATAATTTTTTAGTTTTATAATTAAATCAGCTTAAACCTTCTGTCAAAATCACAATATATTCACCTGCCAAATCACGATGCTTTTTGGCTTGCTGATAGGCATCGCTGTGATACCAGTCCTGTGCTTCCTGCATACTGCTGAATTTAATGATGGCAACGCCGTCGCTTTCAATATTTTCCAGAGCAATCGATTGTCCATAAAAAACAATCGGTTCAGCTGAAAAACCTTGACTGGCCTGACGTGCCAAAGTGGTGTAGGTTTTCATTTCATCTTTATTTTTTAATTCTTTACGAATCAGAATGATATAAGCGCTCATGGATTTTCCTGCATTAAACTGAGGGTAAACACAGCCTATTTTGAATGGGCTTGATGGATCGTTAAGGGTATCCATCAAGCATTAATTTTAAGCTGCGCGGGCAACCAAAGTTAAAATATCATAGGTTGCCACCAATTCATCTCGTTGATTTTTTACCTTAATATCCCAAACCACCACACCGTGTTCAGGTTGAGATGGGTCTTTTTGCGGTTTAGGTGTTTTCTGCTTACAGGTCAGTTCAACACGAATCGAATCACCAATTTTAACCGGCTCAACAAAACGTAAGTTGTCCATACCATAATTGGCAATCACAGGGCCTTGGGCTGCATCGACAAATAATCCCGCTGCTGCCGAGACAATGAAATAACCATGGGCGACACGCTCACCAAAGAACGAATCAGCTGCAGCGATTTTATCGGTATGCGCATAAAAATAGTCACCGCTGAGGCAGGCAAAATTGACAATATCTGCCTCGGTCACGGTACGGCGTGCAGTCAGTAAACGCTCACCAATGACCAACTCATCAAATGATTTTTTAAATGGATGAACGCGGTCTTGATTGATATTTGCACCTGCAGTCCATGAATGGGTGACTTGCGTCAGGCTGTTGGGAGAACCTTGAATTGCGGTACGTTGCATATAGTGTTTGACTGCACGAATGCCACCCAGTTCTTCACCACCACCGGCACGACCAGGTCCACCGTGAACGAGATGCGGCAGTGGAGAACCATGTCCGGTACTTTCTTTGGCAGATTCTTCATCCAGAATATGGACACGACCGTGCCAAGGGGCAATTTTCTGGATGATCTGTTCAATATTTTCATCCGCATTTTTCACCACGGAGGCCACCAGACTACCTTCACCTCGTGCCACCAGATCAGCCAGTTCATCGATGGATTGATAAGGCATCAAGGTACATACCGGGCCGAATGCTTCCGTGGTATGCACTGAGACGGCTTTTAATGGTTTTTCGCATCGTAAAAGTGTTGGTGGAAAGAAGGCACCTTTTTCTGGATGGTCCGCATTAAATTTGAATGCGCTATCTCCACCAAATACAATTTGGGCTTCTTTTGCCAGTTCAGCTACTTTGGCGGCCACATCCAGCTTTTGTTTTGGGCTGGCCAATGCGCCCATCGTCGTATCCGGTTTTTGTGGATCACCCACCACGACTTTTGCCAGTTTAGCGCTCAGTTTTTGCTGGACCTGTTCAAGTAACGCCTGAGGTACAAAGGCACGGCGAATGGAGGTACATTTTTGTCCAGCTTTGGTAGTCATTTCACGGAACACTTCGCGTACAAACAGGTCTAGGGTTGCTTCATTCGCTTCTGGACTGAGAATCGCGCTATTGACTGAATCCGCTTCCATGCTGAATGGAATTGAATATTTGTTTAAATGCGGATGATTACGCAGCTTTTGCCCGGTATAGGCCGAGCCGGTAAAGGTCACACAGTCCTGCGGACCTAAATAATCAAGCAGATCATTAATTTGACCACAGATCAGTTGTAGTGAACCTTTCGGTAAGATACCTGTTGCAACAATCGCCTCAACAACCGCTTGGGTCAGTTGGGCACCCTCAGTCGCGGGTTTGACAATACATGGCACGCCAGCCAATAAGGTTGGTGCAATTTTTTCCAGCATGCCCCAGATCGGGAAGTTAAAGGCATCGATATGCACAGCAACACCAGCTTTAGGGCTTAAAATATGCTTGGCACCAAAAGTGCCGTTTTTAGAGAGCTGAATCCAGCTATCTTCAGTAATGATTTTTTCATCATTGAGTTCACGGCGCACTAGGCTTGAATAGGCGAATAATGTTTGAATCCCGCCTTCGATATCAATCCAGGCATCTTTACGGGTTGCACCAGTGGCATGCGCCAGGCCGTAGAACTGTTCTTTTTGTTCAAGTAAATGCTGGGCAATTTGTTTTAAGGCATGGGCACGTTGATGAAAAGTCCAGTTGGCCAGTTCAGTACCATTTTGCTTGGCATACTTGACCACTTGCTGCATGTCGATGCCATGACTGCTGACGGTATAGATCGGCGCACCTGTAATCGCATGGACAACAGTACGCGTATCTTCATGGCTGGAATGCCAGGTTCCATAGACATAAGACGCCAGTCTGGTTAATGGCTGGCTTGAGCTTTGTTCATCAATATCCTTGGCTGTTTCTTCTTGGTGTGCTTGTTCAAGCATGATCAAACTCCATTTTTATGTGATACATCAATTCTAGAAATAGTAAAAATATGATTCATAATTTCATATTGAATGCGTTAAAAGTCAACCTTATTTTGTTTTTCAGTCGAAATAAAATTTTTAATAATTTAATTAAAATTAAATAAATCAATATTTTGTATCCTATTTTTTGGTTAATTTTAATTTGATACAAAAATATTGATTGACTTTGTTTTGTGTGTATCGAAAAATAGATTCATGGATGAAATCCTCAAGGAATTGACACATGGAAAATAATTATCAGAAATTTGAGCACAATATTGCCAATGACATCACCATCGAAGCCAAGGATGCAATGCCTGAGGCCTATCGTAAAACCTTGATTCGCCAGATTGGACAACACGGTCATTCGGAAATTGTCGGCATGCTGCCAGAAGGTAACTGGATTACTCGTGCACCGACCTTAAAACGTAAAGCGGTATTACTGGCGAAAGTTCAGGATGAGGCAGGACATGGTCTCTATCTTTACAGTGCGGCTGAAACCCTGGGTGCAGACCGTGATGAGATGATAGAAAAACTGATTGATGGGAAAATGAAATATTCATCGATCTTTAATTATCCAACGGTGAGCTGGGCTGATGTCGCGGCGATTGGCTGGTTGGTGGATGGTGCTGCAATTGTCAATCAGGTGGCCCTATGTCGTACTTCTTATGGGCCGTATGCGCGTGCCATGGTGCGAATCTGTAAAGAAGAAAGTTTCCATCAGCGTCAGGGTTTTGAAGCCATGATGGCATTGGCCGCTGGTTCACCAGAACAAAAACAAATGGCGCAAGATGCGGTGAACCGTTTCTGGTGGCCAGCTTTAATGATGTTTGGTCCAAGTGATGAGCATTCCCCAAACAGTGCGCAAAGCATGGCCTGGGGAATCAAGCGTTTCAGTAATGATGAATTGCGCCAGAAGTTTGTCGATAACACCGTGCCACAAGTATTACAGCTTGGCCTAACGGTGCCTGATCCTGACTTGAAATGGAATGAAGCAACCGGTCATTACAACTATGGCGAGATTGACTGGCAAGAATTTAATGAAGTGATTGCGGGTCGCGGGCCTTGCAACCATGAACGGATCGAGGCACGCCGCAAGGCTTGGGAAAATGGCAAGTGGGTGCGTGACGCGGCCGTGGTCTATGCCAAAAAACAGCACAGCCAAGTTGGCAAAGTCGCTTAAAACAGCATTGATGGAAAAATTTAAGGATATCGCAATGGAAAATAAGAACAACTGGTCGCTTTATGAAGTGTTTGTGCGGAGTAAACAGGGTTTGAGCCATCGTCATGTGGGCAGTTTACGTGCACCGGATGACGAGATCGCACTGCAACATGCCCGTGACGTCTATACCCGTCGCAATGAAGGCATCAGTATCTGGGTGGTTCGTTCAGAACTGATCAAATCATCACAACCGGATGAAAAAGCCGAGTTTTTTGAACCTGCACTGGACAAAGTCTATCGTCATCCGACGTTCTACCATATCCCTGATGGCATTGAGCACATGTAAGGGAGTATGCAAATGAACAATATCGCTTTATCTAAGTTTTTATTACATATCGGCGACAGCCAACTGGTGTTGGCACAACGTCTAGCCGAGTGGTGTGGTCATGCGCCAGAGCTGGAGATTGATATTGCATTGGCCAATATTGGTCTGGATTTGCTCGGTCAATCCCGAAATTTCCTGACCTTGGCAGGGCAATATGAAGCCGAAAAGCGTGATGAAGACCAGTTGGCCTATTTCCGTAATGAACGTGAGTTTCTGAACTTACTATTATGCGAACAACCGAATGGTGATTTTGCGCAAACCATCGTGCGTCAATGGTTAATGGATCATTACCATGTGCTGTTATTAACCGCTTTAGCTGAATCGGCAACGCCAGAAGTTGCTGCATTGGCGGTGAAATCCTTAAAAGAAGCCAAGTATCACATTCGTTTCTCCACCAGCTGGATGGAGCGTTTAAGTCTCAGCACAGCAGAGGCGCATCAACGTGTACAACAGGCATTAGACAACTTGTGGCGCTTTAGCGCTGAACTGTTCGAACTCACGGCGGAAGAACAGGTACTGGTTGAACAAGGCATCATTCCTGATGTATCCAGTGAAAAAGCGCAATGGGATCAGGTCGTCGCAGCGGAACTGAAGCGTTTTGAATTGAGCATTCCTGCAAATGGTGCCTACCGCCGTGGAGCCAAGCAGGGCTTGCATACCGAGCATCTGGGTTATCTATTGGCTGAAATGCAATCCATTCAACGCAGTTATCCTGAAATGACCTGGTAAGGCAAGGAGTGTCGCCATGCATATGATTCGTCATTGTATTGACCAATGTTGGGATGTTTTACACAAGGTCAGCGACCCAGAGATTCCAGTGCTGTCAGTGGTGGATTTGGGCATGATCCGTGGGGTGGAGTTGAATGAACAACAAGAAATTATTGTTCGATTGACACCAACTTATAGCGGTTGTCCAGCTACTGACCTGTTAAAAGCACAGATTGTCGAAGCACTGACAGCAGAAGATTTGCTTCCCGCAAAAGTCATCATTGATCTATCAGAAGCATGGACCACGGACTGGATGTCGGACGCCGGCAAACAGAAACTGCAAGCCTATGGCATTGCGCCACCAGAAGGTACGGCACAACAGTGCGGAACCCACGTGCATCTGAGCGATGGTGTGGTTTGTCCTCATTGCAAGAGTCGAAAAACCCGACTGTTAACCGAGTTCAGCTCCACCGCTTGCAAAGCCTTGTACAAATGTCAGGACTGCCTTGAACCCTTTGATTATTTTAAATGTATTTAAAGTCTTGGATAAGGAAATCAGCCATGAGCCAATTTATTCCATTAAAAGTAAAAACAATTACACCACAGACCGATCAGGCGATTTGCATTGCCTTTGATCTGGCCGTAGAACAACAGCAACAGTTTCAGTTTCAGCCAGGACAGCATCTCACTATTCGCCATTTAACCGAAGCAGGGGAAATTCGCCGTTGTTATTCAATCTGTAGCTATGCGCCAAAAGAAGACATCAGTATTGCGGTGAAAAAGATTGAGCAGGGTCAATTTTCCAACTGGGCCAATGAACATTTAAAAGTAGGTGATGTGCTGGAAGTGATGCCACCGCAAGGGGTGTTTTTTCAGAAAGCGGCACGAACCGGCGGTCAGGCGTATTTAGGTATTGCTGCGGGCAGTGGCATTACTCCGATCCTGTCAATTATCAAACAGGTGCTGTTCGAGCAAGACTCGGCGAATTTCACCTTGTTATATGGCAACCGTTCGTGGAAACAGACCATGTTTTCCGAGCAGATCATGGACCTGAAAGACCAGTTTAAAGAACGTTTTCAGCTCATCAATATTTTCTCTCGGGAATTCAATGACAGCGAGTTACTGAATGGCCGGATTGATGAAGACAAGCTCAAGCAGTTATTTGAACATCAGGTATTAGAATCCAACTTTGATCATGTCTTTGCCTGTGGTCCTGATGAAATGATGGACACGGTTGAACGCCTGTTACCGGATTACGGGGTGGCTAAAGAGCGCATTCATACCGAGCGTTTCAATACCGGGCATGTCCGTAAACGATCAGCGGAAGCCGATGCCAATCGTAAGGAAGAAAAAGTCAATATCGTACTCGATGGACGAGAGTTGATTGTTGCGGTTGGACAAGAAGACGAAAGTATTCTGGATGCTGCCTTACGTGCAGGTGCAGATTTGCCTTATGCCTGTAAAGGTGGCGTCTGCGCAACCTGTCGCTGCAAGGTACTGTCAGGTGAAGTAGATATGTTCCTGAATTATAGCCTTGAACAGGATGAGGTGGAAAAAGGCTATGTGCTGAGCTGCCAGACCTTACCCAAAGGCGCGAATGTGCGTTTAAGTTTTGATGAGTAGAGAAACAGCGATGCAAACATTGATTCAGGTTGAAACACCACTTGAGGGTGTCATGCTGCTGAGCTTAAACCGTCCAGAAAAACGCAATGCCTTGAACAATGCCACCTTACAGCATCTATGTGATTTGCTGGAACAGGCTGAACACCATGCTCAAGTAAAAGTGGTTGTGCTAACCGGCAATAGTAATTGCTTTGCTGCGGGTGCAGATCTGAGCGAGTTGGCGGCAATGGATGCGGTGTCCTTACAACTCGATATTCGTCCAAAGCTGTGGCAAAAAATTGACAGCTTTAGCAAACCTATCATTGCAGCAGTGAATGGTTATGCCTTGGGTGCAGGATTTGAACTGGTTCTACATTCGGACATGGTGATTTGTGGAGATAATGCCAAATTTGCCTTGCCGGAAATTGGTTTAGGCATGTTACCCGGTGCGGGCGGAACACAGCGTTTAGCCCGTCTGGTGGGACAGCAACTGACCATGCGCTGGGCCATGACGGGTGAAATGATTTCAGCTCAGCAGGCACAGCAACATGGCATCTGTAGTGAAGTGGTACCGGCTGCGCTCACCGTGGAATATGCCATTCAACTGGCAAGCAAGATTGCCAAACAGGCGCCTTTGGCAATTCGGGTGATCAAGCAATCGATCAAAAGTATCCATGAAACCACATTAAGTCAGGGCCTGAAATCCGAACGGCAAAACTTTGTCTGGTTGGCAGCCACCAAAGATCGAAATGAAGGCATTAATGCATTTTTTGAAAAAAGAAAACCAGTTTTTAGAGGTGAGTGATGGACTATAACAATATTATCGTGGAAGAAAAAAATGCGGTGGGTTACTTAACCTTTAACCGTCCACAGGCCTTGAATAGCTTTAATGTCGACATGCACCGAGAAGTCGCAGAAGTTTTGAATCTCTGGGCTAAAAAAACGGAAGTGCGCTGTATCGTGATCAGCGGCGAAGGCCGTGGTTTCTGCGCAGGACAGGATTTGAGTGATCGTGTCGTTGATCCGAACGCTGCGGCACCCGATCTGGGATATTCGATTGAAACTTACTATAACCCGTTGATTAGAACCCTTGTGAATATGCCGAAGCCCGTGATTTGTGCGGTGAACGGAGTAGCTGCAGGGGCAGGTGCCAATATTGCCTTGGCCTGTGATCTGGTGATTGCCGCCAAATCTGCCAACTTTGTGCAAGCCTTTTGCCGTTTAGGTCTGGTACCTGATTCGGGCGGAACTTGGTTCCTGCCACGTGCAGTCGGTCATGCGCGTGCTATGGGGCTCGCGTTGCTGGGTGATAAATTGCCTGCTGAAACTGCCAAAGAATGGGGCATGATCTGGGATGTGGCTGAAGATAGTGAATTGAAATCCAAGGTTACAGAACTGGCGGAACGTCTTGCCAAGCAACCGACTTTTGGTCTGTCACTGATTAAAAAAGCCCTTCATCAATCCAGTAATCATAGTTTTGATGAACAGATGCATTTAGAACGCGATTTTCAGCGTATTGCGGGCCGTTCAGAAGATTATCGTGAAGGAGTCCAAGCCTTTATGAATAAGCGCGAGCCAAACTTTCAGGGGCGTTAAGCATGATGAGTTTCGATTTATCCCATGCCAAAATCGCCGTGATTGGCTCGGGGACCATGGGAATTGGGATTGCCCAGTTGGCGATCATTAATGGTCACGCTACGATTCTGTATGATCTTGATCGTGAAAAGGCTCAGCAGGCGGTTGAGGGATTACATCAGACTTTTGCCAAACTGGTTGAAAAAGGCAAGATAACGCATGAGCAGGTTCAGCAGGCATGTTCCCGTTTAAGCATTGCCAACGGTATAGACGATTTAGCAGATGTGGATTTAGTGATTGAGGCGGTGGTTGAAAAACTGCAAGTAAAGCAGTCTTTGTTTCAACAGCTTGCAAGCATTTGTAGTGAACAAACTGTTTTTGCCACTAATACATCTTCAATCTCAGTCACTGCCATTGCAGCAGGGATTCCACAGCCTGAACGTGTGGTGGGTTTACATTTTTTCAATCCTGCACCAGTAATGAAGTTGGTCGAAATTGTCCAAGGTTTAAAAACGCCAGTTGCCTTATGTCAGGCCTTAAAAGCCTTGATGCTGGTTTGGAAAAAAATCCCTGTACTAACCAAATCGACACCTGGTTTTATTGTGAACCGGATTGCCCGTCCATTTTATGCAGAAGCGTTTCGTGCCTTGCAAGAACAGGTCACCAGCTATGATCAGCTGGACTATGCCTTAAAGCAATGTGGTGGTTTTGCCATGGGGCCATGTGAGTTAACCGATTTGATTGGGCAGGATGTGAATTTTTCTGTGACCCAAAGTGTTTATGAAGCATTCTTTTATGAGCCACGCTACCGTCCGAGTCTGGTGCAGAAGGAACTGGTCGATGCTGGCGCATGGGGACGCAAATCAAAACAAGGTTTCTATCACTATGATGCAAGAAACCAGTATTCGACATTTCAACCTCAAGCCCTGAGCACCAAGCCTTTTCAAGCACAGATACAGGTTAAAGGTACATGGTCTCAGTTACCTGAGTTACTCACACGCCTGGCACTCAATAGCAGGACTGAACATGAAGAAAATATCATTCAGATAGACGATATTGATTTGCGTTTAAGTCAGGGTGAATCTGCCCACCTGAACTATTTAAGCCGTAAAACGGTATTGATGGACTGGCATCATGATTTTGTACAGGCGCAAGCGGTGGTACTGAGTCATAACCCGTTATGCCAAGCCGATGATCTGGCAAAAGTTGAGGCATTTTTTGCCCAATATCAGATTCATGTGATCTGGATTAAAGACCATCCTGCACTATTAACCTTGAGAACTATTGTCCTGTTGATCAATGAAGCGTGTGAGGCCAGCCTGCACGGGATTGCCAGTATGGAAGATATTGATAATGCCATGCGATATGGTGTCAATTATCCTAAGGGGCCGTATCAATGGATGATGCAACTGGGCGCAGCGTATGTGCTGCAAACCCTCAATAATTTATATGCCATTTATGGCGAAGAAAAGTATCGTGCAAGCCTATATCTCAAGCAATACGTGGCAAAGCAACAAAGCATGGCGCTCGATGATTCAAAAGATTTAACCGCATGTGCATAAAAAGGAGTGATCATGGAAGACGTGTTAATTTGTGATTTTATTCGCACCCCGATTGGCCGCTATGCTGGTGCGCTCAGCTCGGTGCGAACGGATGATCTTGCGGCATTGCCTATCAAACATTTAAAAGAAAAACATGCGCATCTGCCGTGGCAAGATTTAGATGAAGTCTATTTGGGCTGTGCCAATCAGGCGGGTGAAGATAACCGTAATGTGGCACGCATGGCAACCTTGTTAGCGGGTTTACCAGAGGCAGTTCCTGCCATGACCGTGAATCGTCTTTGTGCTTCAGGGCTGGATGCAGTGGGTTTGGCGGCACGGTCGATCAAATCGGGCGAATCACAATTTGTACTGGCGGGCGGGGTCGAGTCGATGAGTCGGGCACCTTTTGTGCAAGCCAAGCCAACCGAGGCTTTTGGACGTAACCCTGAAATTTTTGATACCACCATTGGCTGGCGTTTCATTAATAAAAAGATGAAAGCTGACTATGGAACGGACAGCATGCCTGAAACCGCTGAGCATGTGGCTGAAAAGTACCAGATCAGTCGTCAGGATCAGGATGCATTTGCGCTTCGGAGTCAAAAAAAAGTGGCTGCGGCACAACAGGCCGGCTTTTTCGAGGGCGAAATACTGCCTGTAGAACTGGCCGATCGTAAAAAGAAGATCACTGTCTTTTCACAGGATGAGCATCCGCGTGCCGATACCAGTCTGGAGAGCTTGGCAAAACTGAAAGCTCCATTCCGTAAAGAAGGTGGTTCGGTGACGGCGGGTAATGCATCGGGTGTCAACGATGGCTCGGCGTGTGTGTTGCTCACCAATCGTCAGTTTGCCGATACATATGGCTTAAAGCCCTTGGCACGTGTGGTGGCGATGAGCAGTGCCGGGGTTGAACCAAAATATATGGGTATTGGACCAGTGCCTGCAGTACATAAATTGTTGAAACAAACGGGTCTGAGTCTGGATCAAATGGATGTGATTGAGCTGAACGAAGCTTTTGCTGCCCAGTCATTAGCTTGTATGCGTGAGTTAGGTCTTCAGGATGATGATATACGTGTTAACCCCAATGGTGGTGCGATTGCACTCGGCCATCCGCTTGGGATGAGTGGCACGCGTTTGGTGATGACCGCAACCAGAGAACTGAAAAGACGCCAAGGTAAATACGCGCTTTGTACCATGTGTGTCGGTGTTGGGCAAGGCGTCGCCCTGATTTTAGAAAATATAGCTTAATTCAATTGAAACGAAACGGTTCGAATAATATAACGAAATAGGAGAGACGGCAGTGGATAGCCTCATCATAGAAGACGTAGAAAAAATGACGCTTGCGGAGTTGCGAGCGCTTCAAACCCAACGCTTAAAACAGACATTGACTTATGTTTATGCCAATAGTCCGGTGTATAAGAAAAAGTTTGATGATGCAGGTGTGCATCCCGATGATTTCGTGACACTGGATGATCTGGCCAAGTTTCCATTTACCACCAAACAGGATTTACGTGACAACTATCCCTTTGGCATGTTTGCAGTTCCGCAAGAGCAGATTGTGCGTTTACACGCATCTTCAGGTACGACAGGAAAGCCAACAGTCGTGGGTTATACCCAAAAGGACATCAATACCTGGTCGGATATTGTGGCGCGTTGTTTGCGTATGGCGGGCTTGAGTGCCAAGGACATGATTCAGGTGGCGTATGGTTATGGCCTGTTTACCGGTGGTTTAGGTGCACATTATGGTGCTGAACGCTTGGGTGCCACCGTGATTCCGATGTCAGGTGGTCAGACTGAGAAACAGGTACAACTGATTCAGGACTTTAAGCCAACCGCGATCATGGTCACACCATCGTATTGTGTCAGTATTATTGAAAAACTTGAGCAGCAGTTAGGCAGTGCGCGTAATACCTCGTTAAAGGTGGGCATTTTTGGTGCAGAACCCTGGTCGAAAGAGTTACGCCGTGAGATCGAAGAGCGCCTGAATATCAAGGCACTGGATATTTATGGCCTGTCAGAAATTATGGGGCCAGGTGTCGCCATGCAATGCCTGGATGAAGGCGAAGGGCTGACCATCTGGGAAGATCATTTTTATCCTGAAATCATCAATCCTGAAACCGGTGAAGTATGTAAGGATGGCGAACTGGGTGAACTGGTATTTACCACCATTACCAAAGAAGGTTTGCCGATTATCCGTTACCGTACCCGTGATTTGACCCGTTTGCTGGCAGGTCAGAATCTGGCGATGCGCCGTATGGATAAAATTGTAGGACGCAGCGACGACATGCTGATTATTCGTGGCGTAAATGTATTCCCGACCCAGATTGAAGAGCAGATTTTGCAAGTCCCAAGTCTGGTACCGAACTATGAAATTCTGGTGGCAAAGAAAGGCCATATGGATACCTTGCATATTCGTACCGAGATGTGCCATAACTGCGACTTGCAGGCGCAACAACTGGCTCAGCAACTGATGCAGCGGATTAAAACCATGATTGGTATTTCCGTGACAGTGGAAGTGGTGAATGAACTGACTTTGCCGCGCTCGGAAGGGAAGGCAAAACGGGTCATTGATATGCGTCAGATTGCTTAACATTATGAACATTCAGGGTATAGTATCGTCTATATCCTGAATCTAAACGCCAAGATAAACCTATGAGTGTAAAGTTACAGCAAATTATTGATTCGATCATCCAGAACGAAACCTTAAGTGGTACGTCTCTGATTACAACCATTTTTGGGGATTCAATCCTGCATCGTGGCGGTAATATTAGTCTTGCCAGCTTGATCCAGTTGATGGAGCTGTTCAATTTTAATGATCGTGCTGTCAGGACTTCGGTTTTTCGTTTGGTCAAAAATGAATGGTTGGGTTCAGATAAAATTGGTAGAACCAGTTTTTACCGGATTACAGATGCCAGCCGTTTCAAATACTTACAGGCTGAGCAACGGATTTATAATGACCAGATGAAAGAGTGGGATCATTGTTGGGATCTGATCCTGATGTCGAGTCTGGATACCGACAATAAGGCTTTTCTCAAGAAAGAACTGGAATGGCTGGGCTTTGCCAATATTTCGACCAACCTGATGGCGTACCCGGGTTCGAATCGACTGCAATTGCAAAAACTGCTGGTTGATCTCAACATGAGCGAGCAGGTGGTGGTGTTTAAGGCTGAGACCTTACAGCTGTTTAATAACTCGACTGACACCATCAGCCGTATGTTGGAGACCAACTGGCCGATTGATGAGCTGCGGCAACGTTATCTGCAATTTCTGGATATGTTTCGGGAGATTGGTGCAATCTTGATGCAAGAGGATGAACGTATTGAACCGATTCAAGCCTTTCAGATCCGGACCTTGCTGATTCATTATTATCGCCGGATTTTACTTAAAGATCCTGCTTTGCCGTTAGAGCTGTTGTCGACAGACTGGCCTGCAGTCAAGGCACGAACTTTGTCCATGAATATTTATAAAAAAGTCTTTGAAGCTGCAGATGATTATTTCCTGTCGGTTGCGGCAACCTCGGAAGGGCCTATGCCCAATGCGACTGCACATTTTTGGCGGCGTTTTGGTGGCTTGAGCCAAAATAATGAGAGAGTGGCTGATGCCTTGTTACAGTATTGATGGAGTGATTCCTGTCGTTCATCCTGATGCATTTGTTCATCCGACGGCAGTGTTGATTGGTGATGTCATCATTGAAGCCGGCGTCTATGTTGGTCCTTTTGCCTCTTTACGTGCTGATTTTGGCCGGATCCATATTAAGCAGAATGCCAATGTCCAGGACAATTGTATCATTCATGGTTTTCCGCAAAGCGTCACCCTGATTGAAGAAATGGGACATATTGGACATGCTACGACCTTGCATGGCTGCCGTATCGGCAAGAATGCCTTGATTGGCATGAACAGTGTGATACTGGACTATGCCGAGATTGGCGAAAACAGCATTATCGGTGCAAACAGTCTGGTGAAAACCAAGGATCATATTCCAGCCAATGTACTGGCCATGGGGAGCCCTGCAAAGGTTGCGCGTGATTTATCAGAACAGGAACGTGCATGGAAAATCAAAGGTACGCAAGAATATATCCAGCTGACACAGCGCTGTTTAGACAGCATGGCCGAGGTTATGCCCTTAACAGCCGATTCATCTGAACGTAAAACCTATCAGAATTTTCAGTCGGAGCATCAGATTAAACCCGGTACCTAAGTCATTAGCTTGAGTTTAAGGTATTCAGATGTTTTTATCTTAAAGATCAGCGAATCATGAATTCTCCAGATTAGCTTGATCAGGGTCCATAAATTGTATGCAAATATAAATGGTATTTCAGCAAAAAGTTACCGAGTCTATCAGTAACTTTTTAGCTCCTTCGTCATATTGAATAGGTCATTTTAAGATCTAAAGTTGATATTCAATATGCATTGCTTAAGCGAATCTTTTGTTTTCTGAGAACTTTGTAAATAAACAGAAAAACACCCATTGCTAACCAGAAACTGCCAAATTTTAAGGCGGATGAATCAAGGTTAATCCACAGACAGGCAATGCTAATGACCGAGAGTAGTGGTAGGAAAAGATTGAAAAATTTATTTCTAAATCCTGAACGCTGTCTTTCTTTAATGTAAAACCTGACAAAGACTGACAAATTAACAGCGGTAAAGGCAACCAGAGCACCAAAGCTGATCAGGCTGATCACTTGAGCCAGGTTCAAAAACATGGCACTTAAAGAAATAAATCCAACAAATAACACCGAGAAAAATGGAGTGCCAAGTGAGCCATGCAGCGTGCCAAAATACTTTTTAGGGAAAATATTATCTTTACCCATGATGTAGAGTAAGCGAGAGGCGCTGGCATGTGAGGCAAGACCAGAAGCCAGCGTATTCATAATCTGTCCGCACAGGAAAATTGACTGAAATAGTGCACCGCCGACATAAAGGACGATTTCTGGCAATGCTTCTGACGGATGTTGGAAACGTGCATTGGTAGGATAATACAGTTGAATGAACCAGGAAGCGCTAAAGAAGATCATGCCACCAAAAAGTGTGGTCAGGAGAACCGCATAAGGAATCGTCTTGGTGGGATTCTTGGTTTCATTTGATAGCGTGGTCACCGCATCAAAACCGAGAAAAGAAAAACACAGTACCGATGCGCCTGCAACCAGCGGCAATAACTCCTGTGGACCTGTCCATAAAGGATTTAAGGTCAGTACATATTCATAACCTTGCGTGCTTCCAATCCCTTGAATCACCAGATACACAAAAATGATCATCAGGATAATCGGTGCAAACACAAAAATCAGACTGAGGTTGGCGAGTAAACGAATCCTGAAGCAATTGACTAAGGTGACCAGACCAGCCGAGACCATGACCCAACACCAGTACGGGACACCAGGAATGAGGGCGGTTAAATAAAGGGCTGCCAGCAAGACATTGATTAAAGGCAATAATAAATAGTCGAGTAAGGTACACCAGCCGACAAATAAACCACTTTTCGGTCCTATGCTTTCCGCGGTGTAGGTATAGGCAGAACCTGCTTTTTCAGAGTGTTTGCTAAATCGTGCATAACTAAAAGCTGTCAGCAGCATGGTGGTCAATGCCAATAAATAAGCCAAGGGCACATGGCCATGAGTGATGCCTGACACAATGCCAAAGGTATCAAATACTGTCATCGGGGTCATATAAGCAATGCCGATCACAGTCACTTGCCATAATGAGAGTTTTTTAAATGAAGCAGATTGTTGTTCCATAATGTTGCAACCTGATCTATTGTTGTTTTCTATCCAGAAAAGCACATGTAATTTTTAGGCAAAAAAATCCCCTGGCTCGTTGTAGCAAGCCAAAAAATTAGAGATTTAGAGGAACGTGGGCGTTAAACCTTGAATTGAGGTTTGATTAACGCTAAATCATGACTAACTGGAGCGACTGACTCGGTAAGCTATTTAAAGACATATGAGTCAGGTTCTTGAGAAGTGTTCCAGTTCTGATGCTGATGTCATTTGAGGTGATGACGCGGGCAATATTATTGGTAATGGCGGCTTTTTGTTTGATATTTTTTAGTTTTGGAAGCAGCACTTTTTCCAGTGCAGAAACCAGTACATCAATTGCAATAACACCAACGAACTGATCCTGTATCATCACAGGATGAGCCATGGTAATGGTATAAGCGCCATTGCAGATATAGTCGACATAAGGCCCATAAGTACAGGGTTGTTTATTTTTCGCAGGTTGCTGGAACCATTCAAAAGTACGGAAATCCAGAAAACGTTGGGCATTCTGGTAGTTTTCAAGCTGTGCTTGCTGTAATTGATTTTCTTTTTTATACCACCATTCCAGTGTCCAGTATTCCTGCTCGGTGCTTGTTGCGGGACTATAGCTGGCAAAGCCCATACCTTGACTATACTGGCTTTGATGCAGGGCAAGCTTGATTTCCTGCTGCAGTTGTTTACGTTCAGTGGTAGACAGTTTGATGTCTTTAAGCTTTGCTGTTTTATCTTTGGCTAGAATTTGACTTGCTTTGTTGGCAAGACGTTCTGCCAGAGTAGAAGTCTCTTGAGTGACTTGCTCAAGCAGCGTTTGAAGCTCTTGTATTGGTGTCTGTTGGGTCATTCCGATAACTCCTAAAATTCCATATTTTTTGAGATCTATGCTTTTTAGATATCCCTTTTTTTATTGTTTTTAATTGATTGATAACTTGTATTGGAGCATTTGATCCGTTTGCATGGTGATGATTTTTCTCGCCTGGAGAACTGCTTCATCCTCATTTCCCTGAGTAAATGATGACAAAATTTTATGGTATTGATCTACAACTTTTTGGTGAAAGACATCATCTTGGTACAAAACAGCAATAAGTGGGGCCCATTCTGCCTGTATCGAAAGTTCCTGATTGGCCAGTCGCGCTGATTGGGCAAATGAGGTCAGGGTGAGCAGACAGCGTAAATCCAGTTGCGCTCGTATGTCTGCTTCGCTGGCCTGATGAAATTGTTCAACCATTTCCTTGATTTTAGCCAGCTCATCTTCGGTGGTTCTTTGTGAGGCCAGATAAGCACTATGACTTAAAATCGCACTATGAAATTCACCAAGATCAGCCAGATATTCACTGGAGGCCTGACGTAAAGGATGTAGGCTTAGACGTAAATCAGCAGGTAATTCACACACAAAACTTCCGCCATTTCGGCCACGTCGTGTATCAATTAAGCCTTTTACCCGCAAGGTCGTGAGCGCTTCACGTACCGTGATCGGCGAAACGCCCATTAAACGAGCTAGGTCAGCTTCATTCGGAAGCTGTTCCTGACTTTTGAGCAGTCCAGAGATAATCGCATTCTCCAAACGTTCAACCACCTGTTCAGAACGGGTCGATTGTGTGATTGGTGCAAAGATTATCGTATATGCTGACATAGCTAGTTCTCTAAAAGCGAAGCTGAATGACTTCGCTTAATGATACGGATCATGAATTAAAACACGCCAAAGCTGTGTATTGCCTTTTCATCTTCTGGAACAGCAGGAATTGCATCCCAAAGTTCCGCAATTTTGCCATTTTCGAGACGCCACAATTCAAAATAGGCATGTCGGTTTCCTGCAATACTACCTTCTGAATGAGTCAGCACAAACTGACCATCGGCAATGCTTCGGTGCGTTTTGGAGTATACCAAACCTTCACCTTGATTACGGATTTTGTTCAGGAAATCAATGACTGAATTTACCCCGTCACCAATATCAGGGCTATGTTGCAGGAAATGATCGCCGTCCGTATAGGTTCTGAATGCTTCATAGTCCCCATCAATCAAGGCCTTTTGAAAAAAATCTCGGATGATTTTACGGTTTGCTTCACGGTCGGCATGGTGATCCATCTGGGTTGGGCCATCCAGTTGGGTACGTCCGCTGATATTGGGCTGTGCTTCAGGCACCAAACCGTCCCAATGCTCAACGATCTTGCCATCTTTAACCCGATAGATGTCAAAACCGACCAAAGGTGTTTCATCTAGACCATGAAAGCGACCGTGAATTGCCACCAAATCACCGTCACCCAATACACGAATCGGTTCGTGGCGAATGTCTGGACAATCCTGAATCAGTTGACGAAGACCGGACAGGCCATCTGCAACCAATGGTGAATGCTCGATAAAGTCTTTAGAAAAATAACGATCTAAAGCACGAGGATCATGTAAATTAAACAAGACATGATGAGCCTGACTAACAAAGCGTTTGGCTTCCTGAATATCCATTCTATGCTCCTATCTGTAGCTTGTGTCTTAGTCATTTGAACTCATAACATGTTTGATACGCGTGTATTCTTCAAACCCATAACCTGACAAGTCTTTGCCATAGCCAGATTTCTTGAAACCACCGTGTGGCATTTCAGCAGTTAAAGGGATATGGGTATTGATCCAGACTGTACCAAAATCTAACTCGCGTGATAGACGGGTTGCGCGGGCATGGTTGGTGGTCCAGACACTTGATGCAAGGCCATAGTCAATATCATTGGCTTTATCAATGGCATCCGCTTCATCTTTAAATTTCTGCACCGTGATGACAGGGCCAAAGATTTCATTTTGAACGGCTTCATCTTGTTGCTGTAAACCGCTAATTACAGTGGCTTCGAAATAGAAACCTGGACGATCGGCATGTTTACCGCCAGTTTCTACTTTTGCGTGTCTAGGTAGTTTTTCAATAAATGACTGCACATTTTTAAGTTGATTGGCGTTATTTAATGGGCCATAAAGTGCATCTTGGTCATCAGGCTCACCAAAACGTGTATTTTTTGCTGCTTCGACCAGTTTTGCTAAAAATTCATCATGCACAGATTCTTCCACGATCACACGTGTCGCTGCGGTGCAGTCTTGACCCGCATTAAAGAAACCTGTCATGGCAATCATTTCTACTGCTTTATCAATATCTGCATCGGCAAATACGAGGACTGGTGCTTTCCCGCCCAGTTCAAGATGTGCTTTGGCTAAGTTGGCAGCGGCAGAAGCAGCAACTTGTAATCCAGCGCGTACCGAACCTGTAATTGAAACCAGAGCAGGGGTTTTGTGTGAAACCACTTTAGCGCCAACATTGGCTTGACCTAAGAGTACGTTGAATGCACCTTGCGGGAAAAATGGCGCTGCAATTTCTGCCAGAAGCAGGGTGCTTTCAGGTGTGGTGTCGCTTGGTTTCAACACCACAGTATTACCAGCCGCCAAAGCAGGCGCAATTTTCCAGACCGCCATCATTAATGGATAATTCCAAGGCGTTACCTGACCCACCACACCGACAGGTTCACGACGGATACTTGAGGTCAAGCCTTCTAAATATTCACCTGTTGCTGAACCATTGAGTAGACGAGCAGCACCTGCAAAAAAACGAATCTGATTTGCACAAATTGCCACTTCCTCAGAGGCAATCAAATGCTTGAGTTGTCCAGTATTGCGGCTTTGCGCTTCGATTAAACGTTCTGCATTTGCTTCCACCGCATCTGCTAAATCAAGTAAAGCCTTTTGACGAACAGCGGGCGTACTGCGACCCCAGATTTTAAAGGCCTGTTTTGCTGCTGCATAAGCAGCATCGACTTCTGCGTCAGTTGCATTGGGTGATGCAGCATAAACTTGACCTGTTACCGGACTGATGAGATCGAAATAATCCGTTCCTTTTGCTTCTACATATTCGCCGTTAATAAAATGTTTGAGTTGAATTTTAGACATCTGTCGTTCCTTGTCTTTAGGTTTTAAAATATAACATATAAAACTATATGTATTATGTTTTAAAATTTCTGTCAATTTTTTTTATGCATGGAATTTGAGCAAAGATTGAGATTTTAAAAAATGAGAATGCTAAGCAACTGATATTTATTTAAATCTAGCTTGGTGATTTTTTTTACTAAAAATGGACGCTTTCCCATTTTGTTTAAAAAGGCTTGATTTGATGAGTGAGCAATATTTAGACAAGATTGATGATTCCCAAAAAACTTGATTGGGTTTTTTGTGAGTAAACAAAGAAGGGGGTAAGGATTTGATTTTTATATTACATTGCGCAGCTCATTGGCAGTATTACGTAACAAAGGTAGAATTTGCTGAACCAGATAATCCTCTTGCACCCGATTGGTTTGTGACATGCAGTTAAGCGCCGCAATGGCTTGACCTTGGGCATTCAGTACCGGTACTGCAATCGCAATCACACCCAGCTCATGCTCTTCTTTTGATAAACAATAGTCCGACAATGAAATGCTTTTCAGCACCTCTATAAACGTAGTTTCATCGATAATGGTGAAAGGGGTTAAACGCTTTAAGCCATAGTTTTTGACCCAATCGCGCTGAGCCTGCTCAGACAATGCTGCCAATAACACCTTTCCTGTCGAGGTGGCATGTGCGGGTAGGCGGTTGCCTAGATGCATGCCATAAGGACTGACCCGCAGGTTGTCATGTTGGGGAAGATAGCTACGGGCAATAGGGACTACTTCATTGTCATCCAAAACGACCAAAGAAAAAGTCAAAGAAGTCTGGGCACATAAAAGATTCAGAAAAGACTGGGCAATTTTAGGCAGATAGGCAGAACTCAGATAAGAGCTGGAAAAACGTAATACCCGATGGGTCAACCAGAAATAATGCTCATCGGTATCTAAATAGCCTAAGTACTTTAAGGTCTTTAAATATCTACGTGCGGCTGTTCGGCTAATGCCAGTACGTTCAGCCACTTGAGTAACATTCAAACGTTGGCGATCAATGCCAAAGGCTTCAAGTAAAGCCAGACCTTTGGCCAAACCCGCAATATAGTCTTCCTGACGAATACGTTCATGAGAACTCGGGTGTTCTAAAAAAGCATCGGTAGAGGACATTCTTTCTTCCTTGTTATTTTGTATGTTTTGTCCGCTAATCGGACAAGTTGAATGATAAACGGTTCTTTTTGATTTGCATACATCGTATCCCTCATTAAAAAGCAGTAGTTTAAAAGTCAGGACATATAACAAGGAAGATGTAATGGATATTTTAAAGACGCAAGTTGCAATTATCGGTTCTGGCCCAGCGGGTTTGTTGCTGGGACAACTGTTATATAAAGCTGGTATTGAACATGTCATCATTGAGCAACGTAGTGCTGAATATGTGGCTTCACGCATACGTGCAGGCATTTTAGAGCAGGTATCGGTTGACTTACTGAAACAGGCAGGCGTCGATCAACATTTAAAAGAGAAAGGCTTACCGCATTCAGGGATTGAGATCCTCACCAATGGGCAGAAACATCGTGTTGATTTGTCTGCATTGACAGGCGGTAAACAAGTCACGGTTTATGGACAGACCGAAGTCACCAAAGACCTGATGGCTGCGCGTGAAGCTGCACAACTGACATCGTTCTATGAAGCGGAAAATGTGCAAGTCAAAGATTTTTATGACGCACCGCAAGTACATTTTGACTATCAGGGCAAAACCTTTCAAATCCAATGTGATTTTATAGCCGGTTGCGATGGCTATCACGGTATTTGTCGAGCCAGTGTGCCTGAGGACAAGATTAAAACCTTTGAAAAAGTCTATCCATTTGGCTGGTTAGGCGTATTGGCTGATGTACCGCCAGTGGCAGATGAGTTGATCTATGTACAGTCAGAACGGGGTTTCGCGTTATGTAGTATGCGTTCAGAAACCCGTAGCCGTTATTATTTACAGGTGCCATTGACGGATCATGTCAAAGACTGGTCAGATGAGCGATTCTGGGAAGAATTGAAATGTCGTCTAGATCCCGAAAGCCGTCAACATTTGGTCACGGGTGCATCTATCGAAAAAAGTATTGCGCCGTTACGTAGTTTTGTCACTGAACCGATGCGTTTTGGTAAAATGTTCTTAGCTGGAGATGCGGCGCATATTGTTCCGCCAACCGGGGCCAAGGGTCTTAATCTGGCTGCTTCGGATATTGCTTATCTATCGAATGCATTGATTGAGTATTACACCGAGGGTTCAAGTCAGGGCATTGATGAATATTCGGAAAAATGTCTACAACGGGTCTGGAAGGCCGAGCGCTTTTCCTGGTGGATGACGCATTTGCTGCATCGTTTTGAAACCGAAAGTGAGTTTGACCATAAAATCAAGCAGGCTGAACTCAGTTATATTTTAGGATCGACAGCGGGCAGAACCACTTTGGCAGAGAACTATGTAGGACTGCCTTATGAAATTAAAAAAGTAGTAGAAACCTGTGCTTAGCAGCATAACTTTCTGATCAATAGAGATTAAAAAAGCCTGTGCATAAGAATGGACAGGCTTTCTATCATGTCACTGGAAATGATCGATCACGTAAATTGACGAATCATTTTGCGGACATTGGTTTTTGCATCAATCACAGTCATAAAGGTGTAGGCACCAATGAATTTACGGCTAATGAACATAAACTCTTTCGGTGGAACCGAGAAATAACGGGATGCCATCGATTGCCCAGCCTGTTGCATCACACGGCTATGCAACTGACTTTTTTTCCAGTCATAACGGTCTTGATCATCCATAATCCCCGCAGGCATATCTGGATTATTTTCTGGACAGCTAAAAGCTTCCGTGGCAATTAGGAATACATCTGCCATACCCGGTTTAACACTTTCTGGCATACCATCAAAGAATTCATAACCCTTCATGGCTTTGACCATCGCGGTCTTATCGTGATCATAACCCGCCTGAATCAGGTTGCGCGCCACAGTCAATAAATTATTGTCAAACTGACGAATTGCACCGAAGTCGAGTAAAACGATTTTATCGTTAATCTCATTGCCATCACCTAAACGAACCAGATAATTACCAAAGTTCGGATCGGTTTGCATTTCACCCCATTCAAACAATTCACGCACTGCAATTTCTAGAGAAGCTTCACCCAACTGGTTGCGGCGTTCTTGTGGAAGAGAAAGCATGACAGGACTATTTACCGGAACACCACGTTCAAAGGTCATGCAAAGTACTTTTTCAGCGCAGAACTCATCCACAATTTGTGGAACAATATAACGCGGATCATCTTTCAAACGCTCAGCGAAACGACGTGTGGTTGCAGCTTCAATCGCATAATCCACTTCACGATGCATCATGTCACGGACTTCATCAAACCATTGATCAAACTCACGGGTTTGCGGCACCATTCGTGTCAGTTTCAGCATATTCTTAAACAGATTCATATCTGAGTCGATTGCTTCAGCCACACCCGGATACTGGATTTTAAGCACCAGTTCCTGCCCATCTGACTTTCGGGTCGCGCGATGAACTTGAGCCAGTGAAGCTGTGCCAATCGGTTCATGATCGATAGTTAAATCGTCAAGTTTTGAACCTAACTGATCTTGCAAATGTGCTTTGATTGCAGGCCAGGCGAGGGCTACGGTCTGATTATTCAGGGTATTTAATGCTTGGGTAATTTCTTCAGGCAAGAAATGCTCGCCATATAGGGCCATCATCTGGCCAATCTTGACGATTGAACCTTTAAGTTTGCCGATTTCAGAAACCAAATAATGCGCCTGTTCAGCCATGGCTTTTTTACGTTTCTTCTCTTTTTCTTCTTCACTGGAGAAAAGAGAAGTTGCACTTGCAGTTGCCCAACGTGTTCCAGCAAGTAAAGATGCTTTTGCGATAGATAAGCGACGATCCACCGAGGAGGTTTTTAGATTCTTAAGCTTATCGTTCTGATCTGACATGAAAGAAAAATCCTATGCTGAAATCGGAGGGTTGAAAGCCGAGATATGAATTGTAGCGGATATTACCGCTTTTGAACGTATTAAAACAGTTCAATCTCTTGAATTATCAGTCTAAATTTGTGAAATAGGGTAATTGTATACAAATAGCCTAAGCATATATCTTATTCCTATTTGGTATTCATATACATATGTCCTAAATTTTAAACTGAATTTTTAATGTTGCCCGTTTCATCAGTGCGGCTCGATGGGTATGAATATGTTTAACCAGCATTCGTTTAACCTGACTGTTGTGAAAACCGAGTGCATACGCCTTCACAATAATAATACTGGGCAGAGTAAAGAAAAAATATCTGGTGTCATCTGGGGTTGCTTCTTTAAACACACCTTCTTCTATCAGTAAATCCTGCAAGAACTGTTTTTCAGTTTGCACAGTAGAAGAAGATTCGTCATCCCAATAATTCTGGCGCATCGCCATCAAATTGTTATGTTTATAACTCATGAATTATTTGAGCCTGTTCATTTCATCTTTAGCCAATATATGAGGTTGTCTCAGGATTTATCAAGAAGAGATTTATATCCAAAATAGCCTAAGCAAATTTAAACTTTTATTTTTAAAGTGCTACACTTATCCTACTTTTATTCCGAAAGCAAAAATACTGAATAGATATGACGCCCGCTTGTAAATTACTGGAAAAAAATAAAATACCATTCTCAATTCATGAATATGAGCATGATGTCAATGCAAAAAGTTTTGGACTAGAAGCCGCAGAGAAGTTAAATCTCAAAGTTGAAGAAGTATTTAAAACCTTAATGGTGACAGATGAAAAAAACTATTTCATCGCCATTTTACCGGTCCATCATCAACTTAATCTGAAAAAAGTAGCAGCAGCAGTCGGTTGTAAGAAACTGCAAATGGCAAATCCAAAAGATGCTGAACGTTTAACTGGCTATCTGGTCGGCGGGATTAGTCCTTTGGGGCAAAAGAAACGTCTTAAAACCGTGATCGATGCCACGGCGCAAAGTTTGGCTAAAATTTATGTCAGTGGGGGTAAAAGGGGACTGGATATTGGATTAAATCCTCAGGATCTGGCTAAGTTACTGGGCGCTGAATTTGCTGATATATTGGATGTTTAAAAATAAGGCCATTCGGAATTTAATCCTTAAACGGGCTCATGCTTGAAACAACGATAGATATCAGCCGATATCTATCGTATTTGATGTTGGAAATTACCACTTGTGCGTAAAAGAGACTTTCGCTGTTACGCCACTCGCTAATAGGTGGCTGGTGTTGTTGCTATTGCGCATGAGCTGGCTATAAAGCGGATAGTATTCACGATTGAACATATTTTCGATACCAATCGTCATCGTATCCTGTTTATTGATGGCAAAACTGCTGATTAAATCCGCTGTGGTATAGGATTTGACATCATAGCGTCCAAAACCATTGTTACCATTGAGACGGTAGTCTTGTGCACCAAAATACGTCGCCTGAATACGGTTGGTCCAGGTATCGGTCGGGCTATAGGAAATATAGGCGATCACTTTTAACGGCGGAATACGGAAACCTGTCATATCCTGTTCAGTATGACTATTTTGCGGGGTTTCACGTCCTTTCATCCAGGTTACACTTCCGCCAGCACCCCAGACTTTGGCATCTTCAAGATAATCCAGCGTCGCTTCTACACCTGTCACTTTTTCCTTGGTTCGGGTCAGAATTAACCCGTTACCAAACGATTGCACACCGCCAAGATCGGAAGTTGAGTGGAATACGGCCAGACTGGAACTGAAATTATTGAAATGACCATTCCAGCCCAGTTCATAATTATCCACTTTTACCGGTTCTAAGAATGACGAGCTTAAGTCAAAATCTTTTCCTGCATTACGAATAACCACACCCACATCAGGTAGCTGGAAGCCTTGATTAAATGAGGCATAAATCGAATGTTCATCGTTTGCTGCAAAGGTAAGATTGGCATTGTAGAGCCATGCATCCGCCTTTACTTTTCCACCCTGAACAGTATAAGGAACAGATTCTTTTAACTGGGACAAGGGTACAAAGCTGTTAATTTTGGCAAAACTGTCTTCATAGCGTGTGCCAACTTCAGCCGACCATTGATCGTTAAAACGATGCTTCAATTGCACAAATCCACCCACGCTCTGGGTGATGAGTTCAGGTAAATAAATCAGTTTTCCATTTTTGACGAATTCCAGCCCACCAGATTGATCATAGATATCTTGATCGAAAGTATCTAATGGCATTTCACTCTTTTCATGGCTAAAATCACCGCCCCAGACCAGTGAACTGTCACCCAGAAACTCAAGCGGTGTCGTGACGTTTAAGCGGCTACCCAGCACTTTATTGTTTTGGTAGACCTGATCGACCTGTCCTCCGCGGGTCGGTACTTCACGCGCATCAAAAGGTGCAAAGCGGGTGAAAAAGTCGCGGTAATAAATCTGGGCATCGAGTTTATGACCAAATAGATCTTTATGGCTATAGGTCAGATTATAAATCTGGTTTTCATTTTTATTTTGTTGTTTTAATTTCAATCCCTTAATGGCTTTTGCCGGGACGCTACCAGGCGGTAATTGGGCAACACTCGGATCCGAAGCATAGTCGGAATCCTGTTCGGCATTATAATAGTTTGCAGCCAGTTGTAGATACTGATTATCGTCCAGGTGATAGCCGAGTTTAGTACCGATACTATAGGCATCGGCATCAAACAGATCGCCCTGACTCGGTTCGGGTGCAACCCGTTTCCCTCTTGCATCATAGGGACTGCCAATTCTTTGATAGCCAAAATCCAGTGCATAATCGAAGTCATTCAGACTGCCTGAAAAATATTGATGAATATCGCCACTGAAAGCATCGGAACGGATATTGGTGAGCGGACTCTGTAAGCCGATCACGGTCTTAGCAGCAGGTTCACCGCCAGCCGCTTTCGTGGTGATTGAAATGGTGCCACCCGCTGCGCCGCTGCCATAAATTGCATTACTGCCGCGTATGACTTCAATACTACTGATACTTTGCGGATCAATCGCAGAAAGTCCTCTGGATGTGTCCCGCGTTAAATTCATCGGCACGCCATCGACCAGAATCAGTGCATTACGCCCACGTAAGGTTTGTCCGAAATCGGTAATGGTACGGCTTGAATCGGATAAGCCGGGGACTGCTTTAGCCAGCACAGTCGCGAGATTGCCCGATGAGGCATTTTTTAAAAGTTCAATTTGCTGTTCATCCAGTCGTGTGACTTGTTTGGCAGAAGAGGAGAGCTCATCGGAACGTGATGCTTGCACGGTAATGGTCGGTAGTTGCTCTGGTTTTTCGCCAGAGAGAGTTGCTTCAGTGGAAGCCGCTGCAAAAGATGCATTGGAAAATAAAATGAATCCCCCGATCGACAAAAAGGGAATAATACGTTTCACGTCTGCGTTTTTATCTAAACTTTTATAGCGCTTCATCATCGTTCCTGTGATCTCAGCCTGAGATTGTTTTTAAATTTTCGGCATTATAGTGGAGAGAATAGTGAACAGCGCAATAGGCGAAATCATCATTTTATTCTTTAACGTTGTCAGGGGGAGTTGTTGGATCTGCGGAACATAGTTTTTGATAATACAGGCACACAAATGCATCATTTTGGGCTATATTTATCTAATGTGCTGTAATTTAAGAAATTTTAAAATCATAAAAAACTATCAATATTGAGTGAGTCATCATTTTATTAAATGAAAACGATTATTATCTTTTTGTATCTGATTTCACTTGAGAATAATAAAAAGCAAATCATTTCAATGCATTGAATTGTTTTATAGCAGCAAAATATAGAATTGAAAATATAAATGATAATAATTATCATTAGCTACATCTTAAACGGACCTAAGTTCCGTTCTGGATATGTTTATGGCCTAAAACATTTCGAAAAATAAATCAGATCTCTGGATAGAGGAAACAATCGGATGCAATCACTTGCCAATCGGTTGGCGATACAACATTTCGTCAACGCCTACACGCAAGAAACAGGCAAAGGTCACTTGCTTAATAAAAATCAGCAGAGTCCACAACAGCAAGCGTTTAGCCAAGGTTTGACGCTGTTAACCATTCCGATCCACTCCATTCAAGCACAATGCTATTTCCCGTTGGCCTATGTCAGTCGAGTCGGGCGACATCGCTTGGCCGATTTTCCGCAAATTATTGTTCATGGACAAAGTAGAGCCTTCAGTCCCGTTGCCATTGTTGGCCTATTATTGGAAGAATTGGTTTTTGAGTCTGAGCTTGCATTAGATGCAGCTTCTCTAGTGGAAAAATGGATTCAGAGCCGCGATGCTTTACAGCAGTTTTTAGTCCAGCGTGAACATGACTTCGATGATCTGGTCAAGGCAGGTCAGAATTTCATTGAATCTGAACAGGCTTTAGTTCTTGGGCATAGCATGCATCCTGCACCAAAGAGCCGGACGGGTTTTGTACATGAGGACTGGTACAAGTTTTCTCCGGAAAATAAGGGACAAACTCAACTGCATTACTGGTTTGTGCATCAGGATTATATTGCTGAAGGTAGCGCGACTGATGAGGCTATTTCAGCCCAACTTAAAAGCGCGTTGCAATGGTATTTATCGGAACAGGATCTTAAGCTGCTCAATACCCATACCGAATATAAATTGCTGCCTTTACATCCATGGCAGGCACGTTATCTGCAAAGCAAGCCGTGGTTTGAGCGTTTGAAACAAACTGGACAACTGATTGATCTGGGTTTACGTGGCTGGCAATTTGCACCGACCACTTCAATTCGGACGCTGGCAAGTTTTAATGCGCCGTGGATGGTGAAACCGTCACTGTCGGTGATGATTACCAATTCAATCCGTGTCAATCTGGCAAAAGAATGTCACCGTGGTGAACTGACCCATCGTTTATGGCACAGTGAGTTTGGCCAGAATATCTTAAAAAACTGCCCAACTCTGAAAGCGGTCAATGATCCTGCATGGATGGCTTTGCAAATTGATGGTGAAGTGGTCAATGAAAGTATCTGTATTTTCCGTGATCAGCCTTTTAGTCCACAACAACAAGTCACCTGTATTGCCTCATTGTGTCAGGACCATCCGGGCAAGGCTTTAAATCGTTTTAATGCGCTTTTTGCAAACATTGCCAAAGCACATCCTGAAATGGATCTTTCTGAGATTGCACTGGACTGGTTTAACCGCTTCCTTGAGGTGAGTTTGCAGCCGTTGATGTATCTCTATCACCGTTATGGAATGGCATTCGAATCGCATCAGCAAAATGTGCTGCTGGAAATGGAGAATCATTTTCCCAAGACCCTGTGGTTACGTGATAATCAAGGCTTTTACTATATTGAAGAATTTGCTACTGAAATTTTAAAGGCCTTACCTGAACTAAAAGAAAAAGCATTTGCAGTGGGGCCGAAAGATTTCGTTGATGAGCGTTTCAGCTATTATTTCTTTGGCAACACCTTATTCGGCATTATTAACGCGATTGGTGCAACGGGCCATATGAGCGAAGATGTGCTGCTTGAGCATTTGAAGGTGTTCTTGCAGGATTTATTGCAGCAGTATCCTGACAGCACCTTGTTACAAGGCTTGTTGTTTAATGAAACCTTGCCATATAAAGGTAATTTGCTGACACGCTTGCATGAGCTGGATGAATTGATTGCGCCTGTTGAGCATCAATCTGTGTATGTGCAATTGCAAAATCCGCTGTTTATTGAGCAGAAGGATGTGAGTTATGCTTGATTTTATCGGCATTGGCTTGGGGCCTTTTAATTTAAGTCTGGCCAGTTTGCTGCAAAACAAAAGTGACCTTCAATATCGCTTTTTTGAGCAAAAGGATGGCTTTGACTGGCACGCGGGTATGCAGCTACCCAATGCTTTACTGCAAGTTCCGTTTATGGCGGATCTGGTCAGTCTGGTTGAACCGACCAGCCCTTATAGTTTTCTCAACTATTTAAAACATCAGCAGCGCTTATATAAGTTTTTTTTCCGTGAAAACTTATATATTCCACGTCAGGAATATAACCACTATTGTCAGTGGGTGGTGCAGCAGCTCGAGCATATCCGCTTCAACAGCCGTGTTCTGGATGTGCAACCGATCAAGGGCGGTTTTGAGGTCGAAGTTCTGGCGAATGGTGAACAGCAACGCTACCAGACACGTCAATTGGTACTGGGAATCGGCACAGTGCCACATTTACCTGAAAGTTTGCAGCAGGCCTATCCAAAAACAAAGCAGTGCTTACATTCGGCTGAGTATTTAAAGCACTGCCCAGCACAGTTAACAGGCAATGTAGTATTGATTGGTTCAGGCCAATCCGCTGCGGAAATTTTTATTGACCTGTTTGATCGTCAATATGCGCAAGGCAAAGCCACGCCTGATTTCCATTTGCATTGGCTGACACGCTCTGCGGGTTTTTTCCCGATGGAGAATACGCCATTAGGACTAGAGCATTTTAGTCCTGACTATATGCAGTATTTCTATCATTTACCTGCAGGATTAAAGGCTACATTACCTGCGCAACAAGCCAATCTGTATAAAGGCATCAGCAGTAAAACCATTCGTGATATTTACGAACGGCTGTATCACCGGAGTATAGGCGGTCAGCAGACTGATGTGACCTTGGCTGGACATCACCAGTTACAACATGCTGAAGTGCTGGAAAACCAGAAAATCCGTTTGCGTTTCGAGCACCAGCAGCAGGGTGAGCATTATGTACTGGATGCAGATAGTGTCATCGCGGCCACAGGTTATCGTTATCCTAAACCTGCTTTCCTGGACAACCTGCAAAACTTGATTCGCCTGGATCAAACCCAGCGTTGGCAAGTTAGTGCCGATTTTGAGGTGAACTATCAGGGCGATGGACGGATTTTCCTGCAAAATATGGAAGTTTTCCATCATGGTGTCGGGACGCCAGATCTGGGTTTGGGCGCGCATCGGGCCGCTACCATTGCCAATCAGTTATTAGGTGAAGAGCTGTTTAAGCTGGATCAGGCCCAGTCTTATCAGCAATTTGGTGTAGCACCTATTGCACAGTTAGATCAACCTGTGCGAAATCCTGTACAACTGGCCGATTCAGGATTAACCCGTGTTATGCATAAATCCGGTCAGCTTCGGCATACTTCTCCCGCTTTTTATGCACAAGTAAAGTTGTCAGAGCACATTGACTAAGGTCAACAGAGGAATCGCACACATGGAACGGTCTTCTGTACCCATCAATCAGGCGGCACACGCGGGCTTACAGCGTTATGTTTTACTCACGGTCATGTTAGGTACTGGTACCGTCAGTTTAAACAACAGTAGTTTTAATCCTGCCATACCTCAACTGATGCAGTATTTCCAGATTGGTGAAGTCTGGGCAAGTTGGGTGGTGGTCGCGTTTTTACTGGCCATGAGTATCAGCTTGCCACTGGCGGGGTATTTCAGCCAGCGTTTTGGCAAAAGGAAAACTTATCTAACGGCATTATTTTGTTTTGCCTTGGCATCAGCACTCGGCGGCTTATTCAACCAGTTTGAGTCGGTCCTGATTGCAAGAGCGCTGCAGGGCTTTTGTAGTGGCCTGATGATTCCATTGTCACTTGGGCTGATTTTTTCAGTCACACCAAGCGAACAACGGGGTGGGACCACAGGGCTATGGGGCGCCATGATCATGCTGACTTTGGCGATTGGGCCGATGTTAGGTGCACTGGTTCTGGTCTGGCTCGACTGGCAGGCTTTGTTCTTTATTAACCTGCCTGTTGCCTGTATCGCATTATGGCTGGGCTATCTGTACCTGCCTAAAGAACAAGGCGATATCAACCAGTCTTTTGACTGGATCGGTTTTGGTTGCCTAAGTCTGAGCATTATTTTGTTATTAGGTACTTTGAGTCAGATTCATCGACTTGAAGATATCGCACAGCCGTTCTATTGGTTATTACTTGCATTGAGCATCTTAACATTCTGGCTATTCGCCAGCAGGCAGAAAAATCAGACCAGTCCATTGATTGAGCCGGCATTGTTTGCGGCAACAGGTTTTCGATTCAGTTTGATGATCTGTGTGGCGCAAACGGTGGGCCTGTTTATTGGCATGTTGCTGGTGCCGTTGTGGATTCAGCAGCGTTTGCAACTTAGCCCACTCTGGACAGGGTTTGCCTTGATGAGCAGTGCCTTGGTCACCGGTTTATGCAGCCAGCCTGCAGGTAAATATCTCGATCGTTACGGCGCTGCAAAAATTATGAGCCTGGGCTTGCTCATTACCGCATTGGCTTTTGCCTTGCTGGCATGGGCGCCTGTGAAAAATGTCTGGTTTATTATCTTCTGCATGATGTTGCATGGTCTGGGTATGGGACTGTCCTATATGCCATCGACCACGGCAGGGCTCAACAGCTTACGTCAGCAACAACAGCATCTGGTTACTCAGGCGGCGGCCTTAAACAATCTGTTCCGTCGGATCTTTGCCGCAGTTGCCGTGGTACTTGCTGCACTATATCTGCAATTACGTCAGGATCTTTTTCAGGACAGTCCTCATACCGCACTGGATTCATTTAAGGGCATTCAGGACATCTTTATTTTTTGTACGGTCCTGATCCTGTGCGCTTTGCCCTATGCATGGCGCTTTCCAGATCAACACAAAATCAATGAATTCAATAATTAGGAAGACAAATATGGGACAATTACATCCAGTTTTATCCAATACACATATGCTTCAAAATACCTTTCAAGCTTGGCAACAACCACAACCGGAGCAGGTGAAAGAGGTTGAACAACGTGTGATCAAGCAACTGTTACAAGCTTTGATTTTTGAAGAAATTATTAGCGCTGAGCATGATGGTGACAATTTTGTGATTCAGGTACAGGATCGCCAACAGCAAGCGGTTCAGTATATTGCCAAAGGGCAACGTCAATACAGCTATAAGCTGGTGCGTCTGGCGCGTGATCAGGAGGTACTTCGTCAGGATGCCCAAGGCAATACACAGCCAGCACGTCTAAATCAGGTCATTGATGAGATCCTGCGCTCGATTGCCGATGCTGCCAAAGTCGAAGATTTTATTTTTGAATTAAAGCGTACCTATATTCATGACCTGCAATCACAAGTCTGTTTTGAAAACTACAGCTTGCCTGCAATTCAGTATCCATACGATATTCTGGAATCTTATTTGATGGATGGGCATCCTTATCATCCATGTTACAAATCCCGTGTCGGTTTTAGTCTGCAAGACAATGTCCGTTATGGGGTGGAGTTTGCCCAGCCGATGGCTTTGGTCTGGTTAGCCGTACACCAGAAGCTGGTTGCGCAAAACCATTCCAGTCACCTTGAAACAGAGGCATTTTTTAAAGAACAATTGAATGAATCGGACTTTATCCTGTTTCAGCAACAGCTGAATGAGCAAACCCAAAATGCCGCTGAATATGTCTGGATTCCGGTCCATCCTTGGCAATGGGAAAATCATCTGATCTCGATTTTTGCACAAGAAATTGCCGATCAGGACATCATTTATTTAGGGCATAGCCATGACCGCTATCTGGCACAGCAGTCATTGCGAACCGTCACCAATTTACAGCACCCAGAAAAACCATACATCAAGCTTTCCATGAGCTTGACCAATACCTCAAGTTCACGTGTATTGGCAAAACATACCGTGATGAACGGGCCCATCATTACCGACTGGCTGCAACGCCTGATTGATCACAGTGAAACGGCGCAACAACTGGATTTTGCGGTATTGCGTGAGGTTTACGGTCTGAGTGTAGATTTTACCCGTTTACCGGCTTCGCATGCCCAACAGGCCTATGGCACCATTGGTTGTTTATGGCGTGAAAGCGTGCATCAATATTTACGTGAAGGCGAAGATGCGATTCCACTGAATGGGGTGAGCCATATTCAAAAAGATGGACAGGCCCTTATTGCACCGTGGTTACAGCACTACGGGGTTGAGCAATGGACACGTCAATTGTTGAAAGTGGTCATTACACCATTGATTCATTTGCTGTTTGCCGAAGGGATTGCGACTGAATCACATGGGCAGAATATTATTCTGGTGCATCAACAAGGTTGGCCAACCCGGGTATTGCTTAAGGATTTCCATGATGGCGTACGTTATAGCCCGTCACATCTGGCTCATCCGGAACTGGCACCTGAACTGGATCAGTTACCACCTGAACATGCCAAAACCAATAGCATGTCCTTTATCTTGACGGATGATCTGGACGGGATTCGTGACTTTAGTTGCGCCTGCCTGTTCTTTGTGGCCTTGACTGATATTGCGATTTTTCTCAATCAGACCTACGCCATTGCTGAACAGGATTTCTGGCAATGGGCTGCCGAAGTCATTCTGGACTATCAACAACAACATCCTGAACATCATCAACGCTATCAAATCTTTGATGTCTTTGCCGAAAAGTTACGGATTGAATCCTTAACCAAACGCCGTTTGTTTGGTGATGGTCGTATGCAAATCAAGTTTGTGGATAACCCGTTGGCGCCGTTTAAAGCGCAGGGCAAGTGAGGTTATTGATGAATGCACTTCAACCTGTCTATCAATTGACTGACAGAACCATTTTACAAGACTTTGTAAATGCTTTACTGGTGGAAGCCCTGATTCCTGAACAGTATATTGTGGATGATTCAACCGCACAGTCCAAACTGGATGTATTCGATTTTGACTTAAAACAGCAGTTTAATCATAGGCCTGAGCAGCAGTACGTGGTGCTGTTGCCTGAGCAAACATCACACTACTGTGTTGTTTTTGCTGTACAGTCAGGCATTACCCAAGCGTGGTCTTTTGCGGCCGAGTCGGACATTTTACGAATTACAGCAGGCAATCAGCATACGCAAGTTCACCCGATTGAATTATTTGAGCTGTTTGAATGTCTGCAACAGATTGGGTTATTTCAACACTGTCAGGCCGACAAGCTTCAAATCTTTTCAGAGCAAATCCAGAAATGTTTAACGCAATATCGTTTGCTGCAACAGCATCAAGTCGATGCTCATGATCTGATTCATCAAAGCCCGGCGCAGGTGTTTCGTGTTTTAGAGCAATATGCGGGCTATCGGGATCGGCCTTATCATCCTTTATCCAAGTTAAAGGAAGGGCTGAGCCAGCAAGAGTATCTGCAATATTGTCCTGAATTTGCACAGGAACTGATTATTCACTGGGTAGCGGTGCATAAAGACAAAATGATGTTTGGTGCTGGTGTCGAGGATATTTTTACTCAGCAGCCGAGCCAGATTTTCATTAACCGTGCCGAGCGCTATCAACTGAAACAGGAAATGTTCCAGCGCGGATTGAGTGAAACGCATATCGCCATGCCTGTGCATCCGTGGCAGTTCCAGCATTTATTTCAGCAATTCTTTGCTGAGGATATTGCGTCAGGCATCTGTCAGCCTTTGAATTTTGTCTCAACAGGCATGTATGCCAGTGCTTCGATGCGTAGTCTTTTGTCTGAGGATATTCCACAGCAAAGCCTGAAACTGCCAATTGGCATTAAGGCATTAGGATCTCTGCGTTTTCTGCCGATTGTAAAAATGATTAATGGCGAAAAAAACCAGAAATTATTGCAGCAGGCACAGCAAAAAGATCCCGTTCTGCAGCAAAAATTATGGCTGTGTGAGGAGACGCAATGGTGGTCTTATTTGCCGGAAAAACAAGATGATCGAAGTGCGGACAATGAATGGCTGTTTGTAGAGAAGCCGACCCATCTGGCAGCTCAACGCCGTCATATTCCAGTTGAACTGTTGCAACAGCCTTATCAACTGATTCCGATGGCCAGTCTAGGACACACCATTTCAGGGCAACCTGCCGTGTTTGATTATATTTTGCAGCTGCAGCAGCTGGAAAATCATCAGGAACATGTGCTTGAGCAATTTGCCCAATTATGTGCCTGCTTCTTTGAGGTGAATTTACGTCTGTTCCGTCTCGGCTTGATGGGTGAAATTCATGGTCAGAACCTGTGTCTGGTGCTTAAACATGGTCAATTTGATGGCCTGATGTTCAGAGATCACGATTCATTGCGTATTTACCTGCCGTGGCTGCTGCACAATGGTCTGGATGATCCAGATTATTTAAGCCCGCATGATTTTAGAAATACGCTTTATCACGACTCGGTTGAAGCCTTGCTGTTTTATATCCAGACGCTGGGGATTCAGATCAATTTAGGTTGCATAGTCGAGGCGTTAGCAAAATATTATCAGATTGCAGTAGATCAACTCTGGCTTGTCTTGGCTGAACAATTACAGCAGGTGCTAAACAGTCTGGATATTGAACCTGAAATTCTCAGTCAGTTACAGGCCTTACTGTTTGAGTCACCAAACTGGCCTTATAAACAGCTGATCCGGCCTTTGCTTGAGCAGGATACCCGTATTGGCAGTATGCCGTCAGGAATCGGGGAGACCCGAAACCCGCTTTGGCATGTTTTAGCTCGATCTGCATAAACTGTAATGAAGATGTGTCGCCATTTTAAAGCAGAGTTGGAAACTTCTTTTTCAGTGCTGCAACAGCATCTGAAACTGGAAATACATTGTTCCAATAAGCAGTCAATCACACTTGCTGACCTGTTCGACGACTCGATCTGTCGGCAGGTGCTGCAGGATTTTGCGACACGTATTCATGCCAAAAACCAGAGATGTGCTACCTCATTATTTATCAAATACTGGGCCACGCTCTGGGTGTTGCCTTTTTTATACTGTCAGGCGGCATCGCTTCCTTTTGTGAAATGGCAACCTTCGATCTTTATCGTAGAGCTACCTGAAACATGGAACTGGGAGCGACGAATCCAACTGGCTGATTCGGCGGGTTACGCCTGTCACAGCATGTCTCTGCCGGAGCTTGATGCCATGTTGCTACAGTTCAATGGCCTGTTACAGCAGATTGCCCGCGTGGGGCGTGTGTCGTATGCCTTGCTCTGGGAAAATATTGCTGTGCGCATGCTGCAGTTTTATCGTTCCTTAGCAGCGCAGCAAGATTTAGACAATGACATGCGTATCTGGTTGCAACAGCAACAACAGCGGTTAAAAGCAAAATCGGCACAAAGTTTTAACCTGCCGGAAAATCCCTTTCTCAAGTTATGCAATAACTGGCATCCCGAATACAACACCTATATGCGACAAAAGTGCTGCTTCTATTTTCAACTGGAGGAAGCAGGTGGGGAGCTATGCCGAAATTGTCCCTTGCAGCTGAAAAAAACAACAGAGATGAAATCATGAATCAAGTTATCCAGCCCGAATGGCTGGTTCAAGCCTATAAAAACATTGCCACCTCGACCATAGGGCATGTACTGGATTTGGGACATGTCCCACAGATTTTTCCGATGTCTCCACAACAGCATCTGGTAGGTCTGGTCAGAACCGTGCGCTTGCAATCCAAGAATGCCAGTCAGTTGCGACAGGTATTGCTGAGCTGCCGGGCCAATGAAGTACTTCTCATTGACGCCAGATGTGACTTGCAACGGGCATGCTGGGGAGAGCAGAGAAGTGTCGCTGCGATTCATTGTGGTTTGGCTGGTGTCGTGGTGTTGGGTGCGGTCACGGATCGTCAGGCACTACTGCAGCTCAAATTGCCGGTTTTCGCTCAATCCGTGAGTTGTCTCACCACACGAAATGAAGGGGAAAGTTTGGTCGAAATGGATATCGGCATCGAGCTCAATCAGTTTACGGTGCAATCCGGTGACTTGCTGATTGGTGATGCAGATGGAGTTTTTATCTTAAAATCAGACATGGCGGAAGCCTATCTGGAACAGTTCCAGCAACTGGAGCAGGCAGAAAAAAACAGGAAAAACATTTTTTTTAAACAAGAGAAGAAAGAAGATTATTATTTTTAATAAAAATCATTCTCATTAAAAATTAAATTTAGTATGATGACGTGCCTTTTGGATATTTTTGAGTGATAGAAGGGCTCTGGAGAAAAGAGAAAATGAAAGTCAATAATGAGTTTAGGGCAAAACAAGTACTGTTTAAAATGACACCATGTTGCCTTGCTGTTCTGGCCATGTTTGCACAGCATGCCCATGCTGAAACTGCTGTATCGGGGGATATTGCAGTAAGCGCAGCGCCCACACAGAAGCCTGTTGCACAATTAGAAAAGATTGTCGTCACAGCAACGCGTACACCAAAAAATATTGCAGAAATTGCCGGTACGGTTCAGACCATTGACCGTCAGCAGATTACGCAACAGGCAACCGCGGGACGTAAGGTTGCCGATGTTTTGGCACAGCTGGTACCGTCTTTGGCACCCAGCAGTGGGACCACCAGTAATTATGGTCAAACCATGCGTGGCCGCAATGTACTGGTCATGATTGATGGGGTATCACAAACCGGTTCACGTGATGTCTCCCGTCAGTTGAACAGTATTAGCCCAAGCATGATTGAGCGGATTGAAGTAATCTCTGGTGCAACCAGTATCTATGGTTCTGGCGCAACGGGCGGCATTATCAATATTATTACCAAACGTGCAGATACTTCAAAGCCACTCAGCTTTGAAAGTAAAGTGGGAATTACCTCTTCAGATACTTTCCGTGGGGATGGATTGGCGTATGAAGTTGGACAATCGGTGTCGTTTAAACAGGGCAATGTTGATGGTTTCCTCGGGGCAAACTTTACCAGTCGTGGTTCTCAGTTTGATGGCGATGGTGACCGCATTTCTCTGAGTCCTTGGCAAGGGAGTACCATGGACAGCGATACGATTGATGTCAACGGACGTTTGAATGTTAATCTGACCGATCAGCAAAGCCTGAGCTTTGGTGCACAATACTATAAAGATAAGCAAGATACAGATTACGGCCCGGACTATTCATATTTGCCGACCACGGGCACAAGTAATGATATGGGTACACCAAGCTATAAAGCCATTAAAGGTTTAAAGCTGAGTAATCCGCTATTTACTGAACGCTATGCAGTGAATTCACAATATCAGAATCAAGATTTCCTAGGTCAGGTATTGAATGTGGAAGCCTACTATCGAAATGAAAAATCAAGATTTTTCCCGTATGGCTTAACCACTAAATCAGTTAAGACGGTAAACCAGTCGCAATCTGAAATCGAAGTTGCAGGCCTGCGTTCGACCATGCAATCAGACTTTAATATTGCCGATCGAGCGCTGAAATTAACCTATGGCCTTGATTATGACTGGGAAAAAGACAAGCAATATATTGATATTCTGGCAACCGAATATCCTTATTTAGTCTATACCCCAACAGGTCAGCGTAAAGGTTATGGGCCAAACACCGAGATCCAGAATATTGGTGCTTTTGCCCAAGGTGACTATGCTATTAATGATCAGTTGAATATTCAGGCCGGTGTTCGTTATCAATATATTCAAGCAGATACTGACGCATATATTCCAAGCCGTGAGTCGAACATGGTGCCAGCAGGTTCGACCCATGATGATAAACCGCTATTTAATTTAGGTGCGGTGTATAAACTGAATGATGCACAGCAAGTCTATGCAAACTTCTCACAAGGTTTTAGCTTCCCAGATGTGCAACGCATGCTGCGTGATGTATCGACCTTTACGGTTTCAACTTCGAACTTGCAACCAATTACGGTGAACAGTTATGAGTTGGGCTGGCGTTTAAATCAGGATGATGGTTTAAATCTGGGTTTAACAGGTTTCTATAATAGCTCTGATAAAACTGTTCAGTTTAATAACCGGGCAGCTAAAATTGTCGATACGGACCAGCGTGTTTATGGAGCGGAGGTCTCTGTAAGTTATCCATTCATGGATAATTACAAAGTGGGCGGAACACTGGGCTATACCCGTGGTCAATATAAAGATGCTGCAAACCAGTGGCATGAACTTAATTCATTTGCAGTCGCGCCAGTAAAAGGGACTTTATTTGCTGAATGGGACAACGATGAAGGTTATGGTTTGCGTGTACAGATGCAGGCCATTAAAGGCAGCAACAAGGCTTATAATGATGATCGTGACTTAGCTGCGCGTGCCAATGCCAGTCAAGACGATGCATTTAAAGCAGCTGTGAAGGCCGATGCCAATACCGCGGCAAAAATTAAGGGCTACGCCACTATGGATGTTTTGGGACATGTGCCTGCCGGAAAAGGTCGTGTAGATTTTGGGGTATATAATGTGTGGGGTCTGCAATACAACACGGTATTTGCCCAGCAGGCAGCGGTTTCAAATGGTAACCCATTATTGGCCATTCCTGCGGAAGGCCGGACCTATGGTTTAAGTTATACCATCAGCTATTAATTGGAACATCGGAAGAAATATCTGTGCATATGCAGATATTTCTTCATTTTATTTTGGCTTTTACAGATCAAGGCAATACCGATGCGCCGTACAGAACAACAAGAACCTTTTAACTTAACTTATCGCAGCGTTTTTTTTATCTGCCTGGCTGCCTATTGTTATAGTTCCTGGCTCAGTCTGGTTTTAACGGATTGGCTCCCTTTTGCCAAAGCTGAAAATGTCTATTTTGCAGTTTTTCTCAGTTTCATCTTTTTTATCTTTTACGTGATATTGACCAGTGCAATCGTGTCTAGACGCTGGTTCTGGATCATCAATAGCTCAGGCATCTTATTACTGGCAAGCTACTGGCTCATGCGCAAGTGGGGAGTCGGTTAAGATGAATTTTCGTCAAATACAGGCCATTCTGCATCGCTGGTTTGGCATTATGGTGTTATGGGGCATCTTTTTTATTTTCTTAACCGGGTCGATTGCCTATTTTCGTACAGAAATTAATGTCTGGGCACAACCTGAGGCGCTCAGCCAGATTCAGAGCCTACCCACTCCCCAGACTTCGGCACAAACGGCATTTAACTATCTTAACCAGCACGCCGCTGATGCAAAAAGATGGCGTGTGACCGTTGCCAGTGAACGTATGCCGGTCAATCTGCTCCAATGGCAGGACCAGACAGGCAAACACCAACAGCTACAAAATCCCGTAACAGGGCAGTTACTCCAACCCGTACGCCAGTCCTTGGCCGGCGATTTCTTTTTTAAATTGCATTACACCTTATATCCTCTGCCGAGCAAGATCGGCAGTTTCATTGTGGCGATTGTCGCCCTGATCTTATTAATCAGTTTGATTACGGGGGTGATCACGCATAAAAAGATCATTAAAGAATTTTTTGTGTTTCGTGCCTTTAAAGGCCAGCGTTCCTTGCTTGATCTGCATCATATAACAGGAGTGATTACATTTCCTTTTTATCTGGTGATGGCATTTACCGGGCTACTGATTTTATTTTATCTGGTCTTGCCGTGGGGGCTATCCAAACACTATGCACAAGACGGTATACCCCAGTTCTATAATGAGATGCAGTTTGTAAAGATGGCAAAACCGCAACCGTCCTCGTCTCAGCACAACATGCAGCCATTTGAACGCTTTATTCAACAATTGCCCGCGCAGGCACAAACAGGCGCAATACTCGATAAATTTGAAGTACAGAAACCGAATACGCCAGAGGCGATGATCACCTTTGATTATAATTATAAAAATATTATCACCTTAAATACGCCACAATATATTTTTGCAGCCCATACTGCCGAGCCACTGGCTCAACCCCGAAACTTATCTGCCATTGCTCAACTGGCTTCATCTTCTTACGGAATTCATCTGGGTTATTTCGCCTCGTACTGGATGCGTTTGATCCTGTCGGTGATGGGAATTATGGGATGTGTAATGTTGGCCGCAGGTGCCTTGCTGTGGCAGAAAAAACGCATGAAAGAAGCGCATGCTTTTAGCTATAAGCTGGTCCAGCATCTCAACTTTTTTACCTTCCTTGGGCTGCCGCTGGCCTGCGCCAGTTATCTATTGGCAGGACGATTGTTGCCTGCAGCATTTGAACCGAGAGAGAGTTATGAAGTCTCTGCCTTTTATCTCACCTGGTTGTTGAGCTTGCTTATCAGTTTGCTGCTGCGTACCCGAACGGCTATGTTACTGGTATTGGCAATGACAGCAGCGGTTCTCTTCTTGATTCCTATCAGTAGTTTTGTGAGGGTACCAGAGGCTGCTTTATGGCAGAGTCTCAGCCATTCGCGTTGGTCACTGGCTGGGGTAGATTTGGTGCTGCTCGTGATGGGTGGGCTTTATCTCGGTGCAATTCATTTTTATCTGTCCAGATTTAAACCTGCAGGAGCCTCAACATGAGTTTTGCAGCACTTTGCTCGGCCTTGGTTGCTTTTATACAAGGCTGCATGCTGAGTCAGTATGGACAGAAGCAACTGCAATATGCATGGTTGAATGCAAGCAGGAGAAAGTTGTTGGGTTTTTCGGCCATCATTTTTCTAGCATGTTCTTTGGGACTGAACTGTTGGTCTGAAGGCAGCTCAATTGGGCCACTCAGCTGGGTATTTGTGATCTTACCCGCAGCCTTCTTTTTGCAGGTGCTGGGTTTTTATCTGTTTAGAAAATACTTTGTACAGATCTGGTGCTGTGCAATGCTGGCTGCGCTTATTTTTAGCTTAACTGGCAATTAAATATGTAGCGTATTCAATGGCTAAGGGTTGTTTTAACGATTTTTTACCAGATTCCGTTCATTAACAAAAAACAAGAAAAACAACAGTTGTTGTCTTAATAAAATTGATTATCATTATCATCTAATATTAAAGGCAAGGAATATCTGCATGCTTACATTGTCACAAAAACTTCCTGATTATTTTGAGTATTATGAAGACGGGACACAATATTACTTACGCCAAGTTCAATATCCGCAGGATATTCCTTTATTGCATCAATGGATGCATGAACCCCATGTGATTCCACAGTGGCAACTGAACAAGACTGAACTTGAGCTGCAGGTCTACTTTGACAAAATGTTGGCCGATGACCATCAACGCTTACTGATTGTCGGTGTCGATGGTAAAGATGTGGGTTATACCGAAATTTATGAAGGGAAGCGTGATCGTTTAGGTCGTTACTATGAAGGTGATGATAATGATCTGGGCTGGCATTTACTGTTCGGTGATAAGTCGGTTTTTGGTAAAGGCTTTTTAAGACCAACCATCCGTTTATTGAGTTTCTATATTTTTGAAAATTCGCCTGCACACAAAATTGTAGGGGAGCCAGACCACACGGTAAAACCTTATGCAGCGGTTGTTGCTGATCTTTGTTATGAAAGTCAGCGTCTCATCCCGATGCCTGAAAAAACAGCCATGCTCTATTACTGTTTTAGAGAAACGTTTTACGACAAGTTTGGCGAGTATTATACCAATTCACAACAGCATAGCCAGCAGCAGACTCAAGATTTAAGCCTGACTTAAACTGAATTTAAGCTTTAAATTGAAGATAAGCCTCAACGGATGTTGAGGTTTTTTTATGTAGAAAACATCATTTTAAAAATAAACAATATATTGATATATAAAATTAAAAAGTATTTTTGATGAATAAAACAACATATTGTTATTTGCTGAATTTACGAATATCATAACTAAATTACGAATAAAGTAATAATGGATTGAAAAATTATAGTTAAAGCAACATGGAGAAGGAATCACCATGAAAGAAGTTGCATTAAATGATTTGATTGACCAGCAACGTGTCGGACCTTATCAAAAATTTATTCTATTTACCTGCTTATTGCTGATGATCATGGATGGCTATGACATTCAGGCCATGGCCTATGCCGCGCCGATGATTATCGAGGCGTGGGGTGTCGAAAAAACCATGTTGGGTGTGGTGTTTAGCGCCAGTTTGTTTGGATTGTTTGTGGGTTCATTTGTTTTAAGTTCACTGTCGGACCGTTATGGTCGCCGTCCGATCTTGTTGATCTCAACGTTAGTATTCTCTGTACTGATGTTATGGACACCCCATGTTGCCAATATTGAACAACTTGCGGTCATACGTTTTATTACGGGCATTTTCTTAGGCGGCATCATGCCGAATGCCATGGCCTATAGCTCTGAAATTGTGCCCAATAAATATCGTATTTTGACCATGATGGTAATTTCTTGTGGTTATACAGTCGGTGCCATGCTGGGTGGAGGAATTTCTGCTTTACTTACGCCCATAGGCGGATGGCAGGCCATTTTTTATTTTGGCGGTATTATACCGTTATTCATTTTCTTTATCATGCTGTTTAAGTTACCGGAATCACTGTATTTCTTAGGTGAAAATAAAAAGAATGAGCAAACGATTCTATTCTGGCTGAAGAAGTTTTATCCGGCATTGGAACTCAACACAGCAACTCAAATAATTGGCAATAGCGGCCCTAAAATCAAAAAATCACCTTTGGAATTATTTAAAAATAAGCGTGCTTTTTTTACCTACTCGATCTGGGTGATCAGTATCTTGAATATGATCAGTCTGTATTTCCTTGCCAACTGGTTACCGACCTTATCCAAAGAGTCAGGACTCTCCTTGAATCATGCCCTGATGATTGGTTCAACCTTGCAACTGGGCGGGACCATTGGCAGTATTGTAATGGGCTTAAAAATTGACAAGATCGGTTTTTATAAGGTTTTAGTTCCTGCCTTTCTGGTCGCCACTGTCAGTGTGGCTTTGATTGGTTATTCGGTTACTCATATTGCCTTGCTCTATGTGGTTATTTTTATTGCCGGCTTTGCCATTGTCGGCGGACAACCCGCCATTAATGCCTTGTCTGCCAGCTATTATCCAGTTTCATTGCGCACTACAGGTGTGGGCTGGAGTATTGGCATTGCCCGATTAGGCTCAGTGATCGGGCCTTTATTCGGTGGATATCTGGCTAAATCACTGATCATCACTCATTTATTTGTGATTGCAGCAGTTCCATCTGTCTGTGTGATTGTGATGTTACTGGTTCAAGCCAAATATCGGGTAGAGGTCTGAATTTTGAGGCCGCCAGGTGCGCTTTTTATTTCCCAACTGAATCCAGTTATTTGGAGCAGGATTAAATCTTCATCACTCATAAGTAATATTCGACGTTCTGTATCTCATGGTTGAGTGGTGATTGTTTTGGTGGATGTCATCTTATAAAACAAGTTGAATAAAAAACGATCACTATTTTGTAGCAGATGCAAGTAATCTTTACAAATTTAGTCAACAATACGCCGAAAAAAAATAACTTTAGGTTGATTTTTGATCAAATTTATTTCATTTGTTTACCATCGCCAATTTGTCATGTTTTTTTGGTTAACCTAAGGAACGCAAGAACAAAACAAAGGAGTAAAGATGCTGATTTTTCACGATTATCCTGTTCAGGGAGCACTTTTTGATATGGATGGCACAATGTTTGATACTGAGCGATTACGCTTTCAGACATTAAAACAGGCCTCTCAAGAGCTCATTGGACAGGAATTTTCCGATGAATATTTAATGCAGTGTCTTGGACTCAGTGCACAAACAGCCGAACAGCTTGCCCAGCGCTTTTATGGGGAGGATGTTCCGTATAAAGCCATCCGAAAACGAGCAGATGAACTTGAACTAGAATCGGTTCGTCATAATGGTGTACCCATTAAGAAAGGTCTGATTCAGGTACTGGAACGACTACGCAAATCTGGCCTGCGTATGGCTGTAGCAACATCCAGTCGCCGGGCAATTGCCGAAGAATATCTGATCAATGCCAATGTCTATAAATTTTTTGATCTGCTGGTCTGTGGTGATGAAGTCGAAAAAGGCAAACCGCATCCTGAAATTTTTATCAAAGCCGCACAAAAATTAAATTTGCAACCGCAACAATGTCTGATGTTTGAGGATTCGGAAAACGGGATCTGTTCAGCCTGTGATGCGGGCGGCATCACGATTTTATTTAAAGACATCAAAGAACCGAATGACAGCATGCTGGCCAAGGCAAATTTCTATTATCAGGATATGTATGAATGCCTGAATGCGCTGGACCAGTATATTCCTGAAATGGGCATGCCGCAGTTGCAAGAACCATTTCCGCAAAGTATCAATCAACTCACTGTCGGGATTCATGGTTTTGGCGCCATTGGTGGCGGTTATATCGCACAGGTATTGTCACATTGGGATGGGTTTACCCGACCCCAGCGTATTCTCGCTTCGACCAGAAACCGATTATATCTGGAATCGGTCAACAGCTTCGGTAGTTACAGTATTCGTTATGGACAGTCCTCCTATGATGAACGGATTGAAAATCTGACGGTGATTGATGCTGACAATGAACAGCACATGCTGGAGATGTATATGCATTCCAGCCTGATCGCGCTGTGTTTGCCTGAACAGGCCATTGCATCCGAAGCTAGAACAATTGCGAGGGGATTATTGGCACGCTTCATGTCGCAGGATACGCAGCAGCATGAGCCGATTACCTTTTTGATTATTCTGAATAAAGTCTGTGCAAAATATCTGGTCCTGAAAAATATCCGTGAAGCTTTGCTTGAAATCACCGATGAGGATATCGCAGAGCACATTCTTAGTGAGCACTATTTTTGCGATACCGTGGTCAACCGAATGGTTGCCAAGCTTTCCGATCAAGCCTTATATCGTCAGCTGAATATCAAGCATCGTTTATTCAAACAATACCAATCTGACCTGAATGAAGAAGCCATCGAGCTTTCAGATGAAACCGCACTGACCGAGAAACAGGAACAGCAAATGACTGACTGTTTATCGGATATGCGTGGACAGTTTCAGGCGGGGCAGTTTTTGCAGAATATGGATCTGATTCTGTTCCATAGCGAAACCGATATGCCGATTTATGTGGAAAACCGTAGTCCGATCTTGAGTAAAATGCGGCAAATGATTCTGGTGGAGCAAATTTCTGATATCCAGATCATTAAAAACCGTTTGTGGAACGGCTGCCATGCCATGACCGCCTGGTATGCCAGCATGCATGGTCATGACATGATCGGGATTGCACTGGCTGATGCCAAGATCAAGAAATATGTGGAACAGCTGGTTGAGGAAGTCAAACTTGGTTTAGCCAATATTGTGCCCAATCAGGCCAAAGAGCTGGACCGGATGGCGGAAAGCTTTCTGCATTCCTGTCGCTCAGCCTATAAAGATACTTGTGAACGGGTGGCACGCGATCCGCTTAGAAAACTAAGCTTTAATGAACGCGTATTCGGTAGTCTGGAAAATCATATCCAGCAGCAATTGCCTTATCAAAAGATTGTGCAAGGTGCAATCTATGGATATGTCTATGCCTTAAAACAGCTAGAAATTGAGGAGCTGGAGATTGTGCAGCATATTGGTAAAAATATTGAAATGATGGATATTAATACCAGTCAAAAGAAAGCAGTATTAGATATGCTGTATCAAGGTATTCAGGCAGAATTGCATGACGATACCTTTCGCTATGATCTAAATGAAAACCAAGCCAAGTCTGCGCTGGTTTAGCATTGCAATCCATAGACAAGCCAAGATCGTGAGCGCTAACACAGCTTTAAACCTATAAAGTTGTGTTAGCTTTACGGCGCTAGCTTTGTCAAGTTGAACGTTGGGCCAGATCATTTAACTGACCGCGTATGCAGATATGCTTGATTGACGTTATTCCTAATAAAAACTGTGACAATATTGAAAGAGATGCACAAGTATTCCATTTTTTCCTAAGCTTATGTTTTAATCCTAAAATCTATATTCTTGACTGCATATTGTTGTGTTATTGCAATCCGCTACCCAAATGTGTCCGACCATAGTTCGGGATTATCCGGAATGGCATCTGGGACGTTCAGACTATGCACTTTGGTATATTGAAGTTGATCAGCCTGAGCTGATTCAATATTTAGATGAAATTCAAACCCGGTTTTCAGACCTGCTTCTGCCGAAACAACAACGTCAATATCATATTACCTTATTCGTCTGCGGTTTCTTGCAGCCTGCTGTTAAACAATACAATGACGATTTTCAGATACAACAATTACAACAGCAGATTAAACTGCTTGAAGCATTACCGCTCACAGCTTTTCAGCTGGAAATTACACACATTGATAGCTTTAGCAGTGCCTTGTTCTTACAGATCCAAGATCAGCAGGGCGTACTGGGCCAAATTCGTCAACAATTTGCTCAAGTCTCAGCAGAGATCGCAGCACTTGAATATTGTCCGCATATCACTTTAGGTTTGTATCGTGAAGCGTGGCCGAGTGATAGAGTATTGCAGCGGATACAACAACTTCCGCTCAAAAGCATCAAGATTCAGGTCAAAAAACTGACTTTCGGCTATTATAAGGCACAGATTTTACAAGGATTACTGTATCCTTATCAGCAAATTGAACTAGGTTAGATATGTTGCAACTGATTTTAGGTGGGGCACGCTCAGGTAAAAGCCGTTTGGCAGAACAAATCGCCAAGGATTCGGGGTTATCCGTCATTTATATGGCGACGGCGCAAGCCTTAGATGAAGAAATGCAGCAGCGTATTAAGCATCATCAACAACAACGTCCAGCTCATTGGCAAGTGCTTGAAGAACCGATTTATCTTGCCGACCGGCTTTTGCAATTGGACCAGCCCAATCAGCTGATTTTGGTGGATTGTCTGACTTTATGGTTGACCAATCTATTGTTGGCTGAAGATCACGCCTTGCAGCAGCTACAGATGCAAAAATTATTCGAGGTCTTACCGCAACTCCACTCGCAAATTGTTCTGGTCAGTAATGAAACCGGGCTTGGGGTTGTACCAATGGGGGAAATCAGCCGTCGTTTTGTCGATGAAGCAGGGCGCTTGCATCAGACTCTGGGTCAACTCGCCCACAAAGTCATGTTTTGTGTCGCAGGCTTTCCAATGATTTTAAAAGATGAGAAATAACATGACTGAACAAGTGCAATGGTTTTTAGTAGCAGTACAACAACCAGATTTAGATGCCAAACAACAAGCTGAACAACGTCAACTGCAATTGACCAAACCTACAGGGGCTTTGGGGCAACTTGAGCAGCTAGCCATTCAATTGGCGAGCTTACAGGGCACGGGACATCCTCAGATTCAACAGCCTTGGATTACGATTTTTGCAGGCGATCATGGGGTGGTTGCAGAAAATATTTCGGCTTATCCGCAAGCGGTAACCCGTCAGATGCTGCAAAATTTTGCCTCAGGTGGTGCAGCCATCAGTGTTATTGCCAAACATCATCATGCACATTTACAAGTGGTGGATTGTGGTACGGTGGGTGAAGCCTATGAATATGTTGGTGTTGAACGGCATTGTATTCGTGCAGGCACAGCCAATTTTGCCCAACAAGCTGCAATGACGGAACAGGAATGCTTAGCAGCCTTGCAACTGGGTAAAGACAGTGTGGATCGCGCCAAAGCTCAAGCTGCCGATATTTTTATTGCAGGTGAAATGGGGATTGGAAATACCTGTTCAGCTTCAGCACTGGCGTGTTTATTGTTGAATGAAGATGCTGCCCAACTGACGGGTGTGGGTACAGGCATTACGAATCAGCAACTACAACATAAGATCAATGTGATTGATCAAGCGGTGAAGCGGCATCAAGTAAATGTTACCGGCGATGCTTTAAAAATCTTGGCTGCAGTTGGTGGTCTGGAAATTGCTGCAATGACGGGGGCTTATATCCGTTGTGCACAACTTGGTTTGCCAATCGTGGTGGATGGTTTTATCAGCTCGGTTGCCGCTTTATGCGCGGTACGCATCCAACCGCAAAGTCGAGCATGGATGTTATTTGGACATCAATCGGCTGAATATGGTCATCAGCGTGTGCTAAAAGCCTTAGAAGCTCAGCCTATTTTAAATATGAATTTGCGTCTTGGCGAAGGCAGTGGTGCAGGAGCCGCACTGTCGATGCTGCAGCTGGCTTGTGTGTTGCATAACCAAATGGCGACCTTTGCTGAAGCTGCTGTGACCGGTGATAAAGTTGCACCTTGATTTACTGCGGCATGGTGAAACCACGCTGAGCCATACCTTGCGTGGGCATCTCGATGATGCCTTGACTGAACAGGGTTGGTTGCAAATGCAATCCACCATTCAGCAGTATCTTGATGCTCAGGTACACTGGGATGTGATCATCAGCTCGCCCTTGCAACGCTGCCAAAACTTTGCGGCAGCATTAGCCGAACAACTCGAATTGCCCTTATTACTCAAGGCTGAAATCAAGGAAATGTATTTTGGTGATTGGGAGGGCGTTTCTACCCAAACTATTTATGAAAATGGGCCTGAGTTATTAGCAAATTTCTGGCAATTTCCAACGCAATATCATGCCCCTAATGGAGAGTCATTGCATCAATTCCAGCAACGTGTCCTGCATGGTTTTAATGAAATTTATGTTCAAATGCAGCAACACAACTGGAACAAGGCATTGATTGTGACACACGGCGGGGTGATTAAGTTGCTGACTTGTCTGGCCCGTCAGCAAAAGCTGGATGATCTATTAACCATGCCCGCAGAGTTAGGCAAATTGTATGCTTTAAATCTAACTCAGGTTGATGCTCAACTTCATTTTTCTGAACGGACAGCAACTTAGTAGTCATAAAATCTTATTTTATTTCCAGTATTTGCTTGGTTGATGTAATCGAACTGTCATTGCCACTGCCTATGATACAGGACAATTTCTTGAGCAATAAATCGATCATCTATGAAGATATTATTAAAAAGCAGTATGTTATGCGCGAGTATTTTATTGGCAGCCTGCAATAACGATGACCAGCAACACTACCCGACATCCCCTGAAACCAGTAGCCCATTAAAATATTATCAAACTAAAAACCCTTATCAGCCTCAGCAAGACCTAAACAAATACCAAGCGACTCCACCAGGCTTTCAGCCAGTATTTACAGAACTGGTGGCTCGTCATGGCTCACGCGGTTTATCCAGCATGAAATATGATTTAGCACTCTATAACTTGTGGAAACAGGCCAAAGCTGAACAGGCACTCACGCCTTTGGGCGAAAAGCTGGGTGCAGATTTAGAAAGCATGATGAAAGCCAATATTCTGCTGGGTTATGGGGTAGAGGGCATTCGTCAGTTTGGCTATGGTAACGAATCCATGACCGGTATTCAGGAGCATCGTGGCATTGCAGATCGCTTATTAAAACGCTTACCCGATCTATTTAAAGCTGCCTCGACCCAACCAGCTTCAATTTTAGTGCAAAGTTCAGGCGTAGACCGTGCGGTGGACAGTGCAAAGTTCTTTACTGCTGAACTGATTCAACAGCAACCACAATTAAAGACTCACATTACCCCAATTTCATACACCAGTTTAGCCAGTAGCAACGTGCCATCGATTGAAGATGGCGGGATGGACCGTTTTAAGCTTTATTTTCATAGTTTGAATAAAGAACAAGATTTAGTACAGCCTTTATCAGCACAACAACAGGCCATTTACGATGCCAGTCAGGCGTATCAGCATTTTGAAGAAGATGATACAGATCTGGCCAATAAACTGGATGAACTTGCGAAAAATAGTCACGCTGAACAAGTGGCAAAGAGCGTATTGAATCCACTGTTCAAAGCAGAATTCATTCAAAAACTGGGGAACACAGGCTATATATTTAGCAATAACGGTTCATATAGCGTCACTTCACCTAAAGGTGAAATCATCACTGAAAAAGGTAAGGGCAAAAATAGTATTGCCAGTGCTGTGGATGCTGCAGCCTATGTATATGAGTTATATTCAATATCAGGCGGTATGAAAACTGAACTAAAAGGTGTTGATTTTGATCAGTATATGCCTGTAGATGCAGCAAAATTTTATGCTGAATATAATGATGCCAATGATTTTTATAGCAAAGGGCCAAGTTTTACTGAATCGAAAAACGTCACCAGTGCAATGGCTCAAGGTCTAAAGCAGGACCTATTTAAACAGGTTGATGCGATTGTGGATCAGCAGCAAGCACATCGTGCGGTATTACGTTTTGCGCATGCCGAAATCATCATTCCATTGGCGACTAGTTTAGAGTTGCACAACATGATGCAGCCTTTACCTTTACGTCAAACCTATAGCTACAATAACAACACTTGGCGAGGTGAGGTGGTGTCACCTATGGCAGCGAATTTACAATGGGATATTTATCAAGACAAGCAAGGCACAACCTTGGTGAAGATGTTCTATAACGAGAAAGAAACCTTATTTAAGTCGAGTTGTAACTACGCACGTTATAGCAACAACAGTTTTTATTATGATTATTTGAAGCTTAAACAATGTTATCAAATTCAATAATCTAAGATATTCGGTCTTTTCATTTGGGAATCGCTTGCTATTCCCAATTTTATTTCTTCATAATTCAGGCATGAAAACCCGTTGTCATTGAGAGGTTGCATGACACCTTTTTGGATTGCCTTGCAGTTTTTGACTGTTTTACCCATTGAACTCAAAACGATGCCAAGCGCAAAGCAGAATGGTCAGGCCATGCTGTTTTATCCTTTGGTGGGTGTATTACTTGGTCTCATTTTGTTTGCATTTGCCATGTTACTGGTAAAGCTTCCGATCATCTTGAGTGCAGCCCTGATTCTCGTACTCTGGATTTGGCTGACAGGTGGCTTACATCTGGATGGTTTAGCGGATACCGCAGACGCATGGGTCGGTGGATTTGGTGATCCTGAACGAACCTTGAATATCATGAAAGACCCTGCATGTGGCCCAATCGGGGTGCTGAGTTTAGTTGTGGTCTGCTTGCTAAAATTTGTGGCCTTATACGTTTTGCTTGAACAACACATGGCTGCTTTTTTAATTGTCTTGCCCATGCTTGGGCGCAGTGTGCCGCTGTTTTTATTCCTCACCACACCTTATATCCGTGCTCAAGGCTTAGGCCGTTCAATGACAGATTTCATGCCAAAAAAGCGACTTTGGATGGTTTTTGTCATTACAATTGCATTACTTTGTATGTTTAAGCAGCTTGGACTAATTGCTTTAGTGGTTTTTTTAGTGATGCTCTTTTATATGCGATCATTATTTATTAAACGAATCGGCGGGATTACTGGGGATACTGTAGGCGCTGCCATTGAGCTGGCTGAAACGGGCGTGCTCCTCAGTGCTGTGATTGCCTCGTTCTATATGATTTAAAAAATTAATTGCCTGAGGTGGCGTGATCCTCCTTAAAAGAAGGATCACTTGAATAATGTTAGCGTTTACGCAATTGAACCAGGAAGCCCAACACAGTGAGTAAGGCAACCAGTGCTGCAAGCGTGCCCAAGATGATATCTCGAAGCGTCTTATCTATCGGCAACCAAGTCCATTTATGCAAATAAGCAAAACTAAAGCCTTCCAAAGCATCCTGTTGCGTGACCTGAGCTGCAATCATGCCGCTGCTCGGTTCAATATACAGTCTGAGTTGATTCTCTAACTGAGTTTCAACCTTGATCACGGGTAAGCGTTTGTTGATAAACCCATATTCTCCTCCAAAACTTGTCACCCATGAGGCTTGTTGAACTTGTTCTGGTTGTAAAGCTAAATAGCTAGCAGCTAATTGTTTGCTTTGATTAAGAATATCAAGCGCTTTACCATTATCTACATCGACAAACTGAATCGCGGGAGCTGCTATATGAGATGCGTGATGATCATGCACTTTGCTTGCCGCGGTCATGCTGCCTTGTAAAGGGCTTTGTCCAATGGCTTGAATCATCCATGCAGCACGGGTATGTGTCTGGCTAAAGATGGTTGGAACCAGATCCAGACGCTGAATGGGCTGCTGAGTGACCTGCTGCCATGCTTCGGTACTTAAATCGGCAGTATGAAACACAGGTTGAATATTTTTTATATCAGGCTTTTTTTGCCAAATATGATAGAAACCACTGAGCACCCAAAGCAGAATAAACACGCTTAAACTGATACCTAAATAGCGATGTAGAAAACGGATCGGTTTTTGCCCTAGACGGTGATTACGCCGATTATGAATCTTAAAGAATAGGCCAATGCCCATAACAAGCATGCACAGTATGCCAATCAAGGCGATCTGCATGAGGACAGCTTGGCCCGTCCAGGCCTGATCACCCCAGGTCCAGGTATGACCTAAGCGGAAGATTTTTGCCATCCACATCTTTTGATCATTAGACAGCGTGGCCAGTCGTGCTTGTGCAGGATCAACATAAGCACGTAAACCATTTTGAAAATCAACACGCCAAACAGGCAGTAAACGATTGACACTTGGATAATCATCACTGAATGCGGTGATGATTTGGCTGGATACAATTTCCTGTTGAGAGAGTCCCGTGTACCAGCGTGCCAAACGCTCGGCATCTTGTTGTTCCGCATTACTTAGCAATTGGCCGGTCTGACTGTCATAGTATTCCGCCACCTTTTGATTGGGCTGTAATATGCGATAGACAGTATGCTGAGCTTCTAATTCAATTACCTGTAAGGCTGAAAATTGCGCGATTTGATGTTGCTTCAGAACATCCGTTGCTGCTAAGGCGTGTGTTAAATTCAGTTGTTGGGATGGTGGCATTCGTTTTACAGGCTGGGGTTGTGTTGCACTCATGATTGGATGCAACACACCTGTTAAAGACCAGAGTAAAACGAGAACGCCCAACACCATCCCAAAACTACGGTGCAATGACAGTAGTTTTTTCAGTTGTTTGGCATTCATTGCTTATTTCCCAAAATGGTAACTTAAACCTAATAAATAGGTTCGTGGTGCAGCGGGGGTATAACTGACTTGGTTATTACTAAATGAGGTACTTTCCGCATAATGCTGATCTGTGGCATTGAGAATTTGCCCATAGATTTCATAAGCATTTTTACGGTAATTGGCACGTAGGTTCAGCAAAGTATGACCATCGTACTTTTCCGTGTTGGCATCATTGATCCAGTAAGCGCCGACATAAACCGCTTCTGCAGAAAGTAATAGCTCAGGTATTGGCTTGATCTGATATTCAAGCGTACCAAATGTTTTCGGCGCACTCGGCATGGTGTTGCCGCTATAATCTAAAACACTCGACGGTTGAAACTGCTGATACTCATGTTTGGCCACACTGCCTGAGAGCTTTAAGCGCTGATCATATAAATCACTGAGCTTCCAGGTTCCTCCAATTTCAATTCCCTGATGTAAGGTTTTACCTGTGTTGCGTGGTTCGCGTGTGTTATCTGGCTTGGTATAGCTCATCACTTCATCTTCACCTTCTAAGCGATATAACGTGATTTCACCGTCTAAGCGATCATCCAGTAATTTAAAGCGCAGACCTGCATCGATATTATTAAATGTGGCTTCTTTCAAGTCCGGTGTCACCAGATTCGCACCATATAAACTGCTGACTTCGGGTGGTACAAAACCTTGTGACCAATTGCTATAAAGGTCAATCGCAGGCGTCAGGTTCCAGACAAAACCGAGTTGAGGACTGGCTTTATGAAAATCGCGTTTCTCATTCGGTGCGCCTGTGGTTTTTGACGGAGTTAATTTGTTTTCATAGTCATAACTGATCCAGTCATAGCGTGCACCACCGACGAGATTTAAAGTCGGTAACACTTGCCAATTGGCTTGTGCATAGACCGCCTGATTATTGACGTCTACATTAAAGTCACGTAAGCGCTGGCGTTGTTGATAACCGGTATAGACCAAGCTATTCGGGTCACGAAATACTTGGATATCATTGGTTCTGGCTTGGTTGGGAGAATGGTCAATCATTGCCCCAACAATCAGTTTGACCTGATCCAATGTTGCTGAATGCTGCGCATTTAAACCATAGGACTGAAAAGCGTTATAGGTGGTTTGTCCGCTATAAGTACCCGTCGGTTTGCCATTTTTAACATCGGTACGGATGTTATAACTTGGATTCTGTTCGGTAGTATTGTCTCGATAATACAAGGTGACTTGGCTTTGTTGCTGATTATTCCATTGATGGTTAATTTGAGAAGAAAGCCGCGTGGCATCCACTTCACGATAGGTAAAGGTTTGGTAGCTGTATCCTGGACGTTTGCGGTAATCATCCAGATTTAAGCTACCGGTCATATCCGCTTTTAAATGATTATAGCTGAAGATATTTTTGATTTGGGTGGCATCAGAGATGCGCCAGTCATGTCTGAGCGTCACACTCTGTTTATTGCTTTCAGCATGATCTTGCCAGCTATTACCACGATCACTGGCATAGGCTGAAACTCTTAAACCATGCTCGCCCCAGTCGCTATCAAAGGTATTGGATGCACCGATATCGACACGGCGATATCCTTCAGAACTGGCACTAATCCCAAGGTCGGCCGTGGGCGTAGCACTTGGAGCTTTGGTCAGAAAATTAAGGGTTCCGCCAATCGCATTGCTGCCATATAAGCTACTGGCAGGGCCGCGTAAAATTTCGATGCTATCAATGCCCGCCAGATTCACTTCATACAAGGCATTGTGGTTAAACACACCCACAGGGCGAATCGAGACACCATCTTCTAGATATTGATAAACGGCTGCTGTGGTCATCGGTTGGCGAATGGACATCATATGCTGTTCATTGCCCAAGTCGTTCATTAACACACCTGGAGTTTGATTCAGCACCTGTCCAATAAAGGTTGCATGTTTATCTTCGATGTCCTTGCTGTTAATTTTACTAATCGCAGCAGGGGTATTATTAATCGATTCACCTTCACGACTTGCGGTGACCACAATGGTGGCTAAGGTTTTGGTCGTATCAGGCAGTGCAGTTTCAGCAAAAGCAGCGGAACTATAGCCAACAGACAGGCACGCAGCCGTTAATACAGACAAACGGAATTGAGTATTCATGTTGAACTCTATAAAAAGCAAGAACTAAGGACGTACCAACGTTATTTACGGGGTACGAAGTAAAATTTGCGATTTATAAAGCGAGTGGCGGGGCTTGTTTGATTGGAAAAATATAGAAGATGCGGGTGATGTGCAGATCTTCTGTCCAAGAATGGCACAGGCAGCGAACGCGACTGAACCAAGCCAGTAGAAATATAATAATGAATGCAATCAGCGGGACGATCGCAGCAGCATCGAGGCCATGGGAACATAAAGGACAATACTTCATGATCTGGCTTGCAAGTGCAAAAACTTGCTGTGCATATTCACTCAGTTGGGCATGTTTGGCATGCTGGAGCTGCGGTCCGTGATGCATGTCATGCATGCCGTGTTGATGATGACCGGAATGGGTTTGAGACATCAACGAGACATGTTGAATTTCAGTGACCTGGCAATGGCTTGGCATTGCATAAAGTGCAGGTACGACGCCTGTATGGACCATCGTTGGTAAGAAGATATGCCAGAGTAAACATAGCAAAGTCACCGCGCCAAAATAGGCACGCCACTTAAGCAAATGTTGACGAAAACTGGACTTCATATCAGCGATACGTCGTAGGAGAAATGTGGCAGCAGTATAATGAAAATAAGAGGTTAGTTCAAAACATATCCGTGTAGTTCAAAACAAAAAACAGGCTCATAAGAGCCTGTTTTACATCTATTTAAAGATTAACGATTAGGTAAAACATCTTTTAATGCTTCATGCATTTCGAGTAGGGCTTTTTCTGTAGTTTCCCAGTCAATACAGCCATCAGTCACTGATTTACCATATTCAAGGTCAGATAGGTTTTCAGGAATATCCTGACGACCACCTTTTAAGTGACTCTCCACCATGATCCCAACAATTGATTTATTGCCATCAAGGATTTGTTCTGTAATGTTTTTCAACACCAAAGGTTGTAAGTACGGGTCTTTATTTGAATTGGCATGGCTGGTATCAATCATGATCTTGTTGCTGACTTTGGCTTTTGCCAACGCAGCTTCAGCTTCTGCAACTGAAGTGGCATCATAGTTCGGCTTGCCGTTACCGCCACGTAATACCACGTGTGCGTACGGGTTACCTTTGGTATTGATAATTGCAACCTGACCATTTTCATTCAGGCCCAAGAAGCTGTGACCATGTTTAACTGACTGCATCGCATTGGTTGCAACGGTTAAGCCGCCATCAGTACCATTTTTGAAGCCGACAGGAGATGAAAGGCCAGAAGACATTTCACGGTGAGTCTGGCTTTCAGTGGTACGTGCACCAATTGCAGACCATGAAATCAAGTCTTGATAATATTGTGGTGAGTTCGGATCAAGTGCTTCCGTCGCGCAAGGTAATCCTTTTTCATTCAAATCAATCAATAAGCCGCGACCAATATGCAAGCCTTTTTCAATATTGAAAGAGTCATTCATGTCAGGGTCATTGATTAAACCTTTCCAACCTACTGTGGTACGCGGTTTTTCAAAATAAACACGCATCACCAGATATAAAGTGTCTTTTACTTTTTCGCTAAGAACCTTAAGGCGATCAGCATATTCATGTGCAGCTTTAGGATCGTGGATTGAGCATGGGCCAATCACGACAAATAAACGTTTGTCATTGCCATCTAAAATGTTGCGTACAGTTGCACGTCCTTGTAACACAGTTTGAGACGCAGCCTCAGATAATGGAAGATCAGCTTTCAATTCTGCTGGTGTAATCAGCGTTTGAATGCTTTTAATGTTTACATCATCGATATCGGGCTGAGAAACTGGATTTGACTGTAGAGTATTCATTGCTGTCACAAATTCAATCGAAAAAAGAGGTTATTTTGTCTGCGAATATAGCATGAAATGCCGACCGGTTAACTAGCAATAACGATAATTTATGCAGAAAGCAGCGGCATTTGTTCGCTTAAACAATTGTTGTTGAATGACTTGTCTGCTGTACAACGACAGCCTGATGCATCTCAACTGGCTTCGGTTTGGCTTTTACCGGGTTCACAATAAAGTTCACGCCCAAAGCAAATAAGGTAATCCCTAAAATTTTACGAATCAGTCTTTCTGGCATACGTGAGCTGATTAAAGTCCCGACAATAATGGCCGGGATAGAACCGACCAATAACCACATCAACAGGCTAAAGTCGACATTACCTGAAGACATGTGGCTAAGGCCTGCAACTGCTGTCAGTAATACCGCATGAACCACGTCTGAACCAATGATACGGATCATGGGTAAATTCGGGAACATGAGGACCAATGCCATGATACCAAAGGCACCGGCACCCACAGATGACAGGGTAACAAAGATACCTAATACGATTCCCATAATGACAATGTAATGACGTTTGTGTTGCAAAGCATGTTGCTCGCTTTCCATATTCGCTTGCTCACGGTTACGGAAACGGTCAAACAGCTTTTCAATTTTTGTACGGAAAACAATTGAAATACCCGTCAACGTCAACATAAAGCCCAAGACCATGGTCAGCACAGCTTTATAATGCGTTGATTGGCTTAAGTAATGTTCGAGTACCCAAGACGTCGCAAATGATGCAGGAATACTGCCTAAGGCAAGCCAGAGGACAATAGGCCAGACAATATTCAGTTTTTTGGCATGAACAACTGAACCGCAGAATTTAGAGATTGAGGCATAAAGTAGATCGGTACCAATGGCAATATGAGGTTCGATCTTAAACAGACTGATCAGGATAGGGGTCATGAGTGAACCACCGCCGACACCTGTGATACCGACACAGAAGCCAACCAATACCCCAGCCATAATAAATTCTATAGGACCAAACATCGACAATATGCCTAATTATGCAAAAATCAGCATATCTTATGCTTTTTTGAGATAACTCGTTGTGATGAATAATGATTTGCTTATGCAAAAAAAAGCTAAAGAAACCTAATTTTCTGGTTTTTTAAGCCATCTTTATGCTGATCAGCTTGCATTCTGAACTGCGAGTGGTTTATTTTGAGACTTATACACGGATTGTATGTTTGATCATTTCGCTTATGTCTATTTTCCTTCGAAGTCTCATTTCATTGCTGATTGCTATGGGTTTGATCACCAATAGCTATGCGATGGCTGTGTCTATGAATGAGGTGAATCAACCTGTCGTAGAGCACGTCATTGCAAATCACGATGCAATGTCAGATTGTGGAATGTCTAGGATGACGGAGCATGACCGGATGGACAGTGGCAAAATGGATACATCACACTGTCAAAAGAGTCTGTGCTGTGTTGCTGCAACATTTGAATACAGCCATCATTCCATTGAACGAAGCATACAATCCATTAAAACAGCAAATTCAGCCTATGTAGATCAATTGACTTTAGGCATTTATCAGTTACCTTATCGCCCTCCAAATCATGTCCTGTTTTTATAAATTCAAATTTCTTATTGTTATTTCAAGGACATGACCATGTTTAATATTAAAACCGTATTGCTTTCAACACTATTATTGGCCATGACTGTACCTGCTTTTGCTGCAAGTGATTGCTGTAAAGAAAAACAGGCCACCACAAAAAAAAATTGCTGTGAAAAGATGAAATGTTGTGATGACAAAGATAAAACGGCTGCTCAGGAAGACCATAGCCATCACGGGCATTAATTTTTAGCCATAAAGCTATCCTTGGCAAAAGTTAAGGATAGCTGTTGTATCAAGATTATTTGAATTTTTTAGCCGGCTTAAGCTCATTAACCCACAACACCAATAAAAAAGTGACGGGGGTCGCGAAGATCCACCAACTGATAAATCCAATGGAACTGCCATAGGTGAGGCAGAGTAAACTACCTGCAATCAAAAAGCAGGCATAAGCTAAGACTCTCAACTGGGTTTTATAGCGAATGAAAACCTGTTGTTTGGCTTTAGTGATTTGCTTAGCGCTACATTTATACAGCAATAACATCCCGATCAGGGTCAATACAAGGCTCAACAGAATCATGCGTTGACCTCTTGTTGTTTCGCTAACTTAGTTTTGATTTTCTGGGCAGATTTGGCTTGAATCGGCTGAATATTTCTAAAAATAAACATGGCAAATAGGGCACAGACCAGTAGGAATAAATCAATCCGTAGAAATAGCCAGTAACTTGGCCAATCCGTAATGAGCTGGTGATTGATTAGATAAATCAGGTTATAGATCGGTAGAAGCAAGGCCACTAATCCAAAGATGAAAATCTGTGATTTCCATAAATATTGCTTTTGGGTGAATAAGGCGATGATAAAGCTTAATCCCCATACGCTAAAAAACGTATAAATTTCATAATTGGGTGAGGTGTCGCTCACCTGTACAAAGCGATTGGCAAATAGATAGCCCAGCATTGCGGTTGGAAGACCGACAAAAGCTGCAATATTTAAGCGGTCCACCAGATAGTAGCCCAAATGGAATTGATCAGATTTATTTTGAATCTGACGTTTTAAGCTCCATAACAATAGGCCAGACGCAATCATCAAACAACCTAAAATGCCTGAACAGAAGAAAGCAAAGCGTAATAACGGTTGTGCAAACGTCGCCATATGCAGCCCATAAACACCCGCATTTAAGGTTGCAACCGCACTTTCATTTCGGGTATTGGCCAATATCTTACCCTGTCCATCAAAGGTAATTTGTGCCTGATTCAAGGTAATCGAACGATCTTCCAATTGTTTAAAGGTAATGATGGCCTGGTCTGTATTAGGATTTTTGACCTCAATGGATGCTAAGGCTTGATCTCCCCATTGTTGTTTAACTTGTTCTAATACAGTGCCAATCGGCAACATCTCCGCCTTTTGCGGTTCAGCTTGATGAGGCGTGCTTTTTTCCGTGGTTCGAATCTCGGTAAAGTATTGAAAAGGATTGTCTGGATAAAGTTTCTGCATGCCCCACGGCAGATACAGATAAAAGAAAATCGCCAATCCGGTAAAGGTAATGGTCAGGAAAAAGGGCAGTGCCAGTACCGAACACACATTATGAAAGTCCAGCCAGGAACGCTGCGATTTAAAGGTTCTGAGGGTAAAGAAATCGGTAAAGATCTTTTTATGGGTAATGATGCCAGAGACCAAAGCGATCAGCATAATAAAGGCAGCAAGACAGGCAATCAGCCGTCCAACCATGATAGGAACGCCATACAGTTGAAAATGGAAGTTATAAAAGAAATCCCCGCCTTGGGTAGCCGACAATTTTAACTCTTGCCCTGTATTGGCATCCAGACTACGGCTTTCATAAGCCCCACTGGCTTGTTGCCAATACATTTTATTGACCGGTTCTTCATGATTGGCCACCTTGAGATACCATGATTTGGCATCCCCCGCATGCGTTTGCAGATAATTGGCCGCTGTAGTGATAGCGGTATCCTGATTGACTTGAACCTGCGCCAGTTGCGGTTGCATCCACAAATTAATCTGGTGACGATAGTACGAACTTGCTCCCATTAAAAAAATAGCAAACAAAAGCCAGCCAAAAATCAGACCCGTCCACGCATGTAACCATGCCATTGATTGGCGAACACCTTTATTTTGCATTTTTAATTTAAACCCACAGATAAGCCAAACATTGCGCCGGTCAACACCAGACTGGTCAAGCTGAGTTTCCACAGCGAATGTGCGCAAAAACTCAGAATGATAAAGCCCAGATAAAACAGAATCGAAATAAATGCGGCTAGATAGATTGCTTCTGCCTTGTCTAATATATGGCTAAATAATGAACCGAGTCCGAGGCTTAAATACATCATGCACAGATAACCCACTACAAAGCTCAGTACAAAGCGATAAAAAATGCTCAGTCGGTAGACAAGCGAAACAGATGCAGATTTAGCCATAACGGGTCTTGAAGCAAAAGGAGAGAGAAATAAATCACATATGGAAATGATTCTTGTTTATATTAAGTCTTCGTTCCATCTCAATCAATTCTTCATTCATCGTAAATCTAGATTGTGTTTTTAATAATAAATGTCATCTTAGATCGGAATTGATTTTCACCAATCATGAACAATTTGCATGGTTTGGGGTGATTCGATGTAAAATCATTCTGTTAGAATCATTTAAACATTTCTGTGGGGCGTGGGTCTTGTTAAAGCAAAAACTAAAAATTGGTATCGTGGTGGGGGAAGTTTCTGGAGATACTCTAGGCGTGAAACTCATGCGCAGTTTTCGCGAACAAGGCATCGATGTCGAATTTGAAGGGATTGGCGGTCCACAAATGATTGCGGAAGGTTTCCATAGCTATTATCCCATGGAAATCCTGTCGGTCATGGGAATTGTGGAAGTTCTCAAAGACCTGAAAAAATTATTTGCTGTGCGTGATGGTCTGGTCGAACGCTGGAGCGAGCATCCGGTTGATATATTTATTGGTATTGATGCGCCAGATTTTAATTTACGTTTGTCCAAAACCATTAAAGAAAAGAATTTACCGATAAAAACTGTGCAATATGTCAGTCCATCGGTATGGGCATGGCGGCAAGGCCGTGTACATGGCATTAAACGCAGTATTGATCTGGTCCTTTGTTTATTTCCATTTGAAAAAACCTTTTATGAAAATTATGAGGTTGCCGCTGCATTCGTCGGGCATCCTTTGGCGAAACAATTACCGTTAAAAAATCCAATTGCAGAAGCCAAACATCAACTGGGATTATCGGCACATATTACTCACATTGCGTTATTACCGGGTAGCCGCCGTGGTGAAATTGAACGATTACTGCCGCTATTGACGGGTGCTGCAGAAATCCTGCATCGCAAGCATCCTGAGCTCGAGTTTTTAATTCCTGCAATTAATGATGCGCGCAAGCATCAGATTGAACAGGGCATTCAAAATCTGGATGCGAGCCTGAAAGCTAAAATTCATGTGCTGGAAAATAGCGACGCAGAATCCAAGATTGGCCGTATGGTCATGAATGCCAGTGATATCGTGGCATTGGCTTCTGGTACGGCAACACTTGAAGCAATGCTATTGCATCGTCCAATGGTGACTTTTTATAAGTTGAACTGGCTGACCTATATCATTGCCAAATTGCTGGTCAAGATTCCCTATTATTCTTTGCCCAATATTATTGCCGGCAAAAAAGTGATTGAGGAGCTGATTCAGGCCGACGCAACACCTCAGCATTTAGCCACTGAAATTGAACGTCTTATGGATCATGAAACGGCGCATATTCAGATGATGCAACATTTAAGCATGCATAAGCAGTTGATCTCGGGGAATACCGAGGATCCGGTACAGGCAATTTTGAACTGTTTAAAAACTGGATAAACAAAAAAGGTGGCAATTAAGCCACCTTTTTATGATTCGGATTATGCGCGAAGAATGAGCTCATAGCCTGTGTACTTACGGATATTGATCACCCCAATATCCATTAATAAATACTGGCCTTTAATGCCTTGCAACACACCACGAATTTTAGGCGTTTTATCCAGATTCAGCGATTTAATCTTTTCAGGATAAGCTTCGACTGGATAAATAAATTCCTGCTGTTTTTCGTTCTCCAAAAACTCCAGATTTTCATTGAACTCAAGATTCTGGTTAAACTCCTCACGAATACTTTGAATCTTAGGTGCAAACTCTTCCAGAATCTGATCACGTTTTTCAATCAGGTTTAAGGGTTCAGCTTCACCTTTAAGGAGTTTACGCCAGTCGGTTTTATCTGCAATCTGGGTACCAAACAAGGTTTCCAGATGCCCTGACAGACGGCGCGACCCGACTTTTAAAATCGGTAGCGCCTGAGTTGCACCTTGATCCAGCCAGCGGGTCGGCATATTCACGATACGGGTGATGCCGATTTTCAAGGCGCTGGAGTTGGCTAAATAGACAATATGCGGCTGGAAGCAAACGCTATGGGCAAACTCATCTTCACGGCAGGTGCCCAAGTGATAATGGCAGGTTTCTGGCTTCATAATGCACAGGTCGCATTCGGCCTTGGTTTTAAAACATTTAAAACAATGTCCTTGTGAATAAGACTTCGGTGTTTTTGAGCCGCACGAGGTACAAAAGATATTCCCGGTCCATTCGATCTCGATTTCCTGTCCTAACACAAATGGCAGGTCAGTTTCTGTACGATCTAATATAAATTTATATTCAACATTTGCCTTGCTTGTTGATTGATCAGTTACACTATGCGTTTTGAGCGCTGCATGCATTTTATGACAAATGCCTTGTAGTTCCATGAATAAACTCTCATCTTTCTCAATCAAGGGTTGCAGTTATGGCTGAACAAAATGTCATCACTTCTATGCTAGACGATTTATCTCAAGAACAGCCCATTCATACTGCACTTTGTATCGGTCAGCAGATTGACCAAAATGCTTCAATTCAATGGCATTATTTTAACGTAACTGACTTTTTAAGTCTGCCATTTACGCAACGTTATGATTTAGGTTTTGTATTATTTGATACAGAAGAAATGCAAAATCTGACTGAAACGCAAAAAGCACAGCTGTTGGTGAAGTTACGTGACCTGATGGCAAAGCGAATCGTGGTGGTGAGCAAGCGTGAAGATGAAAAGCTGTTACGTTCGCTCGGGTTTACCCAGTTGATTGATAAGACGACGCATGACAGTGACTTTGCACTGTGGCAGTTTAATATTTTGACTTATAAGCATGTGCCGGACTGGTTCAATTCCAAATTCTGGGCCAATCCGGAAAACTGGGATAAATTCCGCTGGTAAATGCTTCATGCTGCGCTTTTAATCAGATCATTATTTCAGGGCAAAGCCTTGCAAAATTTAACAATTTATCTTTGTGCTGTATTTTCAAAGCAGCGTATGCTTTTGGGATAAATAATTCCAAAAGGAACGTTTAGGTTATGACAGATTTAACCAATATTGTTGAAATTTTAGCGAAGCAAGCTTTAGGCGGTGGTCAGCAACAGTCAGGTCAGGCTGGTGGTTTAGGTGGGATTTTAGGTTCGGTACTGGGTCAACTGGGTGGACAACAGCAGAATACGCAAAATCAGCAAGGTGGCTTAGGCGGTATTTTAGGTTCGGTGCTGGGTCAATTGGGCGGTGCCTCAGGTTCAACCCAAAGCAATGCAACCGGTGGCGGTAGTACAGCGCAAACTTTATTGATTGCCGTGTTACCTCTGGTTTTAGCCTGGATTCAAAAACAAGGTGGCTTACAAGGTGCCTTGGATAAGCTGAAAAATGCCGGTTTAAGTAATCAGGTACAAAGCTGGGTCGATCCACAACAGCAAAATGCCGAAGATGTTCCTGCGCAGAATATTCAAAGCTTATTTGATGATCAGGATGTTGAGCAGGTTGCTCAGCAAACCCAAGCGCCTAAACAGGCGATTTACGGTGCGATCGCTTCGGTTCTACCACAAGTGATTGATTCATTGACGCCTCAGGGCAGCAATACCAATCCTCAAGAAGCCAATCAGGATATTCAGCAAGTGCTGAATCTGGTCAGTGGTTTTTTAAAGAAATAATTTTTCCTTCAAAAAAAGCCTGCTTGATCTAAGCAGGCTTTTTTGTGGCGCAATGTTGATGAGTTCAGCTTCTATATCCACTGAAAATGGCTTAGTTTGAAATAAATGATGAATGACATTGTTGCTTTGAGCTTTCAGTCGTGAATGTGGGGCCATACACCGAGCTTGGTTCAGGGAACAGTTTGAGCAGTAAAGTATAAAGGAGTGCTGCGAGTACAATACTAATGGGTAGACTGAGATCCAGACCGTTAAATAAATGCCCCCAGATCCCGATAAACTGATCCGGTAAATGCACAAAGCATAAGCCAATCAGGGCACTTGGAATCCATGCAATGATGCCACGCCAGTTCCAGCCATGATGAAACCAATAGGCACCGCCTTTTATACCAGTTGCAAATACATGTAAATCATCATTTTTATAATACCCTCGACGCGATATAAATCCGATAATCATAATGATGATCCATGGACTGGTACACACCACAATCAGGGTGGCAAAAGTCATGACGCTTTGAGTCAGATTCGCTGCAAAACGGCCTATAAAAATAAACAGGATCGAGAGCAAGCCCACACAGATGGTCGCTTTAACACGGCTGAGGGTTTTTGGAAAAATACTCGACATATCCAAACCTGTACCATAGAGCGCCGTGGTGCCTGTAGATAAACCGCCAATCAGCGCAATCAGACATAAGGGGATAAAATACCAGGCCGGTGCAATCTGAATCAGCCCGCCAATGTAATTATTCTGCTGCATAAACATCGGTGCATGAGTTGCGACAATGGTGGCTGTCATAAGACCAAATAAAAAGGGAATAAGGGTTGCAAGCTGAGAAGCAAAAACTGCGACCATGATTTTGTGTGAAGATGTATCTTTCGGGATATAACGGGACCAGCCACCCAAAAAAGTTCCAAAGGAAATGGGATTGCTGAATGCAATCAATGACGCCCCAATAAAGGCAGCCCAAAATCCAGCTTGTCCCAATTGGATTTTTCCTGCATAGGCTGAATCGAATTGTTGAGAAAAAGCAAAAATACCTAAAAAGAACAATAGGCTTGAGGCAATCACCGCAATTCGGTTTACCAGTAGCATAAAACGGAAACCATAGATACAGATCACCAGTACCAGTAAGGCAAAGCCGCTATATACCAGTGCGTAAAGCCAGTTGCTTTGAGAAGAATGATCGAATAAGCGTTGCGTGGCCCCAATCAGCGCGTCACCGGAGCTCCAGACCGACAGTGAAAAAAATGCAATCGCGGTAAGTAAGGACAGGAAAGAACCGACAATTCTGCCGTGAACACCAAAATGCGCAGCTGAGGCTACGGCATTATTGGTTCCGGTACGCGCACCAAAAATTCCCATGGGTGCTAAGATACATGCACCAAATACAACGCCACATAAAATTGCCAATAAACCTGCCTGAAATGAAAGACCCAGCATAATCGGAAAACTTCCTAATACACAGGTCGAGAAGGTATTGGCACCGCCAAAACTCAGGCGGAACAGATCGAATGGTGTCGCCGTACGGGCATATGCGGGTATTTCTTCGATACCAAAACTTTCAATGTGTGTGATTGATTTAGAATTCTGTTTGTTCATATTGTTTTTCCTGCTTTATCTAAGGAACTTCCCTGGTCCTAAAATTTATAATTTAGGCGGCATCTCTTGAAACCTGCTGTTCCTGAGTCGCTAAAGAGCTATGCATTTGCTTCTTCCTGAGATGTGTAATGCCACAAATACCAATCAGAGAAAGCAAGGATAAAAAACTAAATAAAAGCGCCAAGGGTAACCATTCACCTGCATAACGTTGTGCAAGCAACGTTCCAATTAAGGGTGTAGTGCCACTTGTGATCGCTGCAATCATTTGATAGGAAATGGAAATACCGGAATAGCGTACTTGTGCAGGAAAAGCTTCAGCCATAAAACCTGCCACAACGGAATAGAGGGAAGACAGCGCAATCACGGCCAGGGTAATGCCTAAAACGATCAAATAAATATTTTTAGTGCTGACCAGCATGAACATGGGATAAGGAACGGCGATACATAAAATGGCCGCCCAGAATAAAAAACGATGCGAACCAATTTTGCTGGCATACCATGCAGCCACTGGCATCGCAATAAATTCAAATACAGTTACCCAAAATAAGGCATCCAGAATGGTTGGGCGACTGATGCCTACATATTGGGTGACATAGGTCATCATAAAGGTATTGGTAAAAAAGAAACCCGCGGTGCCGATCGTGATTGAGAGCCCTGCAAAAAGTACCTGAGGCCAGTAATGTTTGAGTAACTCTTTAATAGGGAACTTTACAATTTCCTGTTTTTCCTGAATTTGTTTAAATTCTGGTGACTCTTCAACACCTAAACGTATTGCAAGGCCGATCAACATAAAGACGAAACTGAGCAGGAAGGGAATACGCCAGCCCCAAGTGAATAAGTCCTGTTCATCTAATGAAGTAATGGCCCGAAAAACTAGCAGACAAAGGATCAGGCCCGCTGGACTACCCATTTGAGCAAAAGAAGCAAAAAAGGTTTTCTTGTGTGCAGGTGCATGCTCACTGGCCATTAATACTGCGCCGCCCCATTCACCACCTACGGAAAGTCCTTGTAAAAAGCGCAGTACAATTAACAGTACCGGTGCCCATATTCCAATATGGTGATAACTCGGAATCAAGCCGATTCCTGTAGTGGCCAAACCCATTAACAGCATGGTAAATAGCAGCATCTTTTTACGGCCCACTTTGTCGCCCAAATGTCCGAAAATGACCGCGGCCACAGGTCGGGCAATAAACCCAACCGCAAAAGTGGCAAATGCAGCCAGCGTACCGGTTACCGGGTCAGTTTCAGGAAAAAACACCAGACCCAGAACCAGTGCGGCGGCAGTGGCATAAACATAAAAGTCATAAAATTCGATGGTTGTACCCACGAAAGCTGCAGCAGCAGCCCGTTTTGATTGATCTATTTTCATCCTCTAAAATCCTTGAGTCTGTCTTTATCTGATTCCTATCTTTTGCGAATACAATTACTTATGTGTAGTAACTCCGGGTAGAACACATAACATTTCATACAGGAGATTGGCACCTAATAGAGAGGTATTGCCCGTCGTGTCATAAGGTGGAGAGACTTCAACCAGATCACATCCCACCAGATTTAAACCTTGGCAACCGCGGACAATTTCCATGGCCTGAATGGTGGTCAAGCCGCCAATTTCTGGTGTGCCTGTACCAGGTGCCCATGCAGGATCAATTCCGTCAATATCAAAGGAGAGATAGACCGGCCCGCCATCGACTTGCTGTCTGACTTCTTCCATCAACGGTGCAAGTGATTTGTGCCAGCATTCTTCGGCCTGTACCACGCGAAAACCTTGACGTCGGCTCCAGTTAAAATCATCTGCACTATAGCCTTGAGCCCGTAAGCCAATCTGGACAACGCGCTGGCAATCGAGTAAGCCTTCTTCGGCTGCACGGCGGAAGGTGGTGCCATGCGCGACTTTTTCGCCAAACATTTCATCATTGACATCGGCATGCGCATCAATATGAACGAGGCCAACAGGGCCATGCTTTTTATAGATAGATCTAAGAATGGGTAAGGTCAGGGTATGATCGCCGCCAAGTGTCAGGGGGATAATCGGATGTGCCAGAATACGATCATAATGTGCTTCAATAATGCGTACGGCTTCAGCCAAATTAAAGGTATTAATCGGAACGTCCCCAAGATCGGCGACATTCAACGACTCGAAAGGCGCAGCACCAGTTGCCATGTTATAAGGACGAATCATCACGGACTCAGCACGGATTTGACGTGGGCCAAAACGGGTACCGGACCGTAATGAGGTACCAATATCTAAAGGGATTCCGATAAAAGCTGCATCAAGGTCTGCAAGTTCTGCTTCATTGTCTACCACGGGCAGACGGAGCATGGAGGCAATCCCCCCGAAACGAGGCATTTCATTTCCACCAAGCGGTTGATTTAACGTCTTGTTCATGTATTTCTCCTTTTTCTTATTTATTCACCACCCGCAAACCGGGTTAAATCCTATTTTTAAAAAACTTAGTTCAGATTTTTCTAAACTAATCTGATCATGGATGTTTTAAAATAAGGCGAGGAAATAAGGAAAAATATGATGGAAGACGTGGCCTATTCTGATATTAAATTAATTCGGATTTTTGTCAGTGTGGTAAGGAATAAAGGCTTTGCCAATGCCCAGCAGGAGTTAAATCTTTCCACCTCTGCGATTAGTACCTATATGACTCAACTCGAACAAGTCGTAGGTTTTAAGTTATGTGAACGGGGACGTGGCGGCTTTTCATTAACAGAAAAAGGACAGATGTTTTTACAGGAGGCTAAGCGTATCCTGCATGAACTGGAGAACTTTTCCCGACACACGGCCCAGATTAAGGGAGAGTTAACCGGGACGCTACGAATCGGCATGTTGGATTGTATGGTAACCGATCAGAATATTCCTCTGGATCAGATGATTAGCCAGTTTTCAAAGCAATATCCGCAGATCTATATCAAAATCCAGGTGCAGTCGCCGTATGAATTGCAAATGGGGATTCTGGAAAACCGTTTTGACGTTGCGATTGGTTCATTCTTTATGAAAATGAATGGGGTCATGTATCAGCCTCTGCATCAAGAACAACAATGGTTATTTTGCAGTGATCAACATCCCATGTTCGCACAACAGAACCTGACTGCGGACGTTATCCGGCAGGGCAAAATGGTCAGTCGGGGATACTGGAGTCATACCGAATTGGCAAAACAGGGATTTAAGCATTCATTTGCGACAGTTGACTCCATGGAGGCTCAACTTATTTTAATTTTATCTGGACAATATATTGGTTATTTACCGGAACATTTTGCCCAGCACTGGGTGGAACAAAAACGTTTAAAAGTTTTACTACCCGCAAAGTTTGGTTATAACGCACCATTCTCGCTTATTTTTAGACGCGGTAGAACACAGGAGCAAGTGATTCAGAATTTTCGTAAAGTGGTAAAAAACTTTTTTAATGATCAGCCGGTCCGGTCCAAAAAATAAAAGGGCAGATCCATTGATTGCCCTTTTATTTTTATTGAAGAACTAACTTCAGATTAGAAGTTATATTCCATACCTAAACCGATGGTTGTTTTCTTATCATCTTTTACTAACCAATCACGTTTTTGTTGACCTACCACACCGTAGAAACGTGTTTGTTTGTTGATTTGATAGTCAGCACCTACACCATAAAGATCTTGTTTACGATCATCACGGCCATTAACTTCAGTTGTAGAAGAAATATATTCTGCTTTTAACTTCACCGGTGTTGAAGGGATGGTATAGGCTGCTGTTACACCATAGGCATCTTCTTGTAAGCCCTTGTATGAAACAGCTGGTGAGCCTACCATCACTGTATCATCTGTTGGTTGAGCTGTTTGCCATAATGCACCAAACACAAGACCTTCAACGCCAGCTGGTGTCAGGTCGACAGAACCTGTAACACGGATTGCATCAGAATAAACACTGTTGTCGCCGCTTAAGTCACTATAAGCATTGTATTTAGAAGCAACACCAAAGTTACCTGCAACTGCTGCTGCTAGACCCCAGTCTTTATTTTCATAAGTTAAAGAGGTTGACACACCATCGCCAAATCCATCACGGCTGCCTTTTTGGCCCTTAACATCGTTCTTAACAGCTGATGATTCTTCACCTTGCTGGAACATGATGTTAAATCCTAAACCACCCAGCAGTTTTTTATCTGTTTCAAAACCAATCACGTTCTTTAAACGATCTTCACCCACAAGAACTTTGGTCATATCCAATTCATTGTGATCGTTAAAAATATCCTGATTATTGCCGGCAGCAGTTTTGAAGTATGAGTCAAACTGACCTACTTTTAAGGTACCGATCCCATCAGATTTAAGACCTATAAAACGGTTACGGTTGCTGAACACATCACCGTCACCATCTGCACTTACTTGCCATTCAATCAAGTACACTGCAGAAAGTTTATCAGTCAGTTTTTCTTCACCTTTTACACCAATACGAGAAGCGTTTGAGTTTACTTTAGTTACGCTTTCGTCTTTAAAGCCATTTTTATCAATTTGATCCAAAGTCACATTGAGCTTACCATACAATGTTGGTGCTGCTTGCGCTGCGTTCATGGCTAAAGTTGCTACAGTAGCAGCAAGAAGCAATTTTTTCATTGATATTTCTCCAAAACACTTTTTTGTAAATGGCCGATGCCTTAGTTACTGTTATAAGCTTGCTTGTGTACATAAAGTTACACAGCTCACTGACTTGTATGCAGTATCGGTAAACTTTGTGACAGAGAAGTGAAAGAAAAATGACAGTTTGATGACGATTCATATTTGGTAATAATTATATTTCTTATTTATTTTTAAAGAGTTAGAAAATAAAAAAACGGAGTAATAACTCCGCTTTTGACTAAACTGACATTTAAAGCTCAGCTTTGATCTTTTCAGCAAATGCCTTGATTTTTTCCTGATCACCCATTTGTGCCGCATGGCGACCCAGCTCATGCACAGAACTTGGAATCAGGTGAAAGTGAACATGGGGCACGGTTTGACCCGCTGCAGCGCCAGACAGTTGCATCAGTACAATACCTTCAACATTCAGGGCTTTTTCAATCGCTCGTGCAACTTTTTGTACAACTTGAATGGTATAAGCCGCTGCTTCTGCAGGCAAGTCGAGTAGGGTAACTGCAGGAGTTTTTGGAATAACTAAAGCATGACCATCAGCTTGAGGCATGATATCCATGAATGCGAGTACCTGATCATCTTCATAGATTTTGATTGCAGGTAATTCACCACGCAAGATACGTGCGAAAATATTTTGGTCATCGTATGCCATGATTCATCCTTAAATAGGGAGTAGGTGCTTTAATATTGAAAATGCAGACTCTTGTTTAGAGTAAAGCGGAGTGCTTACACTCCGCGCAAACTTGCTTATTTACAGTTCAGTTCTTTTTGACGCGCTTTGATGTCATCTAGACGTTGCTGCTCTTTATCAGAGAATTTTGGCTTAGTGGTATGGCAGTTCTCGTTACCATATTTCGCTTTTGCATCAGCATCTTTAAAACAGAATCCTTTAGATGCATAGATGAGGTTATAGTCATCTTGTAACTTTTTACATTCTTGTTCTGGGGTTGCAGCGTGTACACTAACACCAGTAAGGGTAATTAGGCCTGCAAAAACTGCAACTGTTAACTTATTCATGAGGTGTTCCTCTAATCAAAAAGGTATAAACCAATGCTGTATGAGAATAGATTCATATGGCTCTTGGTCGCTACGTATATACCAATATAAGGTTTCTTAATAAAATTTCAATAAAACTCTATTATTTGAGTGTAATTTTACTCCACAATTTATCCTTATATTGATAAAAATCCTTTAATATCAATGGTTTTTATAAAATACCATATAAAATAAACAATTATGAGGATATTAATCGAACACTATTGCGCTTAACTGAGTGCTATATAGCTATTTTTGTTGAACTATTTAGATATTTACCCAGACACTGATGTATTAACAAATCTAATCCTAAATATTCAATGAATTATTTATTCAGATCACGATGAAAGGCTATAAAATCATTCAATCTATAGTCTCCAATCATCTGAAAAAATGATCTATCCGTGGATAAACTATTTGGATGACTTTACTAGGCATGAATTTAAAATATAAATCAACAAAAGAAAATTAATCTTAAAAAATGGCCTGAAAGGTCAATAAAAACTGAATTACCGAACACATTAATATCGAAATGAGAAGTTGCTGAATATTCAATCAAGAGATTATATCCGTTGTTATTTTGAACAGTGCTCATCTGACATGATGATGATACTCCCAAAGGCTGCGAGTACAGCCTTTGAAAGGAAAATGGTTAGGCAAGGAAGAGATACGTTACTGCCTTGATCGGGCTTAAGTCGCATTATATTGCGCATTACGAAAGTTGATACGCTGTTCTTTGCTGTAGCGCATTGTTTGGCTGTCAGCATTGCGTTTGATGGCACGATGGTAGTTGATAATCCTTTTCAGATTACTCTTGAGCCATTTCATGGCCAGTTCATTTGAGTGAATCGGGCGGGGCTGACTGTCTATAGTATCTTTGACCAGCACCGTATTCCAATCAAAAGGCGCAGCCTGAATACCTCCAAAAAACCCGGTATCAAATTCAGGAGTGTAGTTCAAAGAAACTTTGAGCAGATAAATTTTGGGCCCTAATCGGACATTGTAAAACCCATTTACATCTTTGCCCATATATTGGGCGAAAGGGGTTGTATAGAGTTGCTTTTGCATCACATGCTCCACAAAATAAATTTTGAGCGGTGTGAGTTTGAAAAATGATTGCTTAAAGAAAAATAAAGTAGGGAGAGAGGAATATATTTCAGAACTCACCTTATTGATATGGTGATGGGCTGGTCATATTTACAGCACTTTGTAGTGATAGTGCGTCATAACTTGTCGGTTAGATTTTATCCAGTTGATAGTAAAATTGTCGGGCTAAAACATTGAATTTGGAGTTACACATGGTCTAGGTCAATAGAAAGAAATTAAATTTTATCTAATTGAAATAAAAACAAAAACATTTCATATTTTGGGATTAAACAAATCTTATATGTCTATTTTTAGGCTATAATGATGCTATGCTCATTAAAATTAGTACGCTATTAAACATTCAATTTCATCAAGAAATTAAAAATGCTGACATATATTAAAAATAACCTTCCTGTTTTTATACTGCTAGTCATTGTTGTTGCTGGGTTGGGTTCTCCTTTTTTCACCGGAAGATGGATTCTGGCTCCCAGATTAGTGGAAGTGGATAGCGAGTGCTATGGTGTAGATGTTCCGCAAACGATTGAGTATTCTAAAGTACTTCATTTTTGTTCATGTATTCATACCATTGCCATTGAAGATAAAGCAGAAAAGTATCGATACTGCACTCATTCCATAGAAAAATAATACAATAGCGCTTAGGCAATGAAATAATTGGCTTGATGGTTTATCATAAGCTAAGTATTTATTTAAATTAGAGTTTATCTATGTATATTGTATTTATTATTTTAACGATATTTCTGGTCCTAGGCTGGATAGCGAAGATGACTAGAAAAAAATAAGCTTTGCTAGGAATCGACTAGGCAGTCAAAGTTTATATTGTGTAGCTGGGCTTTAAAGTTGCAGGCTTATTTGCATATTTTTGTTGATATGCGTCACACTTTGCTCTATATTCGCTGTGTTGTTTCATTATAACTAAACAACAATAACCCTCATTCAGCGCAAAAGAATAAAGGGCAAGCCTACTCCTCTGGAGTGGGCTTTTTTATTGATCAAAATAGACTAGAATATGGGGATGAAAAGATCCCGCCTTAAACCGACACCCGTCACCTCAAACTGGACCACCGAACAGGACTGTTTTCTGATTGAAAATAATGGCTTGCCTATGGAGAAATTAATTTTAGATTTACCTTTTTCGGAGGACGAAATTTGGGCACGTAAAGCAGTGCTGGGATTGGTCCGTAGACAGAGACAAATGCAAAGAATCTAAAATAAATAATTAATTTATCAGTATTTTTTTATTGTATATGCTATAACAGCTCTTTATCAGGGGATGGATATGGCAATTATCACATTAAGAGATATCGAGACAAATAATAACCTCCGGGTCAAGTCAGTGATTGATCCAGGGATCAAGTTTGACGCCAGTGGTAAATTTGAAATTATTAATAATATCAAATGGATGTTTGAATATACAGAACTTGAAGTGCCCACAGAATTTCATGATACTTTGAATCACGCCAAACTCGACCAATATGTAGGTTTGCAATATGTGATAATCAAGATTGAAACAAATTAATTACTGTGTTTTTCAACTTCTGCAAGGTGTATTTTTAACCGGGATAACCAAAAAGTCAGCTTGTTTATCAAATTATGCATTCGCTAAATTAGCCGCAAGCTTAGGGCCAAGGAAGTAATTTTATAAATCAGCAAGGCGAATGGTCGATATATACAATTTTCTATCCACCTGTGAATGTAACAAACTTATAGCAAATACAGTAAATCAGGCGCGCAGGCGCCTTTTTTATCGCTTAAACATACATTCTGAAGCATTGGTTACACAAATGATGTGTGTTCACTGTTGAAATCTCCTGATCAATTATTCAAGCATGACAGGGTGAGTATTAATAAAGGGTAGAGGTCATGATTGATGAAAATAAGCCTTTGAATTTTGATGACGATAATGAAGCGCTGGATTTTGAAGATGAAGAATTCATTGATGATAAAAAAGAGGATGAGTTATACAACAGCATTACCAAAGATGGTTCGAGTGTAGATCCGGCAGATGACGGTGAAAAACATATTCGTCCTGAAGATGGTGATCCGATTGAAATTGAGGAATAAACGGGTCCGCTTCGGCGGGTTTTTATTGGGTTATTTACCTCGCTAAGCTGTTGTTCATGTTGGGCGTGAACGGTAATGATAAAATTTTTAGTATTGAGCTGAAGCAAAAGATGGCGTCAAAGCGTGGAAAATGCAGCATGAAAACAATTTTTGATTATTTAAAAAAGATTTTTGATTACAGGTCAGTCCAACATCGTCATCACAATCCAAGTCAGGGTTCCAATATTGCTACAGCAGTGGATGTTGATGCATCAATTGGTGTGGCGGTCGATCTGGATCATTCGGAAAGATCTGTAAGTCAGGTGGGCGTTGATTTAATTACCGGTTTTGAAGACTTGAAATTAGCAGCCTATGATGATGGAACCGGGACATGGACCATTGGTTTTGGTACAACAGTTTATCCTGACGGCATTCGGGTCAAACCTGGTGATCATTGCAATAGAGAACAGGCAAAACTGTTTTTCCAGCATGATTTAAAACGTTTTCAGACTAGTGTAAATAATGCGGTGTTGGTCCCTTTATCTCAAAATCAATTTGATGCATTGGTTTCCCTCAGTTATAACATTGGCCAAAATGCGTTTAAGAACTCTACACTGCTCAAGTGTTTAAATACCGGAGATTATCAAGCCGCAGCAGAGCAGTTTCTCGTCTGGAATAAAGGCGGAGGACAAATTCTTAAGGGACTGGTACGCCGCCGTGAGGTGGAAAGGGCGCTTTTCCTAAAAGGATAAAATCAATTTTAGATCACCGATGTCAAACGTTCATATGGACTCTATGACTTCTCCCAAACCATGATATATTCCTTTGAATCTGTGGCTGTATCTAAGCTTTCATTTAAAATCCTGAACCCGTGGGCTTGATAGAATTTCACACTATTTTTATTGTCTTGATATACATTTAATTGCAGACGGTTTCTTATTTGTTGGGCGTATTGAATCAGTTGTCTGCCTATACCTTTGGCCTGATATTCAGGGGAGACAAAAATTGCGGCGACGGTATGGTCTAGCAATGCAATAAAACCATAAATATTGTGAATATCTTCAGCTAGATAAACTTCGGACATGGGCAGATAGTTGTCTTGCATTCTGGAACTATTACTTTGCCAATAATCTGCAGGAATAAAATGATGCGCCTTAATGGAAGCGGCTAGCCATATTTCTGTTAATACGCCGAAATCATGCGCGCTTGCTTTGCGAATCTTATACAACGTATTGCCTCTGCTAAAAGATATAAAAGGCTTTTTAGCATAACATAGCTTGAAAAATGCAATTTAATGGCATTAAAAAAGCCCTAAAAAAGGGCTTTATCAAATAAGCATTAATTGGTGGTGATTTTCATCAGTACCACACCAAATACGATTGAAGCTGCTGCCAGAAGACGTAACAAGCCCATCGGTTCATTTAAAAAGAATATTCCAATCAGGAATGCACCAACTGCACCAATTCCGACCCAAACGGTATAGGCTGTACCCAAAGGCAAGGTTTTCATTGCCACGGCGAGCAGTCCAAAACTCAGGATCATAAAAACAATGGTAACGATGCTTGGCGTGAGTTTGGTAAATCCTTCGGACATTTTCATGGAATATGCCCAGATGATTTCAAAGATACCCGCCAAAATAAGATAAGCCCAAGCCATTACAGACACCTCTTTAATAATATTTTTAGGTCGTCCTAAAGCTTGAAAAATGAAAAAAGAGGTCGTCCTCTTTGTTTTATATATAAGCACTTCTCAGAAAATGCTGCAAGTAATTTTGAATTAAAAAAGTGTTTCGATCCGTTAAATGGCATTCCTGATCAAGAATGCCATCTTGCTAAAAAAGTAGATTTATTTAAGACACATAGGCTTGTACATCGTACTCGGGTTCGCCGGCCAGAACCGCCACAAATTTCTCTACAGTTTCAGCCGTTAACAGGTAAGGATTAAACTCTTCTAAATGATATTTCATGAAAAAATCAGTAATATTTTGATTAATCGGTGAAAATTTCATAGACCATTGGGAGAAAAATTTATCTTCACATTCAATGTAGTAGAGAATTTCACAATTGACATGACGTTCATCTTTGACAATGCTGTTATAAAACAGGTCATCAATAGCTGTTTTTGCACCTTCCAGACATTGTACGAAATAACCATGACCATAATATAAAACGCCCGTAATATTATGGCGATAATTAAAGTCTACAGCCTCATCAAGGATTTCAATCAAAGTTGTTTTTAAGTTTGAGTCAATATTCTTAATTTTACTCACGTATAAAAGTCTGACAGACTCCATGACTGATATGCTCGTTTGTTAAGGATGAATACCTCTTATATAGAAAAAACAATGATTTGTATATTCTGTTGTGTAATGAACCGCAGTCTTTTGTAAGGATAAATTGACAAGCAAACACAGGTCTGAGCCGTTTTAAATTTCTAATGGGTTTTAAAGTTTCAGTGTCTTAAATGAAGCATTTTATAAAGAGTGGTTATAAGTTGTGCTTGAAATGAGGTGCTAGAAATTGTGATTTTTATAGTAATTGGTGGGATTCATGACAAAATTATGGCTTGCAGGAGTATTGGGACTAGGACTGGCTGGGTGTACCTCAATAGATTATGACGCTAATACCAAACCACCGATTGTGCCTAAAAATGAGGCACATAACACTTCCAAAGTGCCTGAGCACGGAATAATGACAGATCAGGACATACACAATGTACCAGAGCAGGCGGAATATAAGAGCAAGTACAGCATTAGTTTCTAAATCAAGATAGCCCAAAATCAAAACCTAATCTCCTTGAATCATAGGGTTTGAGGAGAGGCTGAGGTGTTCTTTGGATTAGTGGGTTGGTTGTTTTTTATAAGGTAAATTATTCAATGCATTGAATGTTCTCTATTTTAAAATGTTTAAGGTATTCTCTAGATTGTAGAAAAATAGGTTTTGCATCTGGTTGTTGTAAAAGTTTTGGGTAAAGGGAGAGGTATACAGCTAGAATTTTTTTTGCATCTGCTAAATAGTCACATTCAGCTTGAAATCTTTCTTGTTTACTTTTCGCTGCAATAATTCTTGATTCGTGTAGAGACTTAAACTTATCAACACGGGTTTTCATTCTCTTATCAAACTCGTTATTTGATACTCTTTCTCCATCTTTAAATAAGACAGACTCAATTTCCAGCCCATTCCATCCTAAAGTATTCTTAGCTTGTGCATACACTTTTTGTTGAGCATAGAGGGTGTTGGAAAAGATTAAACAAGAGAGGGTAATACTAACTCTAATTAAAATATTTATGGAATACAGCATTTTATATTCACTATCCTGTATCTGAATTTTTATGAAAACCTTTCATAAATAATGGGTGGGTATAAAATTTTATTATTTAATCATAACCTTAGAGATAAATATAATGAAAGAATTCTGTAAAAATAGTTTAGGTTATAAAAAAACTACTATTTCAACTCAACAGAATAATGCAGACGCTTTGATTGTGATTGATGTACAACGGGCATTTGTCACCGGTGCAGAAGCTGTTCCTGCATCTGAGTCATTGATTGCTGCCCTGGATCTTCTAATTGCTAAAGCGAGAGCTACAAATGCCCCCGTGATCTTTCTACAAAATGATGGGGACGTTGGATCGGTAGATGAGCCTTATCAAGCGGGTTGGGAATTATTTTTTGCGCCTCGGCCTAATGAATATGTGGTTCGAAAAAGTGAGGACAATGGTTTTGATGGAACATCACTCCAGCATATTCTGGATGAGTTGAAAATTCAGTCATTAGCCATGTGTGGTGTTTTATCAGAAATGTGTGTGGCTGCAACAGCCCGTGCTGCTTTAGCCAGAGGCTATTCGGTATTGTTGCCCCATGATGCCCATGCCACCTATGATGTGCCGGCTGGGCCCGGATCAGAAGCTGTTCCTGCTGCTATGGCGGCCAGAGCAGCGGAGTGGTCGCTGGGTGATGAAATCCGGATTTGTGCCTCGGTGGATGAGGTTGGTTTTATTAAAGGATGACTGAAACTAACTTTCTGTTTCACATAATACTTCTTGATGAATATCTATACTTTGAGCTGCAACCCAAGATGTTTTTTCACCTTTGTAGGGCTCAAGCTTATATAAAAATTTATCTCTATCTAATAATTCAATTTTATATATTTCTAATGACCATTTATCAATTGGATATTTATTAATACTATAAGGTTGGCATTTCGGTATATTATCAAGATTTTGAAATGAACAAATAATCGAATTTTCTGAAAAATCATGACAATAGTTCCAAAAGCCAGATTTCCCAGTCGGATAAATATGATGCGTATTTATCCATTGATTCTTTTGTTCGGGAGCTAAGTTTTTATTATTTAAATATAAGCTTCTTTCTACGGAATTGGAGTACTTAAATTCTGAAATACAAATTGCATCATCCAAGAAGCATGGTGTGGAAAATGAGGGAAATTTATATATCAAAAAACCTAAAGCTAATCCAAACAAAGACAGTATTATTTTTTTCATATTTTACCGTTTACCGATTCGGTTATTAGATTCAAATTCATTTTTAAAAACCGCTCAAAAGAGCGGTTTTAACTTTTCTTTTTTACTCTGAATTTTTCTCTTATTTCAGCGTAATTTTACTCCATGACTCATATAATTTTGCTGCTGCGGAGAAGTCGCTATTTGGCTCCGCAGTTAAATTTGCAGTTTGAATCAGGCTCTGAGTTAAAGCGAGCAGAGGTGCCGGTAATTTGGCATCCTTGACCAGATCCAGTGCAATACCAGTATCCTTTGCCAGTAATGGCAGACCAAAGGTCACTGGAAATTCACGGCTCAGGACACGTTGCGGGAAAATATTTTCGGTCACAAAGCTTTTACCGCTAGAAGCATTTACGCAGTTCAGTGCTGCATCCAGGTTCACACCATGCGCTTTTAAGGTACTGAAACCTTCGGTCACTGACCATAAATTTACGGCAAGCAGCATATTGTTAATGGCTTTTACCGCAAAACCAGCGCCAGGTTCACCGACGTGCTGAATCAATTTACCTAATGCTGCCATTGCAGGATAAGCACGTTCAAAAGCCTCCACATCGCCACCGACCATAAAGGTCAAGGTTGCATTTTCAGCACCGACTGTTTGACCACTGACAGGTGCATCCAGAAAATCAACATTTTGTGCTTTCAATTTTTCCACCAGACGGCGGGCTGAATCTGGTACGCCACTGGTGCAATCAATCCAGATTGAACCTGATTTAATCGCAACGCCTTCAATCAACTGCTCAACGTCATCGCTGGTGGGTAAGCAGGAAAATATAATGTCAGCCTGTACTGCCTGAGCAAGTTCTACTGCGGTGGTGCCATATTCTGCTGCATGTTGTTCTGCCTTGCTAAAATTTCGGTTCCAGACCAGAACTTTCTCAAAATATTTAGGAAGATGCGCCGCCATACGATAGCCCATAGCGCCTAAACCGATGAATGCAACAGATTGAGTCATACTTTACCTTTTTATTTGCGTCGATCGTTCGGCTAACCATGTGGTTAAAGTTGGCCAGAACTCAATTGAACTGTTTTGACTGGACATTAAACCTAAGTGTCCACCCGGGATAAGAGTAAACGTGACATCCTGACTGCTTGTCAACTGGGTCAGCGGAAAGGCAGACTCGGAAGTTACCAATTGATCACCTTTGCCTGCACCGACAAGAAGTGAGCAATTAATATTTTTAAGTTCGATGGTTTTGTTCTTGAGACGAATCGCGCCATGTTTTAAAGGATTTTGCAGCCAGACATTAAATAACATGTCCTGATTTACGCCGCCCGGGTAATCAATCATATTATTCAAGAAGTGACTGAGTGTGGCATCTTCCTGTACCAGTTTCAAATTATCCAGATTTTTCAACAACTGAATATTACCATCAATCCAGCCTTTAGGGTCCAATAGCTTGAATCCTAAAGAATTAAGGAAGCCTGGTGAATGGATCATCAGTTTGGGCAAACGGTTATAGATATAGTCTTTGATGGTTGGGTTACGGTTGGTGAGATAAGCCAAGGTTTTATACAGCTTGCCGATATAACCTGAAGCGTAACTGTCGATTGGGCTACCCAAAACCACCAGATTTTTCACCACACTTGGTTGATGGCGTGCGGTATAAAGCGTGACAAAGATGCCTGCCATACTCCAGCCATGCAGTGAAATTTTTTCCGATTGGGCATGCTGTTGAATAGCTTCAATACATTTTGGAATAAACTTATCAATAAAAGATAGAAAGTTAATCTGATAGTTTTTATAAGTAAGCTTACCCCAATCAATCAGATAGACATCAAAACCGCTGTCCTGAAAATGTTTGACCAATGAACGGTAAGGATACAGGTCATAGATATCCATATTAATCGCTAAGGGGGCAACAAAAACCAGTGGTTCCTTATAACGCTTATTCTCGGAAGCGTAGAAACGGACACGGGTTTGTTTAAATTGGGCAATCACTTGATACGGCGTTGATTGAGACAAAACCAGTTTGTCGGCATCGAATACACGCATAGCCAGATGTTTAAAATTTATTTTTTGCTGTTCCACAAGCGATTTCATCTTATAAAGTCTCGTCATGAGTCAAGATTGCACGAAGTCTAAGCGATAATTTCATCTTACGCCTTGACCTTAAATACCTTAGGCGATCAAAATATTGGCATATTTCCTCATTATGATCATAAGGCATACAAAACGATGAATCCAAGCGATGATTTAGAATACCAATTAGAAACACTGGCAATTCGCACAGGGCATGATCGTACCTCGGAAGGTGAACATAGTGAGCCGATCTTTTTAACCTCATCATTTGTGTGTGACAGTGCGGCGGATGCTGCTGCAAAATTCTCTGGACAAATTGCAGGTAATACCTATTCACGTTATACCAATCCCACCGTTCAGGCTTTTGAAAAGCGTTTAGCGGTTTTGGATGGTGCAGAACGTGCAGTTGCGACCAGTTCAGGTATGGCAGCAGTTCATGCAATGTGTATGGCCTATTTAAAAGCGGGCGACCATGTCATTTGTTCTCGCGCAGTATTTGGTTCAATCATTGCTTTATTTGAAAAATATGTGGCGAAATTTGCGGTTGAAGTGACCTTTGTGGATCTAGACGATCTTGAGGGCTGGAAACAGGCGATTCGTCCAAATACTCGTATCTTATTTATTGAAACGCCGTCTAATCCATTGGCACAAGTCGGTGATATGCAGGCGATTGCCGATATTGCCCATGCCAATGGTGCTTTATTTGCCGTTGATAACTGTTTCTGTACCCCTGTATTACAACAACCGATCAAGTTTGGTGCGGATTTAGTGCTTTATTCAGCAACCAAATATATTGATGGTCAGGGCCGTGCGCTTGGTGGTGCAGTGGTCGGTAAGCATGACTTGCTTGAAGAAGTAAACGGCGTGATTCGTACTTTGGGTAATTCAATGAGTCCGTTTAATGCATGGATTTTCTTGAAAGGCCTTGAAACGCTTAGCATTCGTATGAAAGCTCATTGTGAGAGTGCGCAAAAGCTGGCTGAATGGTTACATCAGCACGAAAAAGTGGAAAAAGTCTATTACGCAGGCTTACCAGATCATCCGGGACATGAACTCGCGAAAAAACAACAAAAAGGTTTTGGCGGTGTCGTATCCTTTGTGGTCAAAGGCGAACGTGAAGGCGCATGGACGGTGATCGATAATACGCGCTTCTTGTCGATTACCAGTAATCTGGGTGACGTTAAGTCAACAATTACACATCCAGCAACCACCTCGCATGGTAGAATGTCGGCAGAAGCTAAACAAGCTGCAGGAATTGAAGAAGGTTTAATTCGTGTGTCTGTTGGTTTAGAAGACATTGATGATATTATTCGCGACTTATCACGCGGTTTAGATTTAATTTAACGAGAGAAACTTATGAACATTAATATGCTCATGCAGCAAGCTCAGCGCATGCAAAAAGATATGGAAACTAATCTTAAAAAAGCCAAAGAAGAGCTTGCAAATACTGAAGTTCATGCGGAAGCAGGCGGTGGTTTAGTTAAAGTGACCATGACGTGCCGTAATGTCGTTAAGCGTATCGAAATTAGTCCTGACCTGTTACAAGACGAAGCAGACATGATTGAAGATTTGATTGCTGCAGCAATGAATGATGCTGCACGTCAGGCAGAAGCAATTTCAGAAGAAAAACTTCAAGGTGCAAACTCAGGTATGGGCTTACCACCAGGTTTATCTGGCCTATTCTAATTGAGTATTCCTCAAGCACTCGATCAAGGTGCTTGGGGAATCTTTTTTTCTACAAATAATCGAGTTAATTAGTGTTTAGTGAACGATTTGAACAACTGGTTCAAGCATTACGTATTCTGCCGAGTGTTGGCCCAAAATCAGCACAACGTATGGCATTGCATTTATTAATGAAAAATCGCGAAGGTGCCTTTGCACTGTCTTATGCTTTACATGAAGCTTCCAGCCATATTCATGAATGTCGTATTTGTCACTCTTTAACAGAACATGATGTCTGTGATATTTGTGCCTCGGTAGAACGTGATGAGCAATTGCTGTGTGTGGTTGAATCACCAGCAGATGTTATGGCGATTGAGCAAAGTGGCAGTTTCCGCGGTAAATATCATGTTTTGGGCGGACATTTGTCACCTCTAGATGGCATTGGCCCAGAAGAAATCGGGATTCCTTACCTGATTCAGCGTTTGAGCGAAGGACAGATTCAGGAAGTCATTCTGGCGACCAACGCGACAGTAGAAGGCCAGGCAACCGCACATTATCTGGTTGAAGCGACCAAACATTTACCGATTCAGATGACCCGAATTGCACAAGGCGTACCGCAAGGTGGTGAGCTGGAATATGTCGATAGTCATACCTTAAGTCAGGCTGTACACAACCGAATGCGCATGAAATAACAGCTTTCTTGGCATTTTCTTATATTTATTTTAAATTCATGCTGTTAATTTAAACAAATAATTAAATTTTACATTTTGTCTAACATTATCGTAGATCTATTTACGATGATTTGTGGCACTATGAGCTGGCGAAAAGGATTTTCGTTTTTTGATGAAATGGAGAGAGGAGTAATTTCATGTTTTATATGTGGAATACCAATTAAATTTTTTTGTATTTTGTTTTTTAGTTAAGCAATGCCTGATCTTGGTTAGATCACTCTATTGCGTATGGTTCTATATTATTTTACTTGAGCACACATGTTTCAGTTTATCCAGCAGCAACAAGATTTAGCTGTTCTCCTTAGCCAGATGGAACAGTGTTCTGTCTATGCACTTGATACCGAATTTATCAAGGTCGATACCTTATATCCCAAACTTGGTGTTTGCCAAATCAATTTAAATGGCCAGATTCTGTTACTGGACGGTGCGGCATTGGATCTGACCCATTTCTGGCCAAAGATTTTTGCTGCTCAACAGAACATTTTCCATGCCTGCAGTGAAGATATTGACTTGATCTATCATTATGCAGATCAGAAACCCTTGAATAATGTGTTTGACACCCAGGTCGCAATGGCATTTCTGGGGCATGGATTACAGGTCAGTTATCAGAATGCATTAAAGACCTGTCTCAATATCGATATTGAAAAAGACCAGACCCGTTCAGACTGGCTGGCAAGACCACTGTCGCAGGAGCAAATGAGCTATGCGGCAAATGATGTCATCTATTTAAGCAAGCTAGCAGATACCCTCAAAACCGACCTGAAAGCGAAAGGGCTGTATCAATACGTACTGGAAGACTGCCAGAATCTCACCAAAGAGATTGCAACGGAAACACCACTGCCAGAACTTTATACCGACATTGGTAACTACCGCCATTCACGCCGTGAGTTGATGCAACTGCAGCAGTTGAGTATCTGGCGAGAGCAGATTACCAAGGCCTTAAATCAGCCACGCAGCTTTATTCTTCGCAATGGTACCATGATTGATCTGGTTGAAAAAAATCCGCGGAATACCTTTCAGCTTGCCCAGATCAAGGATATCCGGCCGAATGTGATCCGTGAGCATGGTAAAACCATTCTGGATTTATTGAAATTCTTACCGCCTGAGAATGAATGGCCTTTACGCATGGCACGGCCGGTCAAGAGTAATTCAAAAGAAGTGGCACCTAAAATCGATGCTTTAATTGCTGATGTCGTACTTCAGACCGGAATCCCGAAAGAAGTATTGTTGCGTAAGAAATGGATGAACGCCATTTATGAACATGTGGTCTTTCATCGGGATGAGCAGAGCTTGCCGAATTATCTGATGGGCTGGCGTTATGATCTGCTGACTCAACCCTTAATTGCCTTATTGCGGGAAGATATTGAGTATCTGGCTACTCAGATGAAAATTGCCCGTTAGCGTTTTGAAAAAAGAGCTAAGTGATTAGCTCTTTTTTTGGGCCTTGATGATCAGCATCATGGGCCGTCTTCGTTCATCCTGCCAGCCCATCTTTTCAATCATTTCATTGCTAGGCAGTGGTTCAATCAGGGCGGTGATTTCAAAACCTGCTTTGAGTAAAGCCATGACATGGGTTTCGATGGTGCGGTGATATTTCACCATATGGGTACCCAGGAACTGTGTTTCTCTTTGGCCTTCTGCAAAATAATGGTCCACCGGCCAATACAGTGGCTGTTTCTCATGACTATAAATCCAGTCTTGCTGCGCACGTGCGGTAAAAATCGGGTGCTCGACAGAATAATAGAGTTCGCCCTGTGGCACGAGCAGTTGAGCCGCTTTTTCAAATACAGCATCCAGGTCTTGCACGTAATGCAAGGCCAGTGAACTGATGATCAGGTCAAATGACGCTGCTTCAGCGATAAAAGTTTCAATCGCGCTATGTTGGTAAACCACATTTTTTGCTGTATTTAACTGTCGTGCTTTTTCTAGCATTTTAGTGGATAAATCAATTCCAGTCACAGAGCTCGCACCTTGTTCAGCAGCATGTTGACAATGCCAGCCATAGCCGCAGCCCAAATCCAAAACCGTTTTATTGTTTAACTCTGGTAGGTATGCTTTAAATGCCGACCATTCACCAGCAGCGTGCAAGCCATATACCGAACGAGGCATTTTTGAATATTCAGTAAAAAATACAGGATCATCATATTTGTTTTGTTGCATGACTGTTCCACTAAAAAATCAGTGTTTGATTATGACATTCTAAGACACGGCATGGAAATAAGGGCTAAGGTGACGAAAGAAAAAAGTCGACTCTGGCGTTAACAATCCTTAATGTATCCATTTTTATTTTCATGTATGCTGTCTTTGATTGTTAATAGATGTGAGTAAACATGCACTGCGATATTTATAGATCGAGCAAAAAAGATGAAATGTATATGTACATTGCTCGTCCAAATTATCCTGATGACAAGGAACAAGAGAACCCGTTTGAAGGTGTTCCAGAAAGCGTTTTACAGGCCTTCGGCAAAGCCACCTTTGTGATGCATTTAGAACTTCATAATGAGCGAAAACTTGCACGTGCCAACGTTTTACATGTTTTAGATTCATTGAATACCAAAGGCTTTTTTATTCAAATGCCGCCTGAAGGACTCATCAATCCGAATGCGGTAGAACCAGAGGGCTTACGCGGTGCTTGAAACTTTAACAGCAATCTGGTCGAACATTCTTTCGGTACTGGATCAGTTTCCTGAAGAAAATGTCGCGATCATTGTTTATGTTACGGGGACCCTCATTGCATTGTGGTGCTGGTATCGTTTGATGTCACGTCTGCCCAATCCGATTGGTGGCATCCTATGGATCGTGGCTTTTGCAGTTCTTGCAACGCCAACGATTTCAGAAGGTCCGAATTCAGCCCTTGCCCCTGCAATTTTTGGTCTGATCTTTGGTGTGCTGACCAAAGAGCATGTCTTGATCTGGTCAAATCTATCATTGATTTTATTCGTCATTGGTACAGGGCTACTGATTGGCTTCTGCTGGTCAAAATACACTGCAAATAAAACTGCACGTTCAGTTTAGATACTAAGTTAAATATAGAAAAATAAGGTTTTTAAATGTCTGCTGATACACAACACTTCACCGGTACAGATCAATATATCGCGACCGATAGCTTAAAACTTGCAGTGAAAGCTGCACGTGCCCTACAAAAACCATTGCTGGTCAAAGGGGAGCCGGGTACAGGAAAAACCTTGCTTGCAGAACAAGTGGCTGCCAGTCTGGGGTTAAAGCTGATTACCTGGCATATCAAATCGACCACCAAAGCCCAGCAAGGTTTGTATGAGTATGATGCGGTGTCGCGATTACGTGATAGCCAGTTAGGTGATGATCGTGTCTATGACATTAAAAACTATATCAAGCCAGGTAAATTGTGGGAAGCATTTACCAGCGAAGAGCGTTGTGTCTTGTTAATTGATGAAATTGACAAGGCAGATATTGAATTCCCGAATGACTTGCTGCATGAACTCGACAAAATGTCGTTTTATGTCTATGAGACAGGCGAGACCATTACTGCCACACAACGCCCGATCGTGATTATTACTTCGAATAATGAGAAGGAATTGCCAGATGCTTTCTTGCGTCGTTGTTTCTTCCACTATATCGAATTCCCTGATGAAGCGACCATGCGCGACATCATTGCAGTCCATTTTCCGAATATCTCCAATACACTGGTCAGTGAAGCGTTGCAGGTGTTCTTTAAATTACGTGAAATCCCGAATTTGAAGAAGCCACCATCAACTTCAGAGCTGATTGACTGGTTAAGCTTGTTGATGGCGGATGATATGCCGGAAGATGTATTACGTAATCATGACAAATCGAAAGCGATTCCACCATTATATGGTGCCTTGATCAAGAATGAACAAGATGTGCAATTACTTGAACGTTTAGCCTTTATGTCACGTCGTTAAGAGTACTGAGCAATGTTTGTGCGACTGTTTTACACCTTACGCAAATATGGCGTACCGGTCACGACACGTGAGCTCATTGATCTCAATCAGGCAGTAGCTTCAGGTCTTGTGTTTGCAGATCAGGACGAGTTCTATCAGTTGGCGAAAACGGTTTTAGTCAAAGATGAACGCTTCTTTGACAAGTTCGATCGTGCCATGAAAGATTACTTTGATGGCATCGAAACCTTTGATCTGGATGAATTGCTGAAACAGGTTCACAAGTTACCGAAAGACTGGTTCGATCTTGAACTGCTGGAAAAGCATCTGACGCCTGAACAACGTGCGGAATTACAAAAAGCCGGTTCTCTGGAAGAACTGATGAAAATGCTGGAAGAGCGTTTGCGTGAACAGCATAAGAAACATCAGGGCGGCAACCGTATGGTTGGCACAGGTGGTACTTCACCTTTTGGCGCCTTTGGTGATCATCCTGAAGGTGTTCGTATCGGTGGGCCAGGACGTAAACGTTCGGCGGTGAAAGTGTGGGAACAGCGTAAATACCAGAATCTGGATGATGATCAGGTACTGGGAACCCGCCAGATGCAAATCGCCTTACGTCGCTTACGTAAGTTTGCCCGTCAAGGGGCTGCTGAAGAGCTCGATGTGGATGGCACCATCCGTGAGACTGCCAAACAGGGCATTCTGGATGTACAACTGGTGCCTGAGCGTCGTAACCGCATTAAAGTGTTAATGCTGTTTGATGTTGGTGGTTCGATGGATGCCTATATTGCTGAATGTGAAAAGCTGTTCAGTGCGGCCAAATCCGAGTTTAAAACCCTCGAATACTTTTATTTCCATAACTGCCTGTATGACTATGTCTGGAAAGACAATCATCGCCGTAGTGCAACCCGCATGAATACCTGGGATCTGTTCCATACTTATGGACGTGATTATCGCGTCATTGTGGTGGGTGATGCCAGTATGGCGCCGTATGAGTTAAAGTCGGTTGGTGGTTCGGTTGAGTATATGAATGATGAAGCGGGTGAAGTATGGCTAAGACGTTTACGCCAGCATTTCGATAAAACCGCTTGGCTGAATCCTGAAATGGAAGGCTATTGGCATTACACCCAAACCATTCACTGGATTAAAGACATTTTTGAAAATCATATGTTTCCGATGACGCTGAAGGGTATCGAAGACATGACGCGCTACTTATCGCGTTAATATTTATATTAAGACGACAACTTTATAAGAACAGGAATAATGATGGAACATCAAATCAATGGGGTAGCTTTACCTAATGAAGCAGGTTTCTTTGGAAATTTTGGCGGTCAGTTCATTCCACCTCACTTAAAAGAGGCGATGGATGAGATCAATGCGGCCTATGAAGAGATTCGCCATACGGCCGAGTTTCAGGATGAGCTGAATGACCTATTCAAAAACTATGTCGGTCGGCCAAGTCCATTGTTTCATGCCAAGCGTTTATCTGAACAACTGGGTGGCGCACAAATTTATCTGAAACGTGAAGATTTAAACCATACTGGTGCGCATAAGATCAATCACTGCTTAGGTGAAGCTTTACTTGCCAAGTATATGGGTAAAACCAAAGTCATTGCCGAGACAGGTGCAGGACAGCATGGTGTGGCGCTGGCAACGGCTTGTGCCTTGGTCGGTATTCCGTGTGAAATTCATATGGGACAAGTGGATATCGAAAAAGAGCATCCCAATGTCGTAAAGATGAAAATATTGGGTGCAAAACTGGTTTCGGTGACTCAAGGAACAGCCACTTTAAAAGATGCAGTCGATAGTGCCTTTGAAGAGTATTTAAAAGATCCGAAAAACTATATCTATGCGATTGGTTCAGTAGTGGGTCCACACCCGTTTCCTAAAATGGTACGTGACTTCCAGTCAATTATTGGCAAGGAAATCAAACAACAATCCAATGCGTATTTTGGTCAGAATCCTGATTATGTAGTGGCTTGTGTCGGTGGTGGCTCAAATGCGATTGGTGCATTTACCGCATTTTTAAATGAAACTGATGTCAAACTGGTGGGTGTTGAGCCAGCAGGTCATGGTCTGGATACCGATAAGCATTCTGCAACACTGACCTTGGGTAAGCCAGGGCAGATTCATGGTATGGCGTGTTATGTACTGGAAGATGAGCATGGTGAACCGTTACCAGTGCATTCGATTGCATCAGGACTGGATTATCCAGGTGTCGGGCCACAACATAGTTACCTGAAAGAGCTGGGCCGTGTGCAATATGAAACGGCGACGGATCAAGAATGTCTTGATGCATTTATGACACTTTCACGGGTGGAAGGGATTGTACCGGCACTGGAAAGTTCACATGCCGTGGCATGGGCTTTACGTGAAGCACCTAAAATGGAGAAGAACATCAAGATTGTGGTCAATCTTTCGGGTCGTGGCGATAAAGACTCGGACTATGTGGCAGAAAAGCTAGGCCTATAAGTTCTAACTGAATATCTCATGTTAATAGACCGCTTCTTGTAGAGAGGCGGTTTTTTTATTGTTAAATCAATCTTAATCCCGTTAGAATAAAGCGTTTTGCAATTAGCACTTTTGGAGACGCCTAAGTGGAGCGACCGACAATCAGCCCTGAACATTTACAAGAAGCGGCTGAAAACCTAGTAACCATTCGAGATTTTATCCGTTTTGGGGTAACCGCAATGCGTCAATATGACGCACACTTAGGTCAAGGGACTCAGGACTATTTTGCCGAGAGTGCTGCATTGGTACTACAAACATTGTCACTTGAGTGGAAAGCGGATGCTGAAATTCTTGATGCGAAGTTACTGCCAAGTGAAAAAGCGGAATTCCTGAGCTTATTAGAACGTCGTATCAATGACCGTATTCCAACCTCATATTTATTAAACCTGGCGTATTTCTTCAATAAGCCATTTTATGTCGATGAGCGCGTGCTGATTCCACGTTCACCCATTGCCGAGTTGATTGAACAGCGTTTTGCACCATACTGCCTTGATGAGAATGGGCGTATGCTGGAAGCGTTAAACAACTTACCTGAAAATAATAATCCAAAAACACCGCAACGTATTCTGGATATGTGTACAGGTTCAGGTTGTATCGCGATTGCTTTGGCTTATGCTTATCCGGATGCCGAAGTGGATGCAACAGATATTTCCAAAGAAGCGTTGGAAGTGGCTTCAATTAATACCGAGCATCATGATAAGCAATATCAGGTGGCTTTGCTTGAATCAGATTTGTTCTCGAAGATTCCTGCTGAAAATCAATATGACCTGATCGTGAGCAATCCGCCATATGTCGATGCCGAAGATATGGCGGATTTACCGGAAGAGTTCTTGCATGAACCTGAGCTTGCGTTAGCTGCGGGTCAGGATGGCCTAGATCTAGTCCGTAAAATGTTGGCTCAAGCAGCTGATTATCTAACGGAAGATGGCTTGATTGTGATTGAAGTGGGTAATTCTGAATGGGCAATGCGCCAGAACTTCAATACCGTTGACTTCCATTGGCTGACTTTCCAGAAAGGTGGTTCTGGTATTTTTGCTTTAACTGCTGAACAATGCCGTCGTTATAAAGAATTATTTCAGCAATCCGTTCAAAATTAAGAGGCGATAAAACATGGCAGGGAATAGTATTGGGCAACTGTTTCGAGTAACAACCTGTGGTGAGTCACATGGTGTTGGCTTGATGGCAATTGTCGATGGGGTGCCACCTGGTCTTGAGCTTTGTGAAGCCGATCTGCAAAAAGATCTTGATCGCCGTAAACCGGGAACGTCAAAGTTTGCGACGCAACGAAAAGAACCGGATCAGGTTGAGATTATCTCGGGTGTGTTTGAAGGTAAAACCACAGGTACATCGATCGGTTTGTTGATCCGGAACACCGATCAGAAATCCAAAGACTACGGCAATATTGCCCAAACATTCCGTCCGGGCCATGCGGACTATACCTATACGCAAAAATACGGCTTCCGTGATTATCGTGGCGGTGGTCGTTCAAGTGCGCGTGAAACTGCCATGCGTGTTGCTGCGGGTGCGATTGCCAAAAAATATCTTGCTGAAAAGTTTGGTATTGATATTCGTGGACATGTCACACAAATTGGTAATGAAGTTGCAGAAAAACTGGATTGGGCGGAAGTTCCGAATAATCCGTTCTTCTGTGGTGATGTAGATGCCGTTCCGCGTTTTGAACAGCTGGTCACTGCTTTACGTGAGCAAGGCACCAGTTGTGGTGCCAAACTTGAAATCGTGGCTGAAAAAGTACCTGTGGGTTGGGGCGAACCTGTATTTGATCGTTTAGATGCAGATATTGCTCATGCCATGATGAGTATCAATGCGGTTAAAGGTGTTGAGATTGGTGACGGCTTTGCAGTTGCCGGGCAGTTTGGTCATGAAACCCGTGATGAGCTGACCACAGACGGTTTCCTTGCCAATCATGCTGGCGGTATCTTGGGGGGAATTTCCAGTGGGCAGACCATCCGTGTTGCGATTGCTTTAAAGCCGACTGCAAGTATTACTACGCCAGGTAAAACCATTACCATTGATCGTGAAAATACCGATGTATTGACCAAAGGTCGTCATGATCCATGTGTGGGTGTACGTGCAACGCCGATTGCTGAAGCGATGCTGGCGATTGTATTAATGGATCACTTTTTAAGACATCGTGCTCAAAATGCCGATGTGGTTGCTCCATTTAAACCCATCGAACCTTAATATAAAAAAGATTAAGCCACACAAATAATTTATTATATGTGTGGCTTACGTCTCATTATCATTCAGTTTAAAATTAAAGTAATTTAACCTGTATTTAATAATATACATCCATTATAAAGTTTCGGAAATTATATTATTAGTTGACGCAATATGATATTGATTGCGACCATTACTTTTCGCGATATATAACGCATGATCCGCTTGAGCAATAAACTCTGACAGGCTATCTCCAATTTTCGGCATCATGGTAGCAACCCCCACACTGATGGTCACATATTTGGAAACCTGACTTTTGGGATGGGCAATCCCGATATTATTAATAATTTCCATCAATCGCTTAACCTGTACCAGTGCCTGCTCACGATCCGTCATGGCAAACAGTAGCAAGAACTCTTCTCCACCATAACGCGCTGCAAGATCACCACTACGTGAGGCGATAGAGCCGAGCATGATCGCAATGCGCCGTAAACATTGATCACCCTGGATATGCCCCAGCGTATCGTTATAGAGCTTAAAGAAATCGATATCGATCATCATGATGGTGATTGGTAATCCATGGCGCGTGGCGCGTTTCCATTCATTCTCCAGCACCTCATCCAGATAGCGGCGATTGGCTAGACCGGTTAAGGCATCCTGTTGAGATAGAATCGAAAGCTGCTGCGCCTGTCGCATCAGTTCTAAACGGTTGAGTTCAATCATGCAGTTTTGCAGATAGTTTTCACGGTGTTGCCGATCGGTGGCGTAGGCGAGAGCCATGCCCAGAAAACTGCTGAAGGTATAGGTGCGGTTCAGGAAGGTCCAGTCGATGGCACCACTGAGCCAGGTACTGGCAATAATCCCGATCAAACCGCCGACCCAGCCGGCAATGATCGCCGTATAGAAGCGCATACCGACGAAACCATAGATGATCACCACGGCATACATCATGGCGGCATGGAACAGAACGTTGTTTTGTCCTTGCTCGAGTACGTTAATGATCGTAAACGAAATGGCCACGGCGCCCATGGAACCAATACAGACATAGTGATCAAACCATTTATTCATCATGGGCAGGAAAGACAGCATCCATGCCAAAGTAATAATGATTCCAACCCAGCCATAGGTTGCCATCCAGGTGATCCGCAGGTCTGTCGGTAGTACCTGATAGATACCGAAGCTTAGAAATAGATATAAACCTAAAATAATAGGGGCACGATAACGGAACTCATGTGCAGCCTCATTTCTGTACTGATCACGATAGATCACTTCTAATTCTTTAGGAAACCAAACTAAATTTAGCCCGCGAGAAATTAACAAGTCGATTTGTTCTTGTCCCAATATATTGGAAGCTTTCAACTTCATCTTATCTCTCACCACTCCCAAAAATGTTCTTATAAATGTCAAAATAGGGATTATTTTTTTACTACGTTACACTGATTTAAAAGGAATGTGTATTAGATTATAAAAAAATATTAATTTTTAAATAATAAGCATTGCCTAAAATAATGATTCAAGCTTAAATTAGATTCAAGAAATAAAAAGCTGTTACAAATTAAACGGCAATCGATTGTATCTTGCGAGTATTGAGCTACAATTTATAAAAAAGCATCGATCATGGTCAATGATTGAATTAAGTCATACGAAATAGGATGCATCGCAATGACTGCTATGAATCAATATGGAACTAAACTGGAAATCACACCTCACTCCGAATGGGCGCAACAGTTCTGGGATGACCTGTTACCTGCGAAAGAGCGAGTAAGCAAACACCCACTATTCACGGATATGGCCAATGGCTCATTAAGTCTGGAATGTTTTCGTTCGGCCTTATTGAATTTCTATCCTTTGGTGGCCCATTTTCCGTCCTATATGGCCGGATCATTGGCGAAGGCCACCTCATTTGAACTGGATGGGGTAACTGAAACCCGAGACTGGCTGATCCAGAATATCAAGGTGGAAGAACGGCATTTAAACTGGTATCAGGACTGGGCGGGGGGCTTTGGTCTGACAGTTGAAATGTTGAATCAAGTAAAGCCACCTGTGGCCATGAACGCAGTCAATCACTTTTTGTGGGATGTTAACTTCCGGGGCACACTGGCCGAAAGTATTGCAGCAACCAATCTTGCGATTGAATGGGCAACAGGCGACTGGACCATTCAGGTCTATAAAGGGATTCAGGTATACACTCAACATCCGGAAGTCAATATCAACAAGCGCTCTTTGGCGTGGTTAAGAGCACATGCGCATTATGATGATTTGCATCCCTATGAAGCGATGGAGCTGATTAAACGGCTATGCGATAAAGACCCCGTACTGCAGCAAAAGGCTTTTCTGGCTGCTCAGGAAGGTCTGGCCTATTATGAGTTGGCTTTGGATGAGTGCTATAAGTTACAGCATAAGAATTAAAGACTGTTGAGTATTCAGTTTTATAAATAATGGATATCCAGAAGTGAAACCTCCTCGGTTTTGCCTAAAACCGAGGAGGTAACAGTCATTCTTCGAGGAAAAGTCTTAAACCATCGCAGGGTCACTGACCGAATCTTCACCTGTTTCGACTCGACCTGCAAAGCGACGATAAAACTTGGCTTCCTGTGTGCAGGTTACTGCGAAGTCGTACCAGTGTCCGGTATCAGCCAAGTCCCAATGTTGAGTAGAGCTCTGTCCTGCTTTTACGGCGATTTTGAGGGCAGGGTCAGTGCGATATGCCACAGGGCTAATCACCAGTTCAATATCCTGCGTTCCTGAATTATTCAGGTCGACATAAACATTGCCATTGGCAATATCATAGCAAACCCGAATCTCGGGATTGATGCGTAAACCCTGATTACGATTCAAGTCACCTTTGAAATGTCGATGAAAGCCATTGGGTCCCAGCACCCACAGATCATATCGCCCTTGATTGTCTTTTTGCACATTCCAAACATCATCCAGACTTTTACCTGCTTCTACAATGTAGCGGCGCGGAACCCGATTTAAATTTAATGTGTCGTAGACATGAAAGACCGCACCTTGGCTGCCTGTATTTGAAAATAGCAGCTTGACCGTTCCATCGTTCAGGCAACGTGCACTGGTATGTAGTTCATAAGGCAGTGCTTTAGAACGACGAATACCGCTGGCCTGAATCGGCAGTTGTAAATTGCTCGGAATAGGTACATTAGGTAGTTTTTGTTGTGCATCACGGAGTTGATCGGCTTGCTCTCTGCTTTGCTTGCCGTTGAGTTGCGGTAACACATCTTCATTCGGCGTTTTAAAGTTAAAGGCGGAGCTGAGATCACCACAGATGGCCCGGCGATACGGGCTGATATTGGTTTCTTTAACACCAAAACGTTTTTCCAGAAACATCAATACCGAGGTATGGTCAAATACTTGAGAGTTCACAATTCCCCCACGACTCCAGGGTGAAATCACAAACAGGGGAACACGAGGACCCGGCCCATACACCCCCTTGTCTTTTTCAGGCTGGCTAGTACTACCCAGTGGAGCATCATGCACATAGTATTCATGACGCATATCGGTTTGGCTTAGCGTTGATTTACCTGCATACGTGTTATCCGCTTGCAATGTCGGTGCGGATGGAGATGGAACGTGGTCAAAATAACCATCATTTTCATCAAAATTGATCAGGAATACGGTTTTGCTCCACACTTCAGGCACGGCGGTTAATGCATCTAAGATTTCCTGAATAAACCACGAGCCTTGTACTGGGCTCGACGGTCCTGGATGTTCACAATAAATGGACGGGGCATTGATCCAAGACACCTGCGGCAATCTGCCAGTTTTGATGTCATTTTTAAAGGCATTTAAGAATTCTTCTGGGGAGTTACCCGGCAAGGTATTGGCAATGCCTTTATACAGTGGATTCTTGGCATTATCGGTTGTTGCATCATAGGCTTTGTACGGCAGTTTTTGTGCAGCCTTGTTATAAGGACGATTGGGTGCGCCACCACTGGAAACCGGATAGCCCGACTCGATATTGGCTTTTCTAAAGGTGCGGAATGCACCTAACATGTTATCGCCCCATTCATCAGGCATATTTTGATAACAAATCCAGTTGATTCCAGCTTCTTCTAAACGTTCCGCATAGGTTTTCCATGTATAACCGACATCAACCGTTTTGGGATCACCATCAATCCAGTCCCATTCATTATTCACAAATGCAGTACTGGTTGGGACTGCACCATTGGTTCCGGTCAAATGGAACGAACGATTGGCATCTGTACCTGTATGCATGGAACAATGATAAGTATCACAAATCGTAAACGCATTGGCCAAGGCAAATTGGTAAGGAATTTCCTGTTCCTTAAAATAACCCATGGCATAGTCCGTTTTATAGCTTGGCCAGTTGGACATGCGGCCATTGTCCCATGCTTTCTGGCTATCTACCCAAGTATGGTGGGTGCCGGGTGCACGTTGGGCATTATTGCTGGATCCATCTAAATGGAATGGAGTTAACAGGGCACCATTACTACGTTGTTGCTGCCAAACTGTACGACCATTCGGCAAAGGAATGGTGAGGCGATCAGCAAAGCCCCGAACCCCTTTCAGGGTGCCAAAATAATGGTCGAATGAGCGATTTTCCTGCATCAGGATCACTACATGCTCAACGTCCTGAATCGTTCCGGTTTTATTGTTGGCTGGAATCGCTAGCGCTTTTTGAATACTTGCTGGAAAAGTGGTTAAAGCGGCAGCACCAAAACCTGTTTTAAGTGTGTTTGCTAAAAATTGACGGCGGTTAATCACGCGTTTTCCTCTCATTGTTTTTATGGTTATGGTGCACAGCGCATCACAGGTTTTTTTGCATCATCAGGTGTCGCTGCGACTTGATCGTCATTTGAATCATTACAGGCGGTGAGTGCCAATAGCATGGGAACTATAGCGAGGCAGGAGAGCCATCGTTTCATTTTTTGTAACATCTGCTTTATCCAGAATAAAGATGTCAACACTCTAGGCAGTGCTGATGACAGCATGGTGTCATCCAGATGAAGATTCCTTGACGTTTCATCGCTATATGAATGAGGAAAAGAAGATGGAGCATGTGAATTTAGATGCGGGAAAATACCCACCCATCTAAAGCGATAGGGATTTGATCAATGCTAGCCATATTGATGGACAGTCAACTACTTTGACTGTCCATGGAGAGCTGAATTTTTGAATTAAAGCGGATGCATCTTGTCATCAAAATTTTCGAGTATTGGAAACTCAAGCGGCTGTAGCGCATTGAGTTGAGACAAATAGCACTCAAAATCAATTAACAGCTTTTGTCGGGCTTCGTTGCTGATATAGGGTACGTGATAAGCGATAAAGGGAGGTAACACCTCAAACCCGGCATAAGCTAAAGTCCCTCGCTGGATCGGTGCAAGATAATGTTCAATCGGCCCGTGAATGGCATTTTCACCAAACATATGCTCACGCCCCCCCAGCGTTAAACACAGCATGGCTTTTTTCCCACGCATGCCGCCATGGTTGTAAAAGCGTTTTCCCCCATAAAATAGTCCTGATACAAATACACGGTCAATCCAGCCCTTTAAGATGGCGGGAACGGAAGTCCAGTACAAAGGAAAGCTCAATATCAGTAGGTCCGCACGTTGTACTTTTTCAAGTTCAGTCTGGATATCCGGTGAAAACTGCTGATGCTTGAAGGCATGACGCTGTTCCAAAGCATAATTTAGGTAATCAGGCTGGTTTAAGCTTTCAAAATCATCTTGAGAAGCCACAGGGTTAAAATTCATGGCATACAGGTCAGAAAGTTCAACGCGATGGCCGAGTTTTTCAAATGTTTCCTGTGCTTTATTCTTTAACGCTGCGGTAAACGATAAGTTTTCTGGATGGGCATGAACAATCAGTATATTCATTGGTAAGTCACATTCATAAACACATTTTAGATAAATCAACTATGCCGAAAAGCTTAAAACTGGCATAGTTCATAAGCTGCCAATATTTACCATTTCACGCCAATTTATCCTTAAGTCACGGAACAAGAATGAATCCAGAATTACCCGGAAGCTACGTCAACTTATTGGTTGATGTCGTAGGAAAATGGAATGTTTCACCTCAGCAAATGCTGGCGGGTACAGGCATTCAGGTCCAAAAACTGGATGCACCATTTTGGTATGTTGATCTTAATATCTTTAATTACTTACTAGAGAAAGCAGCTATATTAACTAGGGAACCTGCAATCAGTTTATACCTTGCCCGAGACATGCGGGTATCTTGCTATGGCAATGTAGGAATAGCGGCGAGCACCGCACCTACCTTAGGGGATGCGATCGAGATTTTAGAGCAATTTATTGGTTTACATTGCGCCGTTTTTAAACCTCGGCTTAGGATTGACGGGGAGAGGGTGCATTTATATTTTGCTCAGCCTTTATCTCAGGAGCGATTAAATCAACATGCCACTTGTTTTCTGATATTTGGATTTGGACAAATTCTGCAAAATCTGGCTCAAGTTAATCTGGAAATTGATTATAAATTTCAGCAAGACCAGCCTGATTTTTATAAAAGAATCCATCCGGACAAGAACTTAAACGTAGCGTTCTCTGCTGAAGCGGATTGCCTGACTTTTAAGCAAGAATACTTACATTTACCCCTCAAAACTGCAGATGCCATGCTTGCACGTTTAAGCAGACAACAGTGCCTGCAGGATGCACAGAAACTGGCACAAAAAAGGATGGATAAGGATCGTCTGGATGCTGTCATTAAAGCCATGATTTATGATGAACATGAGGGCTTTTTATCGATCAAACAAGTTGCAGGGAAACTGCATATTTCAGAAAGATCATTACAACGGCAATTGGGACAGCAGCAAACAACGTTTCAAATGTTATTGGCTGAAGTGCGTAGACAGCATGCCGAGTATTTACTAAAACAGTCAAAGCTTTCTATTCAAGAGGTGGCAGATCGTTTGGGCTATGCGGATATTTCTCATTTTTCACGTGCATTTAAACGCTGGACCAATGTGACGCCTAGGTTCTATCGGGAAGTAAGCATTGGTCATTCTTCGTATTAAGAGTTAGCTCCACCAATAGCGTAGAATATGGAAAAAGATTGGTGCAGAGAAACAAATTGAATCGATACGATCTAACATGCCGCCATGACCTTGAATCAATTGTCCCCAATCTTTTACACCCCGGTCACGTTTGATGGCTGACATTACCAGCCCTCCAAAGAATCCAAAAATACATATAATCAAGCCGATCAAAGCTGCTTGCCAGTAATTAAATGGGGTGAGTGATGACATCAATACACCTAGACCCGTTGCCAGAATGATACCGCCAATCAGGCCTTCTACAGTTTTTGATGGAGAAAGTGTCGGGGCTACTTTATGTTTTCCAAAAAGTTTGCCACAAATATATTGCAATACATCAGAAGCTTGAACCACCATAATCAACCAAATCGCCAACCAAATTTTTTCACCTTTAAATTCGGGTAAATCGAGGTTTAACAGGGCAGGGACATGGGAAATACAGAATACGCTTACCATTAAACCCCACTGAATCTTGGCGCTCCTTTCCAAAAAGTGTGTAGTATCTTCGAGCTTTAGACTGGCGATGGGAATAAGTAAAAAGACATAAAGCGGAATGAAAATCGAAAATAGTCCGTACCAGTTGGTATAGACCAGATAGTATTGATAAGGAATGACAAAGTAGAACGCGATCAGCAAAGGCAGATAGTCGCCACGCCGTGTTGGTAATAAGCTAATAAATTCGCGTAGCGCAAAAAATGAAATGACACCAAACAAGATAATAAAAGCGGTTTTACCCAATAGAATGGCTACCGCCAAGACAATCAGCATGATCCACCAGGCATTGATACGGGCATTCAAGTTATCAATCACTGGGGATGGATTTGTTCCAGCTTTTTGTTTGAGAATAAAGCCAATACTTGAGGCAACGATTAAAATCACGGCAAAGATTGCAAACAGTAAATAGGTTTGTTGTAGGTTGTCCAGACTCATTGATTCTCTGCCTCTTTTAATTTTAATAATTGCTGCTGAGCATGTTTTAAAAACTGCTCTTTATCTGAGAATTGATTGAGCACTAAAGGTTTGCCGAAGATAACCGTAGAAAGTAGGGGTAAAGGAATAAATGCACCTTTGGGCATCACCCGTTTTAGATTGGAAATCCAGACAGGTACGACTTCAACATCGGGGAACTGTTGGCTGAGATGATATAGACCACTTTTAAATTCAAGTAGTTCGATATCATCATTTAAGTTCCGAGTTCCTTCTGGAAAGAAAATAATGGAATAGCCTTCCGTCAAGACATCTTTCACCGGCTGTAACGGATCTTGCTGATCACTACGATTACGTTGGATGGTCACACCGGAAAATGTATCTTGGATTAAAAAACGTCTAAATCCATCTTTTAGCCAATAATCAGACGCTGCAATTGGACGAGTTTGTCGACGAATGTGAATTGGCAAGGAAGACCATAATAAAATGAAGTCAATATGACTATTATGGTTAGCATAGTAGATACGTTGTTTAAGTTCAGGCTCACAACCTACCCACAAGCTGCGTGCACCTGTCAGTAAGCGAGCACCGCGACGGGTAAGAAATGCGATAAAACGAGCAACGGTTTGGGTGATTATATTTTTTTTCATTCAAGCTTCATCTATGCGCTAATTTATAAAAAAGGATAATAAATATAGAATATTGTATTAAGACAATAGCAACCTGTATTTTCAAGAGTCTTAAGCAACCTTTGAAGCGCTTAGACCAATCACGACCTGTTTTACTGGAGGGAACCAATTTCAAATTTAACAGCGATTGATCCAGCTGCTGAGTAAGACTTTCTATCTCCTCAGACCGGTCAACCATATGCTGTACCAGACCGCGATCAAACTCAATCCGAATAAATAGATAATGGTGAAGCGCCAATAAAGCACTAACAAGTAAAAGAGGAATTACGATCTGCATTTTCGAAAATAAAGATAATGCGATGATGGATAAAATAAAAGCTAAATATCCTGATTTTAAGAGACTTTGACTTTGCTTGAGCAATTGGTTAACTACAACAAAATTCATTTTCATTGCAGTCTCTCCTGAGCGAGCAGATCTTGGAAACGTTTAATTTCAGTAATATGTGTCTCACTCAAAACAATCCAGGGACGCGATCGTTGAATTAGAGTAATGGCTTCATCAACTCCAGAGACATAGTTTTGCTGTAATAACCATGCGATCAATACACTACAACTACGTGAATAGCCAAGCGCACAAAAGATCAGAACTTTATGTGTTCGATTGGTTTGTATCAAAGGTTGCACAAAACGGTCAAATGCTTCTGCGGCTAATAGCAATTGCGTGCTCTGCATAGGGATTAAATCTAAGCTATTCAATTTTTCATAGGGTTGTACATGCTGATTTACCGCCAATTCAGCACAGCAGTCAAATAAAGCATCGTATTCTCTGGTATGTTTCGCAGATGGGATACGACCAAGATAAACCTCTACGCCGTTGAGCTGCAGAACCAGAGAGTCTTGTGGGTGACGACGGGTCCATAATCGACTATTCAACCATGCAAATAGAAAATAGGGCGCCAATAACATCCATGAGGCAACTGTCATTTGACCGTTTCGTTGTTTTTGAAAAATATGAGGCCGAACTGTGAAATAGGCCAGGGCTACCAAGAACAGGGAAATGGCTGGATATAACATCCATAACCAAATACCTTTAAATAAAAATGCAGGTATAATACACAGCAAGGCACCGATTAGATAAAAAGTACCTAATTTTAAGTGTTTCGGTGTAAATTGCTGTACAGGATCTTTCTCATAAGGTGCTTTCACTGAGAGTGGAAATAGCCATAAACATAGCGAACCAGCCAATAAACCCAAAGGTATATCAATAAAATGATGCTGCCATGTGGTTAAGACAGATAGTCCGATCAACAACGACCAAATATGAACTAACCAACGATATTTCGGATTGATATGACGACGATAAAAATCCCACAGAATAACCAGTAAGACGATATGCAATGACGGCGCTTGGTTAAAGGGTTTATCAAAACCCATCAGCACCTCGAACCACAATCCAAAAAAACCCTGTAACTCTGCACGATCAAAACTGAATTTTAAGGGGTAAATTAAAAAGCAGCTGATAGAAATAACCTGAGCTGTAAATAGCCTAAGCACATGTTGTCTTAATTCGAACTTATTCCAGCACAATAGCAAAGATAAGCCATAAAAAAGGTCAATCGACCAATAAGGCACAATCGTCCAAGCCCAAAGAGGAATATGATGCTCCCATGAAAAAACAATACTTGGAACATCGTTTAGGCTGGATGCATATTGATTTGCAAAACCATAGGTTAAAAAGAAAAATGGAGCTAAAAAGACTAAGCAGAGTAGTCCCCATTTCCATGTACCTGATTGGCGGTCTAAAATATTATTTTGCATAAAAGTCTTTGTTTAAATTTTTTGAGCAACCGAAACTGTAAAAATTCCAAATTCATCAATACATTGATCAACTTTTTTAAAGCCCGCCTGTTCAACCAGTGCATCCATTTCAGCTTGTGAGCGTAAACGCATGACCCAGGCATCACCTTGACGATGCGAGGTGAGAGCACGTGCAATAAACTCTTGTTGTGGGTGCCAGATTTGCCCCGTGTAAATCAGGAAACCACCTTGTAACATGGCCTGATGAATACCTGAGAGTGATTGTCTTAATAAGTCATTATCACTAAACAGCTCATAAAGCCCAGATACAATGACTAAATTTGGCTTGGGCTTAACTTTGGCCAATGATGCAGTATCAAACGCATCGCCTAATTCAAATTGAGCAATATTGTCCAGTTTCCGTTCTTGAATCAATGCTGTGCCTGATTCGACATTTAACTCACTATAATCTCGCAATAATACCGATTTAGGTGGCGTTGCGAGCTCACTGACTGCATCTAAAATATATCGGCCATGACCAGCAGCAATATCCAGAATTCGCACATCCTTACGTTGTTTAGTCAAAATTTTTGCATATTTTGCCAATAACTGCTCAATATGCTGTTTACGCACGCGGATACCACGCCAACCAATTGCATTCAAATACTGCTGGTCAATGATATTGCCCAGAATATTCTTGCTTTCACCCTGATTTCGATAGACAAAATCTAAAGTGCTGCCGGAGTCATAACCCGTATCTTCGCCAATTTTCAGTCCATGTGAGAATTTACTGCCGAGTTTTAAATTACGTTTGGTTAGGTTCCAGAACAAATTCTTGATTGAAGAAGCGGGAAGTGGACTACTGAGTTGCTCGGCAGTTGCACAGCTTGAACCGATTTTATCGGCATTGAGTACATCTGGTGCTTGATAATCTTCAGCAAAACTTTGCAAGATAAAACGACGAATTTTTTCGATTGCAATATGTCGATCTTTTTCACCTAAGGTATCGTGATAAAAACCATCTAGTACATGGAACTCTTTTCGTGGATGAGGAAGCTTTTCATAAAATTGTTGTTGTGGTTTACGGAATACCACAAAGTCTGATCCGGAACATAAAACTTGAGTGGGAACAAAGATATTTTGTGCGTCATTTACGATACGTTCCGATGCTGCATATAAGCCTAAAAGCATTCTTACAGAAATGGCTTTGGCGATCTGCGGATCTGTATCGTAGGTTTTTGCACGCTCAATATCATGCGTTAACATGTTCGCTTTTACATAACTGGTAATAAAGAAATTACCTTTAAGTTTGCTTAAGACTGATAAACCTGTTTTTGCAAATGGTACATAGAGTTTAATGTCAAATGCAGGTGAAGCGAGACATAAAGCTCTGATTTTTGGCGCATAATCATGCACCCATGTTGCGGCCAAAACAGCCCCAACGCTTTGACCAATAACAGCAATATTGGTGGATTTAATTTTATAAGTAGCTTCAATGTGTTGTACAAAATATTGAATATCTTTCACACATGCAGAGAAACTCGGTGCATCACCACGTAAACCAGGTGAGTCTCCATGTCCGCGTGCATCCCATGCAAAGAAATCAAACTCTGGCAAATTAAGCTCTTTGACTAAATGTGCCATACGTCCCGAATGTTCATGGCCGCGATGGAATAAGATAATTGCTTTTTTAGTGTCATGTTCTATAGCAGCTGGCCAATATTGATAAGCTAATTGGTTATCATCATGAGTAGTAAATACATGTTTTTGTGAGACTTGCATCTGATTTTCCTTAGATTTTAATACTATTTTTAATCCGGTTATAAATTGTCAAAATCAACAGTACTGCAATAAAAAGAAGTATTCCATTGCAGAAATAAATTATTGAATTTAAATAGTTATTTTCTTTTAAATACGAACTGAAACTGACACATAGTGCAATTAAACTAAACCAAAATGCACGGTCACTTTTTCCCATAGGGCCATCATAACGGCGTTCCTGACCAATTAAAGGTGCCATAACACCCGCATATTCACTCAGAATCGCTAGAAATACAACCAGTCCCAATAGGAAGGTATTAATAAAGGCTAAGCCCAAAAAACATAGATAAAGTGCTGAATCAGAGATGACATCGCAGATTTCATTTAAATAAGCGCCAAGTTTTGTTTGTTGATTAAACTCACGTGCGAGCATGCCATCAATGGCATTAAATCCCATACGAAGGAGCATCCATACCGGAAATAACAAAAACAGGATTACAGGCTGGTGGTTGATAGACACATAGTATAGAGCTATTGCTAGCATTACAGAGATGAACATCGCTGAAAGGGTAATTTGATTGGCTGTAATTTTTTTTAAATAAAGCCATTTCACAAATGGACGAAGTAGGTTTTGAAATGCGGGTTTTAGTTGGTAAATTGAAGGCATTGTTATTGATTTAGACATATTTATATAATGAAAACATTGTGTTTAATATTTAAGTGTATGTCAACAAACATTGTAATCTAAGACCAAAAGGTAATTATAAAAGTGTTTAGATATCAGTTTGTTGAATTAATTCTACTGTATTTATATCCACCTGAAATCTAGTTCACAATTTAATTTATGTTTAATAAACAACAAATTTAATTACTTAGAGCATTAAAATTATAACTTATAAAATATTTGGTTCAGGAACCTAGCTATGAATACATATTTTCCTACTAAAAAGATCTTAAGAATAGACTAAATTTTTCTAGGAGAGTGGTGGCAGTCCACCACTCATTAAAATGCTAAAGTTAGGGTTTTGATAACTACGATTTCTGTTTGGCTTTTTGGCGTAAGACATACAAATATAAGCTTTCTACTTTTTCACGTGCCCATGGTGTGGTACGCAAGAATCGTAACGATGACTTAACACTTGGATCTATACAAAAACATCTAATTTCAATTTTACGACTTAAGCCTTCAAAGCCACCGTAATAATCCAATAACTCATCCAAAATATTAGCAAGTTTTTTGCCGTGTAGAGGGTCATTGGAGGCATTCATAATAGATCAACTATATTTGGGGAGATCATCATTATAACCTGAGCCAGTTGAAAAATGAGAGGGTTAGCATTTAAGCGTAATTAACATAGAAAATTACAGCTTATCTTCCTATTGATGTGGGCTGAAATAGTAGGAGACATTCATCTGGGCGATTCTAGTCAGCCGACTTGTAAAAATCTTCTGCCATTTGATTTGGTGTCTTAAAATCTAGACCTTTGTTTTTATGGAATGAAAACTCGAGCTCAGCAACGTGAATTATGATCGTAGAGATTCACGTTACTGAGCTGTAGCTACGAACAGGTTGTGTAGGCTTAATCAGTAGGCATAAGTGCATGTTGATCATGCACTTTTTTTTCGAGAAAAATATGCGCTATTTACGATCAATTGGCCCTTTGCGTCAACAAGATTATGAACATATGATTCAATTGTTAGAAAAACATCTTAACTATGTTCAGTCAGATCACAATGTCACAATGATCAAATCAACGATGTAAAATTGATGATTCAGAAGATCTAGCATCATCTAGCTGTACCGCCGAGAAGAGATTTTACTTTTTAAAGGTATTGGTAAGAATAAAAAACCTTTAGCATTGCTAAAGGTTTAGATACATAACGCCTAAGAGGGAAGGCTAATACCCGCGATCTCTCGAACTTACAACAGAATATTATCAAATTGATGAAGCTTTATTGTTGAAATTAAAAAAATTAATATTTATAAATATTTATTAAATATGATAAAAATAGATTTTTTAATCACTAGAAGATATGAACAATGATTGAAATTTTAACTTTGCTTGTTGCTTTATTGTCTTTAATAGTAACCTATATAGTTTATTATAATAATACAATTGGTGATGTCGTTGTTTATGCTCAGATTGATTTAGGTAGAAAATCTGTAATTAACCTCGTTATTCATAATATTGGTAAAGGAGTAGCAAAAAATATTACGTTCATTTGTCCAGATGGCGTTCCTTCACATGCATATGGTATAGCAGGTTTGACAGAACCTAAAAAAAATTATGAATCAGGTGCATTTGTTAATGGTTTACCAATTTTATTTCCCGATGAAAAATTAGTTTTCTCTTGGGGACAGTTTGGGGGGCTTAAAGAAGCATTAAATGGTAAGCCGCTTGAATTAACAGTCCTTTTTGAAAGTCGTACAGCCCTACAAGTTTTTAAACGAAAAATTAAAAACAAGCTGTCGATAGATCCTACAGCATTTGAAGGAGTAGATATTAGTACTCCGGTTTTTGAGAGTGAGGTTAAAAAATCGCTGAAAGAAATCTCTACTTCATTAAAAAAGATGGCATCATAAAATGTATTCATTTAGATTTTTTATTATAAAATGAATCATTTATTAAATTTCTGAAAGACTTAATATTCGAGAAAATATGAGCAAAAAAATTTTAGATCGCTTTGAGCAATTACTTATTGAGGCAGAAAGTATACTTAAAACAGGTTTCGTTGAGACCATGATAAGACTACCAAATTTTGAATCATTTGATTTAGAAAATCGCGCTAGATACTCTGAATGGATAATTAAGGCCCAGAATTTATTGAAGTTATCATGTGGTGATGATTCTGTACATTATCTAGCTTTTGTAGTTCAACTAAGATCTTCACCTGACAATGTAAAAAGGTTGAGAGAATTAATTCCAATATTTTCAGCTGCATACGATGATTTAAAAAATGGTTTTTTGATAACTTTCAAACAAATAGTCCAATAAGAAGTTTTTGATAGTGAACTTGAGCAAGCTAAATCGCTTTTAGATAGTGGATATAAGAATGCAACTGCTGTAATTGCTGGTACTGTTTTAGAGACAGCAATTAAAGAACTGTGTCTTAACAATGGCATTGCTTTAGATAGAAAGAAATTAACACATCTAAATGATGATCTAGCAAAGGCTAGTGTCTATAACAAACTTCAGCAAAAACAAATTACGGCTTTAGCGGATATAAGAAATAACGCAGCCCACGGAGACTATGATCAGTTCACGAGAGAAGACGTAGAACGAATGATTGATGATATAGAGAGGTTTTTACTGAATTATTCATCCTGAGTTCAACACACAGGGTTGGATCTCATTTAAACAAGCCACACAGACTTGCGTAAGATCGGCTGATACGCAAGTCGAGTAGCGTTCTGATTTCCGCATAACTTTGATTATGTTATTTAGAATACACTTTGGTGAGTTAATAAATTAACTCACCAAAGTGCCACGCCAACAATAAGTAAAGTAGATTATCTAGGGCGTGGTCTCAGATATTCTATTTAACATAATATACATTATACGAAGCGTTTTAAAAATAAGCCTTTAGGATCAAAGGCTTATGTCTTCTTACAATGGTTTAACCTGTGGAAGCTCAACTGATTTAACGATGTATTTCAGAGTTTTGCCCGAAGTCACCATTTCAAATGTAATGTCAGCTTCCAATGGAAATTTATGTTGCTTAAGCAACACTAAGTTTGTACGGTCTTGCCAGTTAAAAACCTCACACGCATTACCAACTGCATTACCTTGTGATAAATCCAACGGAACTTCACAGTACAAAGCCACATGGTCATAGTGACGGCCATCCTCAGTTTTAAAATCAACTGACTTGGCACCCAAGATTTTTACTTTGTTTTTAAATTGCATCATTGCTACATTCTCCGAGCAGTTATAAGCACATGATCCATACGCTTTGGAAAAGCCAAAGGATCAGAGCAAGTGATTAAATTGATAAGTTCTTCAGGTTCGAAGACCTCTTTAAAAATATTGATATATTTACCGTATTGGTGCTTTAAGTTCTTGATTGCAGTATCAAAATGAATCTTCGCAGTCTTCTGAATCGTTTCGATTCGAGCTGGTTGAATATCGTCAGCAAGCGACTGGAAACATGGATATGCAGCAATAAAATATTCTGACGGGGCCAAAAGCATACCGAATGGCAAGATACGGTCTACTGATTTAAATTCGACTTCAGCACGCTGCCAGTTATCATCCGGATCACCCTCAGCACGACCTTTCTCATACAAACGCATATATTTGCCTGATTCACGGCTACCGATCACAAGCGTGCGACCCTTTCCTGTCGGACGTTTCCAGTTGCCTTTATGCTCAACATTAGGCGCACGATTACCGCAGCTAAAGCCACCCAGACCGTCCTGCATATTGCCCCAATCCACATTGACGTTTTTACCCTCAAAGTCATCGTGTGCAATGTCTACGCGAGTTAATTTAGGACGTTTGGCAAGGGTTACAAGGAAATGATAAAGGCGAAGCTCCCAGCCTGGCTTTGCAAATGAACAGCCACGGCCATTTAACATAATCAAAACGGTATTTCTCTGACCACCAATGCACAAAAAGCCAAAATCTTCACCTAAAACATAACTTTGCTCATAAAAGTTAAGGCCAGAATTACGGCAGAATGAAGCAGAAAATCCAAAGATATGCTCTAAATGAGGTTCAAGAGCATCAACAGCAGACGACCAAAGATGCTCATCCTTAACAAACTCGTCATCTTTCCAGTATTTATCGCCCATCGTTTCGATGCCGATTGTGAAATTTACCCAGTCAATAACTGCAATTTCATTCGGTGCCGGTAAGCGGCATTCGATTGGTTTTACACCTTTCGAAGTTGAAACCATACGTTGGTAAGGGATTGCATATAGCGGATGCTGACCTTGGGAATTATCAAATGGAGTCTTCGTATCCACACCCTTTACCCCCATCTTATTAATGGGGTTACTAACTGCTGCATTTTTCAATCCCCCCCGCTGTACAGTGGGTATTGATTGTTTTTTAAGCGAACCCATTAGCAAATCCCCAATGATCTTAGTTTGTCGTTTTCTTCTTTTAGTGAATCGCAGTAAGCAGCAACGGTCGGATTCTTATAGCCCCACTCTGTCATTGCCATTTCAATGTGAAAAAGGACAAGCTCAGCTTCATAAGCTGGATTGCCACCGATGATTAATTGAACGCCTCGATCAAAAATAATCTTAGCTACGATCTCAAAAGCTAACTCTTTTTCCATTTTATGATTTATCACAAATGATATTTTAGAGCTTTATAACATCTAATTTGTGATTTCGCAACATATCATAAAATATAAATCAGATATGATGTCTCACTTTTTAGGAGAAGACCGATATGGCAGTTACAGTTAGACTCAGAGACGACGAAGAAGAAATGGTTAAAGAAGCCACTTTAGAAATGATGTTCGAGACTAAAATCAGAATTAAAGAATCTGACCTAATACACACACTCATAAGAAAACATCTAAAAGACGTAAAAACAGAAGATGTTATGAAATACAGAGCCGAAATACTAAAAAAAGACGACTAGTAATATATGTTGATCCCGACTATTAGGATAAAAATGAAAAAAACTATGCTTTGGAGCTTGCTAATACTAGCAAGCTCCCAATCACATTCAGAAGAATTAATTGCAAAAGCAACATATGACAATCAAAAAAAACAAATAATGTATTTAGAAGCAAACACAATGGAGCAAGAAAAACTAATGAAATGTGCACAAATAATAAGCACTAAAAAAGGCGAAGAATTACTAAAAAAACTATCAAAAGACAAAAAAGAAAAAGTAATTGAAATTAAGTTTAAATGCAAAATATGACCCCTACCCGTCAACTTCGCATAATGCAGATTGATGTTAAATCACGCTGATTTGCATGTAAGAATTATCATTGCAAATCAGCTATGTAACATAATCTGAGCTTACATTATGCGAAATCTCAGTCAAGTAATTCATCTAAAATTCTATGAACAAAAATCCAGTATATAGGGTACAACAAAACAAAAATTGCCAACCCTAAAATATCCTCAGTCATCATTAAAATTCCTTCATATCTTTAATGTAAAGCCAGAGCAGAAAACCTGTTTCAAAAATAGCCAACACCATTACTATTACGCCTAAAATATCTTGTGTAGTCATAACTTCTTTTCCCCAAAGTGTGTCCAGTAAAGCATAAACAAAAATAAAATCGTGGGTTTAAATTTTTAGCTGGTCGCTCATCGCTCCCCTTGAGTATGACGCTAAAAAATTTGAAATCCCGTCCTTATAGATTACAGCACACTCTATCATGTCGAAATGTCTAGACTACGCCTTGGGACACTCACAATACGGGTTTAAGCAGCTTTCAAACACGTTGTGTCCCAATTCCCCTGAAGACATTCCTTTGTTGATCCCTCGTCACATCATAGAGACGGTTTTTGTAATCAAAGAGGAAAAATTCATATTTTATTTGCCTAAATGACATTTTTGCTAAATCTGTAAATCATTAATTTGTGGTGAATTATTGCTAGCCTGGCTGGACATGCCAATTGACTTTTTTGCCCCCGAATAATCAAACGGACGATACCCATTTAAGTAACGTCTACAGTCTTCTTGAGAGACCTCAGGCATATAATCACCGTATTGATTAACAGCCATTAGCTTACCACCCCTTACAGTAATCACACCTGACATTCTAGGGTAATCATTGATCTGCATCGGCATTTCTTCAGGAAGCTTTACATCATATGGGCGATTAGGGTTGTAGTTTGCAACAATGGTATTCATATCATTACCTGTTCTAGCCGCAAGCTCTCCAGTGCGTTGTTCATAAGCTTTCTTATCAATTGCATCCCGACACATTTCAGCAGACCATTTAAATTGTTCCTGACAGTCCTTGATCCGGATCGCTAGATCATCAACCGGATTGGAAGCTACTGGAGAGACGTTCGGAGCTACCTTTTTGCCATTTTCATCAGTCGTTATCTGATCAACTTTATTTTTAGTATCAGCAAATAAATACCAGAATAAGGCAGCAATAATACCTAGAGTAAATAAAGCACCAATAGCAAATACCAGCAGATTCATATTAAAGTGCGTTTGACGATCTGAAGCTTTACCATCCTCAGTCGATTTATATAACTTCCAATATTTTTCCTCAATATTAAAAGTAAATGTATCTAAAGCAGTTTGTTTTAGATTCTTAGTTATATTTGTTTGTGCACGCTTAAATACAAAGCATTTAGAAACTTTCTTGGATGCAACCTCGATATAATAATGCTCTGAAACCAGCTCTCTAATATCAGGGTTAATCAGCTTTGTATTCGGTGTGATTAACCATACATCCAAATGCTTATGTCGAATCTGCGTAAAGTCTACAATTTCAGCATCACGTCTAGATGAGAAATGCTTAGAAAACTTCTCATTAAACTGTACCTCATCCATGATCAATAAGCTGTAATCTTCACAATCACGCCAATCAGGCAGCATATCTGTAATGCCATTACCTAACTCAGCATGCCCCCTGATACTCGAATAAATCTTAGCGTATGGACTACCTTTCTGAACAATTTTTTCAGCTTCCATAACTGCAAAATAAGACTTACCAGCGCCAAAGGATTCACCAGTAATTAAACGTACCTTTCCACCAATACCTGACATTTTTTATCCTGCCTTTCTTATAGCTAATTTTCCTGCATTGAGTGTCATCAGGAATAACGCGACTGAAATAAAACTACTTAGAACATGATCCACACCATAAATCCCCATAAGGGCCAATAGGTCTGGAGCAAGGCCATTCAGGCCTAGCAATTGCTGATTGAATGCGTATTTAACCGCTGCCATAGTACCGAGATAACCAACAACACTTAATCCAAGTGCTAATAATATTTTTTGAACAGCATTTTTTAATAGCCATTCGATAATAACTATTGCTACACGAGCCATTACTCACGACTCCTCAAAGCTATTAATAAATAAATTAAAGCCCCTAAATACCCGATAGCACGAATATAAGGATTAGCTTCCTGCCCAAACTCACAAATAAAGGTAAGGTCTTTTTCAAATTTAAAATAGCCTATGTCTTCAACCGTTCTGGAATATGGGCAATATTGTCCGAATCTAATATGATCTTCTCTTTGAAAATCTGTTATCTGTTCTTCTTTAATCTGAAATGGAGAATCAGTTAATCCAAGATCACTAGATGTACAATCAAAGTATTTAACTGAATTTAAATTAGTAGGGTCATAATTCGGATTTTTGCATTTACCAATGGACTCAACAGCGTCCTTGATACCATCCAGTTTTTTATTTGATTCGCCCACAGCTTCACTGGTGGCTTGTGCTGCGTCTTCGATTTTATCTAGGTGCTCATTCGATTTGTCTAACTTCTCAAGCCCCTGATTAACACCGTTAATGATCTTGTCAAGCTTCGGGTGAAAACCAGATAAAGCATTAAGTAAAGCATTTTTTAAAGATGTTATAGCATCAAGGATAGGCTTTAAATTGATAGAGCCACCTGTACCACCACCATCACCGCCTCCAGTAGGCTCAGATGCACCACCACCGCCATCGGTGTTAGGGTCATTAGGATTAGGCTTCTCAGGGTCAGGATTGTTCTTTACACAAATTTTTGAGCCATTGTATGTGGTCTCATAATAGCCACTTGGACATTGTGTATTATCAGGCGGTTGCGGACAGTAAGAACCACCGTTCATGCAATTGTTCGGATCATCAGGCTTGTCTGGATCGGGTGGATTTTTTGGAACGTTTGGACCAGATCGTACACATAATTGCTCACCATTGAACGAACCCGGAACATAGCCTGGCCCACAACCTTCCGGGGGGCGTTTGCAATAGTCAGCCCCATTACACGTATTGTTTTCTGGTGGTTTAGAGTTGTCTGGACAGAAAATTGAGCCATCTTTTGCACGTACACAGTTGTCATCAGGAGGAACGTAGCAATCACCATATGGATCCGTTTTGTCACACTTTGGCGGAGGGTCATCTTTGTATTCATTACGACAATCCTTATCGTCACCAGTGGCTTGTAAAATTGTATTATCGTAATTCGTCATCTCTACAACTGAGCCAGTACCAGTAAAAGTACAACCATCTTTGCAAAGTCGAACAGGTATATGCGTTGTACCTTTCGTTAACCAAGCAACAAGAGGAGTGCCAGCAGTAGGACATTTTTTAGCAACAAAGTCAGCAATTTTGACAGGTGTATTAAGATGATCCATATAAATAAATCTGTCATAAATCTGACATCGTGAAGCCTCACTACCAAAAACTGACTTAAAATCATCACAAACATCTTGTGCAACAGTGAAAGTACGACCTCCCTCAAAACGTTTTACACTTGTTTGATAAGGATTAGTCTTCCAGTCAGCAAATGCATCAACTGAAATAATCGATAAAAATAAAAAAACTGCAGTTTTTAATAATCGCATAAGAAATTCCGCCTACGGTGCAAAGACAATCCAAAACGCGACTAGAGTGACCATGATGAAATAGAACGTCATTTCTTACTCTCCAATGTAAAAAAGGCGGATTGCGGTGCGTGCGGTTGCGCGCTCCTCATCCGCCTTTTCTTTAATGTTGATTAGCGAAGCATTGACAACGCTTTACGGACACCCCAAGCCGTGAATGTCGGCATTGCTTTTAACGTTGCACCACCCACGATGCCAGCCAAAACAGCCGTTACTGTAAGACCTGCAGTTAAGTCAAAAGAACCATCACCATCAGCAGCCATTGCAGGTGCAATAGAAGCGATTGTGACACCAGTAGCTACAACTGCATGGTTGTAGTATTTCTTTGCTGTTTGAGCGATTTGCTTTTTATTCATCGTTTAATCCTCTCGTGTTGATGAACCTAAAGTGTGTATGACCGGTCTGGTTGACCAAGCCGTATACCAGATCAAAATCGTGGTAGACAGCAGTGCAATCACCTTTGCAGCAGGCAAATTGTTCAACTCATCCATCCACGACGTCTGATGTATTACGAGGACGCAGTAGTTGACACCGTTGATTACGGTTGTTGCTGTGCAATCATCTATCTGCATTCTCGAATCCTCTTATCCAAGGCACTTGGACATATGAAAAGCCAATAAACCCTTATGAAAAAATGAATAACATTTTGGGCATTCCGCTTGATTATCCCCTAGTATTGCTGTTATATTCATCTTAATAATTCTCATAAGTTATTGATTTTTAACATATTATACATTATACGAAGCGTTTTAAAAATAAGCCTTTAGGATCAAAGGCTTATGTCTTCTTACAATGGTTTAACCTGTGGAAGCTCAACTGATTTAACGATGTATTTCAGAGTTTTGCCCGAAGTCACCATTTCAAATGTAATGTCAGCTTCCAATGGAAATTTATGTTGCTTAAGCAACACTAAGTTTGTACGGTCTTGCCAGTTAAAAACCTCACACGCATTACCAACTGCATTACCTTGTGATAAATCCAACGGAACTTCACAGTACAAAGCCACATGGTCATAGTGACGGCCATCCTCAGTTTTAAAATCAACTGACTTGGCACCCAAGATTTTTACTTTGTTTTTAAATTGCATCATTGCTACATTCTCCGAGCAGTTATAAGCACATGATCCATACGCTTTGGAAAAGCCAAAGGATCAGAGCAAGTGATTAAATTGATAAGTTCTTCAGGTTCGAAGACCTCTTTAAAAATATTGATATATTTACCGTATTGGTGCTTTAAGTTCTTGATTGCAGTATCAAAATGAATCTTCGCAGTCTTCTGAATCGTTTCGATTCGAGCTGGTTGAATATCGTCAGCAAGCGACTGGAAACATGGATATGCAGCAATAAAATATTCTGACGGGGCCAAAAGCATATCGAATGGCAAGATACGGTCTACTGATTTAAATTCGACTTCAGCACGCTGCCAGTTATCATCCGGATCACCCTCAGCACGACCTTTCTCATACAAACGCATATATTTGCCTGATTCACGGCTACCGATCACAAGCGTGCGACCCTTTCCTGTCGGACGTTTCCAGTTGCCTTTATGCTCAACATTAGGCGCACGATTACCGCAGCTAAAGCCACCCAGACCGTCCTGCATATTGCCCCAATCCACATTGACGTTTTTACCCTCAAAGTCATCGTGTGCAATGTCTACGCGAGTTAATTTAGGACGTTTGGCAAGGGTTACAAGGAAATGATAAAGGCGAAGCTCCCAGCCTGGCTTTGCAAATGAACAGCCACGGCCATTTAACATAATCAAAACGGTATTTCTCTGACCACCAATGCACAAAAAGCCAAAATCTTCACCTAAAACATAACTTTGCTCATAAAAGTTAAGGCCAGAATTACGGCAGAATGAAGCAGAAAATCCAAAGATATGCTCTAAATGAGGTTCAAGAGCATCAACAGCAGACGACCAAAGATGCTCATCCTTAACAAACTCGTCATCTTTCCAGTATTTATCGCCCATCGTTTCGATGCCGATTGTGAAATTTACCCAGTCAATAACTGCAATTTCATTCGGTGCCGGTAAGCGGCATTCGATTGGTTTTACACCTTTCGAAGTTGAAACCATACGTTGGTAAGGGATTGCATATAGCGGATGCTGACCTTGGGAATTATCAAATGGAGTCTTCGTATCCACACCCTTTACCCCCATCTTATTAATGGGGTTACTAACTGCTGCATTTTTCAATCCCCCCCGCTGTACAGTGGGTATTGATTGTTTTTTAAGCGAACCCATTAGCAAATCCCCAATGATCTTAGTTTGTCGTTTTCTTCTTTTAGTGAATCGCAGTAAGCAGCAACGGTCGGATTCTTATAGCCCCACTCTGTCATTGCCATTTCAATGTGAAAAAGGACAAGCTCAGCTTCATAAGCTGGATTGCCACCGATGATTAATTGAACGCCTCGATCAAAAATAATCTTAGCTACGATCTCAAAAGCTAACTCTTTTTCCATTTTATGATTTATCACAAATGATATTTTAGAGCTTTATAACATCTAATTTGTGATTTCGCAACATATCATAAAATATAAATCAGATATGATGTCTCACTTTTTAGGAGAAGACCGATATGGCAGTTACAGTTAGACTCAGAGACGACGAAGAAGAAATGGTTAAAGAAGCCACTTTAGAAATGATGTTCGAGACTAAAATCAGAATTAAAGAATCTGACCTAATACACACACTCATAAGAAAACATCTAAAAGACGTAAAAACAGAAGATGTTATGAAATACAGAGCCGAAATACTAAAAAAAGACGACTAGTAATATATGTTGATCCCGACTATTAGGATAAAAATGAAAAAAACTATGCTTTGGAGCTTGCTAATACTAGCAAGCTCCCAATCACATTCAGAAGAATTAATTGCAAAAGCAACATATGACAATCAAAAAAAACAAATAATGTATTTAGAAGCAAACACAATGGAGCAAGAAAAACTAATGAAATGTGCACAAATAATAAGCACTAAAAAAGGCGAAGAATTACTAAAAAAACTATCAAAAGACAAAAAAGAAAAAGTAATTGAAATTAAGTTTAAATGCAAAATATGACCCCTACCCGTCAACTTCGCATAATGCAGATTGATGTTAAATCACGCTGATTTGCATGTAAGAATTATCATTGCAAATCAGCTATGTAACATAATCTGAGCTTACATTATGCGAAATAATATTGATTTATTAAGACCACGACTTGTTCCTCACCAAACACTAGTTTTGCAGCTTCTAATGTTCTTATACGCATCTAAATAAAACGGCGTAAACTTAAATGATTTAGAGTTTACACCGTGATGTAGTCTTTCCAGTTTTTCTATCTCAAGTTAAAAATTAACAGTCCATGACAGCTGTGCTGTACGTGGCGCACCTAGGAATAAATAATCATCCCCAAGAAAATTGCCGACATCGCGCCAGTATTTCTTATTGAATACGTTGTCTACATTCAATCTCAGCGTGTTGTCATAACCATAGGCATGAAAATTATACGCTGCACCAGCATCAAATACGCTATAACCTGACACCTTCACTGTACCGGTTTTATTGGCATATTTACTGCTGCTGTACTGCATACCTGCCAATAAACGTAATCCGTCAATTTGTGGCACTTGATACGATAAATGGCTGGAAAAACGTACATTTGGTACATTTTGAGTCTGATGTCCTTTATATTCAGCCACTTGAACATCTGTGAGTCGTGAACGTGTCAATGCCAGACTTGAGGTAATATCCAGATTATCACTTAAACGGCCTTGCAAGCCGAGTTCCAATCCCAGGTTGTGCTGTTCACCTTCAGCCACATAGTTATTGGCAGCATTGATATACTGATTGTCCTGTTTTAAATCAAATATTGCTGCGGTAAAAAGTAAATCCTGCCATTGATGTTTAATACCCAGTTCATATTGAGTTGAATGGATTGGCGCTAGCGTTACAGATGTATTGGCGGCAGATGCTGGCGCTTGGCCGCCATCACTTAAACCTTTGGCATAAGACACATATAAATGCGTGCGTTCCCAAGGCTGATACATCACGGCAAATTGCGGTAAGAAACGGTTAAAATCGGTCTTTCGAATGCGCGAACCATCTGCTTTGTAGGCATTTTCATCTAAATGTAGCAGTTTTCCACCTGCTAAAACTGACCAAGCTGCATTGAAATCAATCTGATCGATCAGCGTTAATGCAGTTTGCTGGCTTTTTAATGACTTATAATGGTTGGCTAAAGTTTTTTCAGATGGAATATAGTCTTTAGTATCTTCATAAATATTTCCAGATGCTTCTGGGGCTTGGAAAATAGCATCATATTGCGAATGACGTTTAGCTGTGTGTGACAATTCTGCACTGAGGTTGTGTAGCCATGCACCGGTCTTAAATTTACCGTTTATGCCTGCCTTAAATTGATTAGTGAGATAGCTGTCATCTGGGTTGCGAAAGTCATAAATATCGTAATTACCATTCGGGTCAAAACTATTACCTTGCGTCTGACAAGTTTCACTATAACAACCCCAGGCAAAGGATGAATAATCATCGACCACCACACGGCTTTGTGAAGCACTTAAATACGATGTCCAACTATCATTGATCTGATAAGTATATTTTAATCCGGTATTTAAGCTGTCACTGCTTATAGGTTGACTCCAGCTTTGATAACCCAGTAAACGATCCCATTTCACACCATCGGGTACGGCGTTGCCACCCAATAATTGATAACCTGGTACAGAACGCTGACGCTGATGCTGTGATTCAAGATCAAACTCAAGCTTGGAACGATCAGAGATATCCCAGTCTAAAGCGATGGAGCCAAATAAACGACGTCCATTGGCATGTTCAACATAAGGATGAATTTCTTCACTGGACAGATTAATCCGGTAACCCAATTGTTGCTGCTCACCCAAAAATCCACCCAGATCTGTTGCGATACGATAGCCCCCTTCACTATCTGCGCCCACGGTCACTGACCGTATATCTTTAGGGCGTTTAGTGACGTAATTGACCACACCACCGGGTGTTGACATGCCACTTTGAATCGCACTGATTCCTTTGAGGATTTCGACCTGTTGTTTATTTTCAAGCGCTACATTCTGCTCACCGCGAATCACATTACCATTGAGCAAATAACTTGAACCCAGATTCAGGGCAAAACCACGCATCATAAAGTTTGGGTAATAACCAATCGGTGCATAGCCGTCCCCTACTGCTGCATCATTCTTTACCACATCGGTGAGTGTTTTTGCATGTTGATCTGCAATACGTTCAGCCGTAATGGTACTGATTGATGCAGGTATTTCAGCCAGATGGTGTTGATTAAAACCGGTTAAATTGACTTTTGGCTGATAATACGCATTTTCTGCGGCCTGAGCATTGACTGTAATGGTGGCAAGCCGAGTGGCTTCACTTTCAGTTTCGGCCTGTGCCACTGTGGAAATCAGTCCTAGACAGGAAAAAGAACCAACTGTCAGTAACGCTGTTTGTAGACGAGAAAATGGAAAGGTTTTCACAGTATTTGCCGAGTCCTAAAAATTAATTTTACAGTCCGAATTTGCGGCACGAGTATTCACAATTTCTTTCGATTGGACAAGCATATTTTCCATCTATCTACGACTTTTTTATATTTAGCCGACAAATTGAATTTAACTAGCGATCCAAAGGTCTTACTTATATAAAATCAGTTCTGCCGTTGAAAATTCATCTCCAAGTTTGTCCATGATTTGTTCAAGCAAAGTGTTGATTTCAGGATTACTGTAGGGATGCATATTTCCGTTAATGGTTTCTCGCACATTACAATTGATTCTGTGTTTAAGTAGCTTATAGATACTTTTATTGCGACCAAACAGGATTCGTTGAATCAGGTGATGCTTTTCCAGATCAGACAGGACTCTGTAAATGGTACCTATTTTGAGACCACTCTGTTTATTGGCAATCATATAGATATCATCTGCGGTAAGACCGTTATGTTGCGCAAGGACTTCGAGTACAGAAACTCGGGCAACGGTTGGCGTTAAGCCTTTATTGGTTAATAATTTTGCGTACATAAAAAACCTGTCAATTAAAATAATAACAACAATATTTTTATAAAAATAAACAACTTGGAATTAATTAAATGTTTAAAAATCGAAGTAAAGAATGCCTTGAAAATGATTTCTCAAGGCATCTTGTTGCGGTTAATATTCAAAATTAGAAGGTATAGGTCACACCAACATAATAGTTACGTCCCAGTTCTTTTTCATTGAATTTAATTCCCGCATCTTTGCCTTTTTCTTCCAGATTGACATCGGTCAGGTTACGGATACCTGCTCGTACAGTCACTGCGGGATCTACTTTGGCAGAGAGACCAAGATTGACCAAGGTATAATCAGGTAGTTTTTTCTGGTTAATGACCTGATCACCGATATAACTTGCACCCGCAGTTAGAGTTAACCATTCAAGCGGTTTTAAATTAAGATTGGTATTGGCTTGCAGGCGTGGACGCTCATCCAGACGTTTATGTGTTTCACTGTTTTTAGCATCAAGATAAGTGGCATTGGCATCAACAGAAAGCATAGGCAATAAATCAGCCTGTGCTGCCAGCTCTACTCCTTTGATCTTGACCCGGCCTAAGTTCACCCAGGCAGCGCCCGTGGGGCTGGATTCACCATTCGGATCAACGCTATAGGTAATATCACGGCTAATCATATCCTTAATTTTATTCTGGAATATAGTGACACTACCGTTCCAGCTTGCTTTACGGATGGATGCACTCATTTCATAGTTGTCGCTGGTTTCTGGCTCGAGGTTAGGATTGCCCCATAAGGTACACCCGCCGCCACAACTGACAATGCCATAATCTTTGGTCATTTGTGCCAGAGACGGCGCCTTAAAGGCTTGCCCATAGCCTCCCTTAAGCACAATATCATGTGAGAATTGATAAACCAGATAGGCTTTTGGGCTGAAATGCTGACCAAACATCTCATGATCATCATAACGGCCAGACAAGGATAAGGTCAGCGGATCGGTGATATGAATGTCATCCTGTACAAACACTGAAGATGTGCCAACTGAGGCCTTACCGGAGTTTTGATAGCTTACGCCGTCTTTGACTTCCTGATGATTGTATTCAACACCCGCAACAATGCCGTGAAGACTGACATCAAAATTACTATAGGCACGCAAGTTGGTATTATTTTCCTTCAAAGTACGATGCTTGGGCTCATCAAAGTCTGAATCATAGTCTTTAATTTCACTATTTTCCTGTTGTGCTGAAACGGTGGTTTTCCCCCAACTCCAGTCACCACGATGTGTTAGGCCAACGGAATGTCGTTCAATCTCCTGACTGGCAAAGCCCTCATTTAAACGACCAGTAGCGGGATAGTATTGATAGTCCGTCTGACCATACGGACGTTTATCCTTGTTATATCCTAAGTCAAGATCAAGATTCTGCTGATCATTGAGTTCATAGCTCAGGGTTGAGCGTAAGTTCTGGGTTTTCTTACCTTCAATATAATAGGCTGGCGTGGCTTGTTTGCCTTGTGAGAACCACGCATCACGGTCATATTGCTCTGCTGAAACCGATAAACCCAGTTTGTCGGTCAATGCACCAGATGCAGAGGCACCCAAGCGATATTGCTGTTTTCCTGCACCGCGATCGACCAGATGATATTCTGCATTGATTGTACCCTGCCATTCATCCGTTGGCTTTTTGGTAATGATGTTAATTACACCGCCAATCGCGTCTGAACCATAGAGCGCAGACATCGGTCCTCGAATCACTTCTACCCGCTCAATACTGGACAATGGAATCGAGCTAATATCCAGATCGGCATCGCGCCATAAGGCACCTGTAGAAGAAATACGTTTGCCATTGACCAGAATCAAGGTATATACCCCGTTTGATTCACGTACCCCACGGATGGTCAGTTTCTCGCGGCCCCCGCCATTATAATTTTGTACCCCGACGGTTTTACCCAAAACTTCCGCCAGACTATTTGCCGCGGATTGTTCGATCTGTTGTTTACTGACCACTGTGATTGAAGCGGGCGCCGTATCAGGGCTCTCCTCTGCCAGACTGGCAGTGACCACGATCGTGGGTAAGCTTGTGTCTGCTTGCTCGGTCTGATGCTGTTCTGCCCATACTGCAAACGGCGTCAAGGCTGCAATTGCAAGCACTAATTTTTTCTTTACCAAGACCATGTTGTCGCATTCTCCTTATTAATAACAATTTTCATTTGTTAGTTGTTATTATTTATAAAGTTTGCGCATCATAGCCATTTATTAATCCTTATTCAATAGTTGAAATTAATAATCATTCTTATTTATAGCTTTGTTTATCATTGATCATTTAAATCGTGGAATCTTCCCTATCGTTTACCTTGTGTTTTAGTCGGTAAAAATAATGCTCTTGCGTTTTTTTATTTATCCGCTTGTTTTGTATGGGGATCGTGGTTTTTATACTGTGTTCTTAGCTTGGCACCAGTGTATCGCATTGCTAAATATGCAGTTGAGTGATACGAATATCGCGTGCTAGAGGCAAACTAAACCACGATCACGATGATGATTTATAACTTTCATTATTTTTATCGCTTAAAGCTCTTTTTCTTGTTTTAATCTGAATTTGACTGAAATCATGAACCAAAAATAAAATTGCTTTAGCCAACGACTATGACCCATTATCCAAATTTTATGAGAAACTGAATGGATTCGAATCAAATTCAAGACCTTGTTACCCATTATCCGATTGTGAAAGACCTGATTGAACTGAAAGAAACAGTCTGGTTTAACCCATCATTTACTACGCTTGAGCAAGGCTTATCCTATGTCGGGTTAACGCAAGCGGATATTGATGATGCGCGTGACCGCTTACAACGTTTTGCACCCTACCTCATGGCAGTATTTCCGGAAACCCGTATCAGCCACGGCATTATCGAATCGGAGCTAAGCGCCATTCCAGAGATGCAGCAATCGCTTGAAACGCACTTCGAGCAAAAAATTGCAGGCAAACTCTGGTTGAAAAAAGACAGCCATTTGCCTATTTCAGGATCCATTAAAGCACGTGGAGGCATTTATGAAGTGCTTTTTCGCGCGGAGCAGCTCGCGTTACAAGCCAATCTACTCAGTCTTGACGACGATTATGCCAAACTGAACAGTGCAGAATTTAGAACATTTTTTAGTCAATACAGCATCGCAGTGGGTTCAACAGGTAATCTAGGACTCTCCATTGGCATCATGAGTGCAAAACTTGGCTTTGATGTCACGGTGCATATGTCAGCTGATGCACGACAATGGAAAAAAGACAAGTTACGCGCTCATGGCGTAACCGTGATTGAGTACGAGCAAGACTATGGTATTGCGGTGCAAGAAGGTCGGAAAGCAGCGCAAAAAAATCCGAACTGCTTTTTTATTGATGACGAAAATTCTAAGACCCTGTTCCTGGGCTATGCTGTTGCGGGTGAACGCTTAAAGAAACAGCTGGATCAACAGAAGATCCGCGTGGACCAGCAACATCCCCTCTTTGTTTATTTACCTTGCGGTGTGGGTGGTGGCCCTGGGGGTGTTGCATTTGGTCTAAAAATGGCGTTTGGCGATCACGTCCATTGCATCTTTGCCGAACCTACCCATTCCCCGTGTATGTTACTCGGTGTCGCGACGGGGCTACATGATGAAATTTCGGTTCAGGATATTGGGATTGACAATATTACGGCGGCAGATGGTCTCGCTGTGGGCCGTGCCTCAGGCTTTGTCGGCCGTGCCATGCAACGATTGTTAGATGGTTTTTATACACTGGACGATCAAACCATGTATCGCTTGCTCGGAATGCTCAACCAGTCCGAAAACCTGAAACTTGAGCCTTCTGCACTGGCAGGTATGCTCGGGCCAGTTTTAGTCAGTAAGTATCAAGATTATAAGGATCTACATCAATTGACTGAGCAGCAGTTACAGCATGCCAATCATATTGTATGGGGAACAGGTGGTGGCATGGTACCTGCAGAAGAAATGCAAAATTATCTGGCAAAGGCTTAGCATACTACTGTTTTTGATCTATCAAACAGCATCCAGCCTCGTGGATAGGATGATGCTGTTTGTTTTGGCTGATCCCTTTAGATGGTGGGAGTGCAGACATAAGGCCTGTTTATTTCTGTCGGGTTGCCACCCAGCACTGCACGGAACCGATACAGACCATGGCTGCACCTTGCCAGAACGACAAGGAAAGAGAGGTTTGTAAAACAAAGGCTGCCAGTGCAGCTGAAAATACGGGAATAAAGTAAGATGCACCCGCAAGCAATGTAACATTGCCATGTAGAATCCCGACGTTCCATGCAGCATAGCCAAAGCCCATCGCGGCAGCAGCAAGCACAAGATAAATCAGGGTATGCAGATCAAACTGCATCGGTTCGGCCCCCATGAGCATATATTTGACCCATAATGCCGCTGCCGTCAGCATAAAGAAAAGCGTGACACCATTTTTGCCATTGGCAATTCTGGCGGTGACTGTACAATACGCAGCCCAGATCAACGCACCCATAAAAGCCAAAGCATAGCTCAACGGATTATCTTGAATATTGGCTGTGATACTGACGAAATCAAGTCCCCGCTCCCCTCCAAGTACCCAGCAAATTCCCATCAGGGCAATGATAAAACCAGGAATAATCAAAAAATTTGTTTTTTGGTGATTAAAGACAATTGCGCAGACCATGGTCAGTGCGGGCCATAAGTAGTTCACCATACTGACTTCAATCGCTTGCTGACTGCTATTGGCATAACCAATAGATAAGGCCAGACAAAGCTCATAGGACACAAACAGTAAGCTGCCCCAGAACAGGTAGGTGCGCGGAAATTCGCGTAGCTTGGGAAATCCGACACTCAATAATAAAAACACCGAAGCCACGCTATATATCATGGCCGCTCCACCCGTTGCGCCCAGACTTTCACTGACACCACGAATTAGCCCGACAATTGAACTCCATAACAGCACCGCCATGAGTCCTATTAGGGTTGCATTTCTTTTGCTTATCATCCACTTAATCACTTATCAATTTTCATATTCTAATCAGGAAGAGCTCAATATTGATTCTTCACTTGAATATTAGAGTTTATAAGGATTCACTTTTTAGCATGACTCGTCTGTTTTGCACAGCAATCATGCTGAATTACTTAGAAATTCTATCGATCATTTGCTATGAATTTATGGTCGCACCCGCAGTCACATTGACAATTGTGGCGGTCATTGCACTGGCATGATCAGAGGCCAGAAATGTCACCGTTTCGGCAATTTGAGCCAGCGTCGGCAATCGTTTTAACATGGTACTTTGTGCAGCGCCATTGAGCCATTCATCCAAGGTGATGCCCATCGCTTGTGCTTTTAAGCTAAATAACTCGCGCGTATAAGAGCCTGCCTGAGCCGCATCCGCAATGGCATGGGAACGTACCCCAAGCACCCGAATATTCTTTGGACCAAGTTCACTGGCGAGTGCTTTGATAAATGCTTCGCTCCCGGCACAACCGACAATATGCCCCAAATGACCCGGGATCGCCATTGCGCCAGAGGGTGCAATGACGCTAATCATTGCTCCGATCGACTTTGTACCCATATAGGGGACGACGGCTTTTGCAATATTAAATTGAGCAGTTAAAAAAGGTGTGATGCCCTGCATAAATTCATGCTGGGTGAGTTCTGAAAGTTCCTTACCTTGGTTATGCATAAAACTTGTGGCATTGATCACAACATCGATACCACCCGTTAGCTCAGCCAACTGTTTTATCGCTGTTTGGGTCGCCTGTTCATCCAGTACATTCACAATAAAGGTTTTTACTCGACCTTCTACATTATGAATATGTGCTGCAACCTGATCCAATGTGTGCTGGTGTCGGGCGCCTAAATAGACAAAAGCACCTTCTCGGGCCAAGGTATCAGCGATCGCGTGACCTACTGCGCCACTGCCTCCAAAAATCACAGCAATTTTATTTTTAACTAACATGGAAGATGCTGCCTGTATTTTTTATTGATTGTTTATTGTACGCCTTTTAATTATCTGCAAGCGATTTCGAATTCTTTCTTATTTAAAAGTTAGTTGGAGCATAAAAAACCTCTAATATGACTTAGAGGTTTTTTACGTTTAATCAGTTTTTAAGGCGTAAGAATGACCTTACGGCATTCTTGTTCCCTGTTATCGAAAATACGATAACCTTCAGCTGCATCTTCTAGCTTCATCCGATGGGTAATAATCGCTTCAGGCGCAAGTTTACCGTCCTCAATCAATTCTAAGAGTTGAGGTAAAAAATGATGGACATGGGTTTGTCCCATCTTAAATGTCAGACCTTTATCAAAAGCATCGCCAAACAGAAAACCGTGAATAGGCCCTGCATATACTCCCGGTACACTGACGACGCCTCCACGGCGCACAGCGGCAATACATTGGCGTAGTACCACACCACTTGATCCTTCAAGTTTTAGATTGGTCAACAACGTTTCAATCACACTTCCCTTTGCCTCAAATCCAATCGCATCAATCACGGCATCAACACCACGATAATTGTCGGTATGCTGAATAATGTATTCAGCAGCATCAACCGCTTCAAAATCGACAGGAATGGCGCCATAGGCTTCTGCGGCATATTTCAATCGATATTGATTATGATCAACCATGAAGATCTTTTCTGCGCCCAGCATTTTGGCGCAGGCTGCACTGAGCAGACCTACCGGTCCGGCCCCATAGATGGCTAACGTGGAACCTTTGCTGACTTTTGCATTGGTCACTGCCTGCCATGCAGTGGGTAGAATATCAGTAAGAAAAAGCACTTTTTCATCCGACAATGAACCCGGGACTTTAAATGGACCTGCATTGGCCTTAGGGACACGTACGTATTCTGCCTGACCACCGGGAATGCCACCATAGAGATGGCTATAGCCAAATAATGCAGCACCTGAAGGAATCTGCTTTTTATTGACGATCGCACCTCGTCCGCTATTGGTGGTTTCACAGGCCGCGGTCAGATTTAACTGGCAAAAGAAACATTCGCCACAGGCAATCACGAAAGGAACGATAACCCGATCCCCCTTTTTGACCTGAGTGACAGCCGAACCCACCTCTTCAACAATGCCCATGAATTCATGACCAAAAATATCACCCTGCTCGGTTTGAGGGATTTTCCCCCGATACAGATGCAAGTCTGAACCACAAATTGCAGTAGCCGTCACCCTTAAAATAATATCGTCAGCTTCCTGAATGATGGGATCTGCTACCGTTTCAACACGGACATCTTCAGCACCGTGGTAAGTAAGCGCACGCATGGTTATTCCTTTAATTTATAAGATGTCATTTGATTATGGGCAGTGTTTTTTTACCGTTTGCAATAATTGTTAGCACTCACGTAAGCCATATTATGAATATGCAAAAGGATTTAAGGGTTTGTAACTAAACATGAAAAATAAAGGCGAACATTATAGGGATGGTATTCATCTCTTTTACTTTTAAGACAATAAAAAATGCCAGTTGATCAACTGGCATTTTCAATATGAATAATGAAGTTTCGGCAGAAATGCTCTTTAAACTTTCAAATAAAGTTACAACGACGTGTTAGAAAAAATTAATCAGGGTCTGGATGACCAGCGCATTAATAATATCCACAAAAAATGCCCCCGTCAGTGGAATAATCAGGAAGGCTTTATGCGAAGGTCCATAACTATTGGTAACGGCCTGAATATTGGCAATCGCCGTAGGTGTGGCCCCGAGGTTGACGCCACATTGTCCCGCACAAAGTACTGCTGCATCGTAATTTTTACCCATAACTTTAAAGGTGACAAAAAACAGGTAGAGTGCCAGAAACAAAGTTTGAGCAATCAGAATAATCAGCAAGGGACCTGCCAGTCCTGCCAATAGCCAAAGTTGTAACGACATTAATGCCATCGACAGGAATAAGGCTAAAGAGGCGTTACCAAATACGTCAATACAGCGGTCAAACAGCTTGATATTAAAGACATATTCCAAGGTATTACGGATGAATACACCACAACCTAAAGCCCAGACAAAAGTCGGTAATTCAAACCAGTAGCCTTTGGCAAAATCAGTCATAAAGTTGGCAAAGAAAATACACAGCGCAAACATGCCCAGGGTTTTTACCGCATCGTCTGCAGTAATCAGTCGGGTTTTTTCCGGATATTCAAACGGCGCTGTTTCATTTGCAGGAGGCGCTTCAGTGCGTTGCTGTGTTGGTGCAATCTCTTCAGCCAGTTGATAGCGGCGAATCAGAAGTTTGGCTACAGGACCTCCCATCATGCCACCAATGACCAAACCAAAGGTTGCACTTGCCATACCCAACACTACGGCACCCTGAATGCCATATTCATTTTCGAATATGCTGCCCCATGCGCTTGCAGTACCATGACCACCGGTTAAGGTCACCGAACCGGTAATCAGGCCAATCAATGGATCAAGACCTAAAGCAGTTGCCAGACTTATGCCCAAAACATTCTGTAGTATTACAAATGTAATCACACAGAACATAAACATAATCAGTGTTTTTCCACCTTCTTTAAGTTTTGACAGGCTGGCACTTAAACCGACTGAAGTAAAAAACACCAGCATGAAACTACGCTGAATGTCAGTATTAAAGTTCACCGTAATATTGAGTTGTGTGAACAGAAAATACGTGACAATTGCCGCTACAAGTCCCCCGATTACAGGTTCAGGCATATTGTAGCGTTTTAAAATACTCACTTTATTTACGAGGAAATAACCGATAAACAGTACAAAGACTGCAGTGACAATCGTACCAAAGATGTCAATATCAAAATTCATTGTTCACCAAATCAAAAACCTTGAGCAATGGGGCTGACGAAGGAAAACCTTGCCGTAAAGATAAAGCGAGCGATGGTAAAGCAATTATCCTGCTTTGTTTGTTACGCTTAGTAATTATCTGGCATTTTTGAATTAAAAAAATTGATATAAATACAATGATTTAATAACTTTAAAAGTTACGAATGGGGAAACTTTTAAATCCATTCATAAAATATCCCTCTTTCTGGCAATTTCTGTAATTGCATTATCACCATGAGATAATTTTCGAAAGCGACCCTCATTTAGAAAGTCTTAAACTTATTTGCTTCACCTGATATCCGCCGTTTCAATTTTTTTTAAGTCTCATACGCTTAGCATTAACCACCAAAACTTAACGCAGAGATGCAATCAAAATACAAAAAGTGCCTCATAAATAACCTGAGTTTGATGAACACTGAATGGATGTTTATTGATCATCTTTGGGTGGAGATATGTGTGCGAATTATCGACCTATTCATAAAAGCCGGGCTCACTTATTGGATTTATTCGAACCGACATTTGATTATAAAATGGATATTTATCCCGGGGACAGTAGTCCAATCCTGATCTCATCGAATGAAAAAGTACAATGGCGCTCTGCCCGTTTTGGACTCATTCCTTTTTGGGCCGAAGACTTGAAGCTGTCTCAACATACCTATAATGCACGCGCTGAAACAGTGGCTGAAAAAAACAGTTTTAGACATGCCTGGAAGAAAAATCAATTTGCTTTGGTCCCTGTGGATGCGATTTTCGAGCCTAAATATATTGATGGTAAGGCGCATTGGTATGCTATTTATCGGCAGGACAAAAAGCCTTTTACCGTTGCTGCCCTTTATGAACATGCGAGTGTGGACGGTCAGGAAATTCTTTCCATGACCATGCTGACCATCAATGCAGATACTCATCCTTTAATGAAACAGTTTCATTCGCCAGAACATGAAAAAAGATCTGTTGTGATCATTCCTGAAGGTCATCGTCTTGACTGGCTAAATACACAATATGCACAGGCTGTAGAACTGATTCGTGAGTTTTCAGCAGATGAATTTACTGCTGCACCGAAACACCAGATCGATAACTTTTTCTTCCCTGACTGAGGATAAACTTAATTAGAATTTTGATGGTTATTTGGTTTTCATTAATGAGGCAAAATAAAAACATAATAACGCCTTTGGGGTGAAGATAATCCCATGATCGAGTTTAATTAATTTTTTTAATAATCCTCTCTTTATTAGACAATACTGTATGTTGCGTTTTGTTAAAAATGTAAATTCAAGGGAAATGCTAAAAATTAATAAGTGATTGATTTTAAATAATTATAATAAATGTAAAAATGTAAATTTTGAGCAAAAAACATCCATTTGTAGGCAATATCTTACAAGCGTGTAAGCCAAAAGCTTATACACCAACTATTTGATTTTTTTAATAATTAGCTCGGTACATTTAAGCGCTCTTTACTATTCAATAGAAAGCTGAATATTAATGAAGAGATCCCGTAAAATAAAAAAGGCATCTTTATTAATATAAGAAATCTGAATAATAGAAAAGAATCTCAAATAACGTCTCAATATGTACTAATCTTTCCTCTGGTTACAGAGGAAAGATTTTTAAATTAACTTCAGGATAGGAAATAGAATATGTTTATTGCAAAAAATATCTTTGTCTTTTTACTATCAATGCTAGCCTTATGCCTGGTGATCATTTTCTTTAATTATCTCGGCTTCAATGAAACAGTTAATCTGATACTGTCCTCGTCCTTATTTGGCATGTTCATTACCTGGTATTTTAAAGGTACGGAATTATGTCTGGCCTTATTTAGTTTTTTCTATTGCGCCATGTTGATTATTAGCCAGAGTATGGAAGTGATCCTGATGTTTGGTACTTCCATCTCTGTGTATTTGTTCATGAGCAAACTGTTACCTAAGCTTAAAAACCTGAATTTTAAACTTGGCAGTAAACAGCTAGATAGTGATTCGCTTAGAACGGATTAACACCACGATTGACCATCCCCACTTTCTTAGCGACCGGCAGCGTGGTCTGTTCTGCGAGCAGCAACTCCTCGAGAAAAGCATTCAGGCTATTTGGCTCTAGACAGCCTGGATTAAAACTATTTTCTCCCAAGTTCAGAAAGAAAGTCTCAATATTGGTATTTCGCTGTACATATTTCATTGACCAGCGCTTAAACGTATATTGGTCAATGGGATCTGTGCCGAAATGTTTGACTTCAAGATGTCTTGCATCGGTTTTTATTTTTTCAAATAAACTTTCAACGATGGCTTGCTCTCCTTCCAGACATTGAAAAAAAGCATTATCGGCATAGTACAACACCCCATAGATACAATGTTGAGTATTGAAATCCCGGGCTTCGGTAAGAATGTCGCGTAAATCTTGCAGCAAATCATCGCTATTTTCATTGCGTTTGCTGGCATAACACAGTCGTATATTCATTAAGATTTCCGCAAACTATGAAAGTTTTTGTGAAGAAGAATTTTAAAAACTATCATATATTTACAGAATCAAGAATATTTAATTTTTTTATTTTCTCATTTTATTTTTTACCGTTTGTTCAATTTTATCTTAAATACCCATTAGAGTTGTTTTAAAAAGTGCGATAAGCCTTGTGGTGCACGGCCATGCAAGCGGCTGCTGGTGGTGACCCGGACCAGATTACTCCAGGTGATCTTGCAACATTGGGTCATGAATTTTTCAATTAAGGATACATCCTCATGGCAAGGAACCGGCTCAAATCCGCCAGCCTGAAGATAGGCATCTACACTAAAGCTTAAATTTGCTCCATGAATATGTTGATGATCCATGCTGTCCTGATAATGAGCCAGATATTTTTGCTGTTGTGATACGGATAAGGGATCGAGATCATCCAGCACCACGATTCCACAAATTGCATCTGTAGGTTGATGTTGCATCTGGCACAATAACCAGTCTGGATCAACAATCGTATCTGCATCTGTACAGGCAATCCAGTTCGCACCCTGCTGAATCAGATGACGGATTCCCAGATCCCTGGCCTTGCCTACACAGGCATAATCACATTCAATCCAGTTCACCTGATGTGCCTGTACAATCGAGCGGGACTGATCCGTACAACTGTCTAAAACCACCAAGATGTCGACCTGATCTTGCGGTATATGCTGAGTTGCCTGTTGAATGGACTGCAAACAGGCCGATAAAAACATTTCTTCATTATGCGCTGGAATTACAATACCGATTTTCATATTAATCCCTGTTGTTTGGCTAGAGAAGAAGGATTCACTGTCCAGATATCAATCATGAAATCCGGATCATTCAGACTTAAATAATGAGAGAACGGTAAAGACTGTTTTAAATGATGGTGAACTTGCAAGGCATCCAGTTCAAAATCCCGAATCTCATGCCGCCAGTGGCAACACAGGATTTCCCCTTGTGGCGTCAGGCTATGTTTGAGCTGACCGATCAATTGTTGCAACTCTACAGATGATAAATAATAGGCCACTTCACTGATCACAATCAGGTCAAACTTTTGTCCAGGAAAATTTTCGGGTATTTTGTGCTGTTGAACACTGACATGATCCAGATTCTGTAAACGTTGGGCAGCCAGTTGAACCGCATGCGCAGAAACATCTACACATAACAGCTGATGGCAACGTTTCGCCAGATGGATACTTAAATGGCCGTTGGAGCAGCCGATTTCCAGTACGCTGGGATAATGTTGCTGGGTCAGGACAGCCAGACAAATCTGCCTTTTACGTGCTTCATACCAGTGTTGATCGTAGCCCCAAGGATCATTACTCTGGTGATATAACACTTCAAAATATTGACTGAAATCATTCACAAAGATAAACCTCCCACGGCATCAACAACCGGTCGATGATCGCTGGAGATAGAACGGCCGCCTGACCGGTACTTTCATCCGCCTCAATCTGGCTTTTAAATTGCATAATGGCCTGACCTTTTTTGATTAATTGCGGCTCGGTTAAACGGTAAGCACGAGCCTTTTGCCAATCGATACGGGAGTCCAGAGGCCGAGCCCAGTGCCAGGCCCAGATCAGCACGTGTAAACAGTGCTGTTCATGAGCTGAAGCAAAGGCTTGTACGGTTTTACCGACGGCTTCGTGATCGGGATGCCCATCCTGTGCATAGCTACAAATCAGGATATCTTCCGCTTGAACCAGCTTGTCCAGTTGTTGCCACAGTTGCTGCTGGTGCAAATGAACCTGTCCATCGGGTAAATTGAGTGCAATGCGTTGAGCATGTTCAGCAACACCCAAACAGTCTAAAGCCGCTAAACTTTCTTGCGGACGAATCTGATCCAGTTGTTCTGGAGTGTATTTGGTAGAGTGTGGATGACTTTGTGTACCATTGCTCACTGCGAGGATCAGCAGACGGCAATTCAGTGTGATCAGCTGTTGCATTAAGCCCCCACACCCCAGAATTTCGTCATCAGGATGCGGTGCAACAATCACGATTCTTTTGGATTGAAATTTTTCAAGATTGAGCGGCGATAACGGTTGTTGTTCAAAGCTGTGTAGCCATTGTGCTTTTGAAGTTCCTCGCCCCTCAATGATGCGATCTTCAACCAGAGGATGATTTAGAGTTCCCACGACACCTGCTCCTCTAAACATCGTTCAGCAATCTGCTCATTATCAAATGCCGCATGACTTTGCCGAATAAATACCGGTAAATCTGCCATTAACCGGGCAAAGCTTGCCTGTTCACAAAATGGCCGCGCTCCCAGTGCCTTGCCAACGCCTTCTATAACGGCCAGACAACACTGTTCGGTTTGCGCACGCAGAATACGTACTTCGCGTTCATGACTAAGCTTTGGCTGACTGTCGATCAGTTGTGCCACGTGTTGAAAATATTGTCTGGTCACGCCCAGTTGAGCTGCCAGTTGACCCAAATACATTTTTTTAAAGGGATTGGGCGTAGTCAGGCAGCTGTGTTGCAGTTCGGCCATTAAGCGGACTGCTGCCCCATACCAGCAAGCTGCGACACCGGCAGCACCATGCCAGAAACCTGGCCGATCAAGATAGGCATTGGGGCTGGCGATCATGTTGACTGGGGTGTCCTGAAAGGTGACTCTGGCTGTCTGTGTGCCTTGCATGCCTACGGCGTGCCATTGATCTAGCTCAACCTTGAGCGAGACATGATCCAAGTCAGCAACGCAAAGTTGGGATTGTCCCTGTTGATCTTTAAAGCTGATTAATGCTTTTTGAATAAACTCGGCACCAGAGCACCACGGTTTAATGCCATGACAGCGCTCATTTTCGACCTGTAACGGTGCCGGCCCACCCTCTGCAGCCCAAATAGCCCACATTTCTTTATCATTTTCTTGGGTATAACCCAGTTCATGCAGAATGCTTAAGGCATCACAATGTGATTCAAAAAGCTTGGCTAAACTTAAATCACATCCCGCAATCTGGGCAAAGATTTGCCAGCGTTGATAAGTCTGTCCTGAAGCGGGTTCTGGCAAGCGCTCTAGTGTTTGAATCAACTGCTTGAGTACTCGTGGACGTTGCTGTTGTTGCGCTTCAGCTGTGTACTGCGCAAAGCAATTTAATATGTCAAAGATTGATCTTTTTATCGATATTTTACTATTCATTGTTAAAATATTAATTCATGACAGTTTATTTAAAAGTAAATGAAAAGTTACGTTTATTTAAATAGATGAATTGTAATAAAAAGATAATTCTTCATTAGTATTGAACTATTTATTTCGTTTTGTTTCATTGTTAACTAAAAGATAGGTTTAGGTGAAACTATAAAACCATCCTGTAAGGTTTATTTAAAACCCAACAATTACCCGAAAATATGCAGTAGCTTAGTGACTACCGTGTTGTGATACTTATAGAAGAGGTTTAGAAATGAGTACTTTAAATATTCAAGATATTAAAAAACATTCTGATGTAATTGCGTCTTGTGGCACCAAAGTGGGAACAGTTGACCATCTCGAGGGTGACAGCCAACTTAAATTGACGCGTGATGAAAACGATCAGCATCACCTGATCCCGACAGCCTGGATTGGTGAAGTCAAAGATGACAAAGTCATTCTGATTAAAAACTCTGAAGAAGTTAAGCAGCAGTGGCAAGCGATATAAGCCACTCGATGATCTAAAGTATTTGAGTGTGCTTATAAAAAACCGACCGCCATAATGGATTGGCGGTCGGTTTTTTTATTGTTGATATCAATAATAAATTAGAGACGACCCGATTATGAATATAGCGTAGCCTCGCCTAATGCTCTGGTTTTAAATCTTCGGTGAAACCACATATACTGGGTTGGATACATGCTGATCTGGTTTTCAATAATCAGATTCACTTTGGTGGCATCGGCAACTTCATCCCGACTCGGAAAATTTTCTAAGCGAGGTTCAAGTAAAATGTGATATTGAGGATTACGAATATCACCTTTTCGATAGAAAAATAAAGGAATCGCGGGGACTTTGGAAATATTCATCAGACGGCGATGCGCCGTTACGGTCGCGGCCTGAACATTAAAGAACGGTGCCATTACACCTTGTTTTAGACCGAAATCCTGATCTGGGCTATACCAGATTGCCCGCCCCTGTTTCAGATTGCTAATTAAACCTTTCATATCATTTTTGGAGATTTGATTTTTATAAATGGTGGCACGTGAGCGGCTGATCAGCATATCTAACAAAGGATTGTTTTGTGGACGATACACCACATCAAGATCGAAGAAGCAACTGCTGACATAACCTCCCGCATCCAGCAAGGTAGTGTGCGAACCCAATAACAGAATACCGGTCTCTCGTGCTTGTGAAATGTGCTCCAAGCCATGAATATGAATGCGGTTTCGATACCACTTCGGGCTGTACCAGGCATTCAGGGCCTCAAACAAGCCGATCATCATATTGAAAAACACCTGCTTCGCTTCAGCTTCTCTTTGTTGCTGGCTTTTTTCAGGAAAGCAGAGCTCGAAATTTCTTAAGGTGGTTTTTCGTCTGGATTTTAAAACTTTCCAGGCCAGTTTTGATAAAGCGTCAGCGAGTCGCCATTGTACCGCCCAAGGTAATATTGCAAATAACATTAAAATAGTCAGGCAAATCCATATCGCCCAGTATCGCGGTAATAAAAATGACCAATAAAACCGGCCTGTTTCATACTTCTGCTTTAAATCCATTTGAACGCATTTCTTAAGAAAAACTAAACAGCCTAGCATATAAAAAACTTTTATGTCGGACTGCTGCTACAAATACAACAATTCATTTGCTTTAATTTATATATGTACTGCAAAATGATATGAAAATATCAATAAAATATTGATTGTATGAAATAAAATAAATTAAGTAAGATAATATACATAATTAAATTATTGTGTGAAGCAGGTCTTATTTAAGCTTTTTATATTATAAACAAGGATAATCGAGCTCGTTTTTCCTGGCGGTATTTTTTATAAAATTTAAAAAAATTCTATAACTCTATCCTCACCTATTTAACCTAAGATTGCACAGTAAAAAAGCGATTATATTTAATTAATAATCGCTTTTTATATATAACAGATCCTGCAACAATATCCGATATTATCGGGCCGGTTTCACCAGAATCTGATAGGCAATAATCCCGCCGACCAGGCCCCAAAACGCTGAACCAATTCCTAGTAAGGTGATGCCTGATGCGGTGAGAAGAAAACAGATCATCGCTGCATCGCGGCCCTGTTCGTCTACTAATGATTGATGCAGACTGTTCATCAAGGTTGTCAATAATGCCAGTCCAGCCAGAATATGGATTAATACGCTTGGTAAGCCATTAAACAATATAAAAATGGCGCCGCCAAAAATCCCGGCGATTAAGTAAAAAATACCGGCCCAAGTCGATGCAATATAACGTTTTGCCGGATTAGGATGAACATCAGGCGCCATACAAAGCGCTGCGGTAATGGCTGCGATACAGATACTAAAACCACCCCACGGCGCTAAAATAATCGCGGTTAGAGAGGTACAGACCAGCAACATAGAGGTTTTAGGTGTATAACCACTGGCCTGCAAGATCGCAATACCTGGTGCATTTTGCGATGCCAGCGAAACGATAAAAAATGGAATCCCGACACCAATCAGCGTGGTCATGGTGAACTGCGGCTGGACGAAGGTGGGCAGCGTGAACACATTACCGGTCTGGGTAAAATGCAGGTCTCCGCTGATCCCTGCCACAACAATTCCGGTAATCAGCGTTGCAATAATGGCATAGAGTGGGAACCAGCGTCGGGTCAATACAAACGCCGCCAACATGGCAAGACACAGGGTAAAATTGACCTGTAAGGCTTCGAATGTACTTAAACCAAAACGTAACAGAATGCCTGCCAGCATGGCAGAAGCAATCGAGCGTGGAATATAGTTCATCAGCTTGGCAAAAATACCTGTCGCGCCACATAACAGCATCAGACCTGAAGCAAAGATAAACACACCCACCACTTCATTGATACTGACACCAGTCAGGCTGGTGGCAAGCAAGGCAATCCCGGGTGTCGACCACGCCGTTAAAATCGGGGTACGATAATAGAGTGACAATCCGATACTGGTGATGCCCATGCCGATGCCCAGCATCATCAGCCAGCTTCCTGTTTGCGAAGCATCCAGTCCCGCCCTTTCCAGCGCCTGTAAAATAATGGCCAAAGAACTGGCATAGCCGACCAGCACTGCCACAAGCCCGGTCATAATCATGGCTGGTGAGGAAGACCTAAAAAATGCTAAGTTACGCATAGGGAATACTTTACTGAAGAATGAAGGTAGAGTGACTAAAGTATCATCGTCTGTTATAACGGACAATCATTTTTATTCAAGAAGACGTTTATTTATGCAAGATATTCCACCCAATGTTGCTGAAGCTTTAAAAAGCTTGAGAACCGAGCGCGGTTTGAGTTTAAGCCAAACTGCTGAATTGACCGGTGTCAGTAAAGCAATGCTCGGTCAAATCGAGCTGGGCAAGTCGAGTCCGACGGTAGCAACGCTCTGGAAAATCGCGACCGGATTCAATATTGCATTTTCGACTTTTCTTGAAGGTGGACAATCTCAAACCGCACCGGAAATCCATCATTTCAGAGACTTACCTGTTTTTGAACAGGATCATTCAGGCATGCGGGTCAGTCCCCTGATTGCTTTTGATGAGCAACTTCGCATGGATGTGCTAAAGATTGAATTACTGCCCGGCGCAAGCAGTGAATCCAGCCCGCATGAAGCAGGCGTGATTGAACATATCATTGTATTTGCTGGGGTATTGCAGCTACAGCTTGAAGGGGTTAATCACACGGTGGCAGCTGGAGAATCGATCCGCTTTCACGCCGATATTCCCCATACCTATGCCAATACGGGTGAACAGAGTGTGATCATGCACAATATTATTCACTATCCACACCCTGCCCCTTGAACCTTTAACAACAATGGCAAGTTTTTGTTTTATAGAATCTGAGTCAGGTCGGACAGATGTTGAATGGTATACGTGATATTCAGATCCTGTTCATTCTTGATTTGTTTGGGATTGTACCAGCAGGTTGGAATTTCACATGAAGAGGCACCCTTGATGTCTGCTTCAAGACTGTCACCAATAAAAAGAATTTCTTCTTTGGCAATCTTACTTCTGGCTAAACAGGTCTGGAAAAAACGCTGATCAGGTTTTTCATAACCGACATCATCAGATACATACAGATCAGAGAAATGTGGCAATAGACCGGCCAAGTGTAAACGTGCCTTTTGCTGAAGCAGAATGCTATTCGAGGCGGCGAAGAGTTTATATTTTTGGCTTAAATATTGAATTGCTTCTGCGGCACCCTCTTCAAGGGTATGTTCTTTGGCCAGATTGCCTTGAAAGGTATCGCGAAAATGATCGTGATTAATATCCACTTTCAAAGCAGTAAATAGTTGTTTAAAGCGGTTATTAATTACGTCCTGTACCGTAATTTCACCTAACTTCTGTCTTTCCCATAAAAGATGGTTAATGTGTTTATAAGTGGTATAGGTCAGATCATCATGATGTAAATTAAATTCTCCGAAGGATTTTACAAATGCCGAGCGATTGGCCACGCTAAAATTCAGCAAGGTATCATCAATATCAAAGAAAATCGCCTTATACATCCTACTTTTCCTATCGGTTCATCCTAAAATCGGCATTATTTTATTATACCGATACGCCAAAACACAATGTAATGCCGCATTATCGAGGTACTGCCATTAAACGGGCTAAAATAAAAAAGGAAATAGCATGGCTATTCCCTGATATTGCGGTGATAACAAAGTCTAAAAATCAAATCACAGGGTCAAGACCTTAAGCGCGTCTTTGTCTTCGGTTGAATGTGTCGGTTTACGAAGTAAGATCAGTGCCGAGATGGCAGCCAATAAAATCATCGGAATACTTGAGGCAATCACCACAATTTCACTTTGTCCGGTTCCCAGTAAATAGCCCGCCACTAATGGACCAGAAAAGGCACCGATCCTGCCAATAGCAACAGCAGCACCGACGCCGGTTCCCCGCATCTCTGTTGGATAATACTTGGCTGCCAAAGTATATAAAATCGACTGGCAACCAATCACAAACATACCGCATCCACTGGCGAATAAGGTGAAGCTAAATGCACTATTGGAATAAGCCAGTCCGATCAGTGAAATCAGAATGCCGGTATAAACACCTGCAACAATCAGGAATTTATTTAACCGGTCCAGCATAAAGCCCAAAATCAGGATGCCAATCGAACCGCCCAGATTAAAGCCAATCTGGATATAACTGGCTTGTGCTTTATTCAGACCTAATCCAGAAATGAGGGTCGGTAACCAGTTCTGGAATAGCGCTAATACCAGAAGTGTGCCGAAGAAACTCAACCATAAACTGGACGTAATCAGTATACGGGGTTTCGCAAATAGGACCGTCATCAAACTTGGGCGTGTTGCCGGACTGTTTGCTGTTTTATTTAGATAGGCTTTCGATTCAGGTAAAAAGACAATCAGAATAGGGACAAGTAATAAAGGTGCGATGCCACCGAAATAAAAGATATGCCGCCATTCATGATCGGCAGTCAGTGACAAAGCCACCACGGAAGTGAGCACTCCACCAATCGGCATACCACAATACATGGCACTCACTGCTGTGGCCTTATATTTTTCACTCACCGCCTCGGACACCATGGTAATTACAAGCGGTAATGCCCCACCCATGCCTAATCCGGTCAGAAATCTCACCAGAAGCAAGCTGTTCAGTTGTTGGGTAAAAGGTGTCAGTAATGACATCACGCCAAAAATCAGAATACAGCTAATGAATACTTTCTTACGCCCAATTGAATCGGCCAGTCTTCCTGCAAGCATGGCGCCAGGTAAAGTACCGAGCACCGCTGCACTAAACACCCAGCCCATCTCGGTACTGCTCAGTAACATTTCTGCTTTCATTCTGGGTGCAGCAACGCCCATCGACTGCAAATCAAAACCTTCGATAATGGCAAACAGAAAACAAAGTAGTAAGGTGATCACTGCTGCTTTTTTTGAGGAATGCAACGTGGCGTGCGTATCCTTGAACATGTCCATATTCCTTATGATTATTCGATTTTTTAATCTCTTGTATATTATCCTGAGTTGACATATTTTGAGAGAAAGCGAAAAAAGACTAGCAGAGCAAATGGCGTTACGCAATATGTATTAAAATTATGCAATACGTAACCTTGAGGCGGTCGAGGGTATTTGATTGAAATATAAGACCAAGACCATACTCTATGTGCTTTTATTGGCGCCGATTCCTTTATTAGTGTTTATGGCCTTGCTGTTTATCTTGCTGAATAGTGAATTTAAACCTTATTCACTATTTATGATTTTTAGTTGGACATTTTCTGGTTTATCTCGCCTATTGCATTTTAACCGTTCCTTTCTCCTTGTTATTGTCACTCGGCTTAAACCACTATCGGTGCCTGAATTTTTTTATGATTTGTCTGAGTGCATTATTGATTGCAGCCCCTTTGTTTATTGTTCTGGAATGGAGCCATACCGGCCAACTGCCAAAACAATGGGGCGTGCTCTATGATGATATCTTTGCGTTCTTTATCGCCTTGATTCCAGCAGTGTGCTACTGGTTGATATTAATTAATCTGAAATCGAATCACTCGATAAATGAGTTGGAGCGATAAAATTATGTCGAAGCAGCTAAATGCTGCATCCTCTGAGCCAGATGTTATTTCCTCAGGCCAGATAGAACATTTGGATAATACACAGGATTAGCGACCATGATCCCTGCTCCACATCCAGATCAACACCGCAGCCATACAGGCAATTAAAGGATAGACCAGCCACGGATGTGGAATGGTCCAGAGCATGATGACTGCAGCAATGCTCATACTCACGGTTGACATGTATTTGGCTTTTTTGGGAATGCGGCGGTTGTGCTGCCATTCTTTGAGCATAGGCCCGATAAAGCGATGATTAAGGAACCATTGATGCAGTTTTTCTGAGCCTCTGGCTGCAAAGAAAACTGCCAATAATATAAAATCAACCGTCGGCAGACCTGGAATAAAAATTCCAAGTATGCCGAGTGCAATACATAACCAGGCCAGACAGATAAAGAGTAATCGCCACCAGACCGAGCGTGCTAATTTGCTTGCCGGCTGTGAGGGTTGTGACACAACCTTGCTATTCACATCATGATTCATGCGATCAATATTCTCCATACCTGCTCATCCTTAAGTCACCTGCTTATTTCAATTCGTCCAGCTGGTTTAAGGCCTTTCCAAAATAGCCAAATGCATCCAAAGCACCTTGTACCACGCGATCCTGTAATGCTGGGTCAAAATCCGTATCGTCAAGTGCCTGAACAAAACGTTTCCAAACCTTGGCACGTCCTTCCGGATAAGCAGCCAGATTACGAGCAGCAAAGGTTTCAGAGAAGCCTAAGCGTTTTTGCGCTTCTTTAAATAAGAAAGCGGCGCCCAAGGTTGAACCTTCCGAGACATAAATCCAGCCTAAGGCTTCAGGTAATTTGACGGTTGCACTTTGTAGCGCTTGTCCTGCCGGTTGAATACCCAAGTCCTGCAAATCTTCAAAAGCCTGTAAAGAACGACCACGAATACCGAGGTCTGGAATAAGTCCAGCCACACCTTCCTGTTCAAAAAGATGTTCAATTTCCTGCTGGAAATAGTATTGTGACAAGGTGAATTGCGCATATTTTTCCTTGTTGGCAAATACATCGGCCTGTGCCATCAGGCGATGCATCCGTTCATGCTCTGCTGCCGTTTCTTGCTTTAAACGCTGCGAAAGGCTGTTGGCGACCATTGGTTCTGTGACTGCGTTCATGATCATTCTCCTGAAGAAAGAATATTGCTCATCGGTTAACGATCCCGACTGAGTTTAAGTTGCACTGGAAAATCGACGACAATAGCCACTGTTCGGCCATTGACTGTGTAGGGTTTGAATCTGGACTGACGGGCTGCGTTTAGAACGCGCTGATCTAAACTGGCAATACCTGAACTTTGTTTTAACTGAATATCGATTGGCTGCCCGTTTTCATTGATGTGTAAACGTAACTCCACCATGCGGGTTTGTTGTCTCAGTTCCCGATCGTCGTAGACAAACTTGCCAAAACTGAGAACCTCGACATGACTGACTTGCATAGGTGCATTACGTTCAACCTGGCTGTCAGCTGCCCGGCTAAGCTGCTGTTGTGCTGCAGGCACTTTTACGCCAGCAGAGAGGTCGTGCTTTTCTCCCGCATCTGCTTGAGGTATTTGCTGATGTGAATTAACGGCAGTAGAGGATGGTTCAGTCTGTAAATGTGATTTCGCCGTTTTATTTTCCATGGTTTGAACAGCAAGCGTTTGGGTTGGTGGGGATGCGTCAGCATGTTGTTGTTTATTCAATTGTTTGTTGGACACGCTATGCGAAGCATTATGACTGACCAGAATCTTCTGCTCGTTGCTGTCCTGTTTATCTATGCGAGGACGGGTAGATTGTGGTTTTACATGTTGCGCTGCTGGTGGTTGAGTACGCGCAATTTGAGCCGATGTATGAGGAGACTCTTGTTCTGCCGGTGACAAGGAGACGAAGTGCACCTTGAGCGCATTCACTTTGGGTGAAGTTGCCAAGCTATAAGGTTCAATAAAATGGCTGAGAAACCATATGGCTAGAAGATGCAGCACAATGACTAGCAAGCTAATGACTGATTTAGGGTATGAATGAATCAAGGCCGCTCTGGAGGCGAATGTTGAAGTCCATGCATAAGAGAGCGACTGGGATTTTGATTTCATCACGCTCTCCTAAAAACGATGTTCCAGCTTTAAGCTGATATTGTGTTTATCGTAGGAATAGAGCCAGTCGACATTACTGTCATTATGATTGTAGCGATAGGTCAAATTCGGCGTCATACTATAAAACTTAAACCGTGGCATTTGTACAACCAGGGTATAATTCTGTTCAAAATCATGGCGACGTGCAGCAAAGGTCTCGACGTAGCGGTCAAACTGCCGCCAGCGGTATGAGGTTAATAGCGTGGTATTCAAACCTGCTTTCCAGGATTTGCTCAGTCCTAGACGGATGCCTTGTTGCTGGTAAGCCGCCATATATTTTTCCTGGGTGTCATGGTCCAGTACATCCAGTCCGCTAAAAAGTGTCCATTGCTGCGGTAGAATTTTCCAGAATGTAAACATTGCCGAGCTTTCTTTACCATCTAGGTTTTTATACTTTTGATAGTCCAGATCCTTGATTTCAGCTTCAAGCTTGAAGGCTTTGTCTGGTGCTAGAAATCGCATCCATTCAGTACGTGCTCCCCATGCATTGTATAAATCATCATTGGCATAACGTTTATGTTCAAATAGCGGTGCAATGGTGATTTGATTTTTTAAATCAAAAAAACTATAGCCTGCATTGATATTCAGGGTGGATTCGTTATAGAGCGCATGATCAGCATAGAATTGCCCAAATGCTAAGCCGCGTAAAGAAATCCCATGATTGCCGTAGAGAGAAAAGCGCTTGATTAGACTGGCCTCATAGTCAACCCCTGTTGCTGATGCTGCTTTGGGACTGCCACGGGTAATTTCCTGAATTGGAGTCGCCTTGCCCTTGTCATCAATGCCATACAAGGTCCATGTTTTGCTTTGTTCAGAAGAGCTATTCAGATTTGTGGCATAGGATGGGCCAATTGCGACACTGCCTTGCCACGAATCCCGCTGATCAAGTGCTTTGACGAACAGATCAACCGTTTGATGGACTTCTGGTGGGATCATTGCACCATTGCTCTGCCCTAGCTTGTCCTGAATCGATGTAAAAAGGCGTGCTGCTTGTTTATTCTTCTGCTGTTCAAACAGCACGCGCGCTAACTCGAGTTCACAAATCAGATTATTGGGTTGTTGATTAAGACTGCTTTGAAATTTTTGTTCGGCTAATTTGAGCTTTCCCTGAGCGCGCGCCAAGGCCGCTTCGGCAAAATCGGTTAAAGCCTGATCATAGCCTTGATACTGCTGATAGTGTTTTAAGTAAATCGCAGCATTGCCCCATTGCTTTTGCATGACCGCCAGATATAGCGCTTTGGCCAGATCATCCGGATTTTGTTCTACCGCGTAAATTTGGCCATTAATACGGATACTGGGCAGTTTCTCGGTGTCACGAATGGTGCCTTGTTGTTGTAATTGATGCTGTTGCTGGAACAGATTCTGATCCAGACTTTGATTAAGGCGAAGTTGTGTCTCATCATCGGCATAGAGTGATGAAGCAGCCAGTAAAATCACACAGCACAGCAATGTTTTGTTCATAACAACCGTAAAAAATAAAAGCCTTTGTCCTTAAACAAGAAAAAGGAATCTACAGCTGTAGATTCCTTTTGCCACCATTAGTTCTTCGCACCGCCAAATGCCGTGTTATAAGACACATTGTCAAATTTCGCGATACCCGCTAAAGCAGCCGCATTTGCGCCAAAGAAATGTCCTTGAACCGCCCCGGAGTCATTTAAGCCGGCGGTACCATTTGCAATTGCAAAACCGCTAAATGCAGCAGAACCCGGATTAAAGGTCACGCCATCCAGTGTTAAGTTTGAAACGCTAGTCCCGGTACCGGTTAATGATCCTTCGAGCGTGCCTGCACCGAAGTTTGCAGTGAAATTACCAGTTAACAGATTGCTCGCTGAACCATTAATCCCTGCAACGGTATAGGTTGCCGTCCCTGCGGTAGGTACTGTGGTATTGGTATTGTCACCTGCGTAATAAACCGTATGGCTTGCGCTGGCAGGCGTATCACCTGCTTTCCACCATTCACCGAAATAAACTTCCTGTGTGCCGACTTGGCCAAAGTTAAAATTACCTAAAGCGCTATGTGAAGGCGGCATTGCAGAGACAGGAATATGAGAGATATTAAAGCTCTTGCTACCCACAGTTATATTGCTATTGCTGGTTCCTTGTGCAGCAAATGCTTGCGCTAAACCTTTGAGTGAACTAAAACCGGTGAATGCATTATAAGGTGCACCTGCCGCCTCTACTGAAACGGCAGCTGTTCCACCGCTATGACTGGCATTTGCTGCCGCACCGACTTTGATATTTGCTTCGTTGCTTGAAGCGCCTTCAATTGCTGCATGGCTGAATACCGCAGAACATGCAACCAGAGCGATGAACAGTTGAGAGATTTTCATTTATTGTTACTCCATTTTTCTAAAGCTAAGTTATTGTTTCAATAAAGATAACGATTTTGTTATCCGTGTAGTTGTATGCGCAGTTGAATTGATCACTACGCCTTATTTTGTAAATAATAATCATTCAACTCTATTATTTACGCTTATCTAATTCCCGCTGATTTAAAAGAGGAAATTAAATTCTGTGTTAAAACTTGGTGGTCCAGCTGACTTTCAAAGTACGGCCGGGTGCGGCCATGGCACTTCGCGTTAAAGGATCGATATAGAACTGGTTGGAAAGATTGTTGCCCACAAATTCAACCGTGTTATAGGTATCGATTTGATAACGGGCATAAGCATCAAAAAGCCAAGTATCATCCCAGGCCAACGGGACATTGAGGTAATAGCCTTTGTTGATCCCTGCATCATTATTTTTACGCAGCGGACTTTCATAGCCTTTGTAGAAGGTTGCACGCGCACCCAGCTCTAATCTTTCATCGAGAAAACGTGCGCCCAACAACACATGGGCACTCAGCTCGGGAGTCGACATGGTAACCAGATAGCCATTCGGAAAACCATCATCGACACAACGTTTATAGGCATCACGGAACTGAATCCCCTGATCCGTTTGCACCGTGCCGCTGTTAATCATTTTATCGATGGCACTATTGCTGTCACAGACTTGATTCTTCAGGTTATAAGCCAAGCTCAGATCGGTGAAGAAAGCGCCATTATCAAAACGGCTTTGCAGTTCCAGCCCTGAAAGCATTTGCTCATCCATATTGGTGAAAATCAGGTTCTGATTGCGCTCGATCACGTTTTTGGTTTTATTGTAGTAATACGCCAGTTTAAGGTCGGCATTTCGTGCTGAACTCAACCAGTCACGCATGTCGTAGACATATCCCACTTCATAATTAAATGCATGTTCGGGTTTGATCGCTTGATAAGGCATCAGGGCGGAAAAGCCAACCGTGCTTTCAAATAGGCTAGGTAAGCGATACTCTTCTGCATAACGGACATAGAGCCGGTTATTGTCAGTTAAATGCAGGGAGGCGCCAAGCTGAGGTGCCCAGCCACTGTCCTTTACTTTTTGCGCCGTTTCAATCGGAACCTGTTCAATCACTGCCGGGCTTAGATTGCCACTGCCGGTAATCACATATTTTTGACCTAAAGCATTCAGTCGTTCTAATACATTATCGGCCAAATTTAGCTGACCGTTGTCATCTGCTTTCCAGGTAAGCGTATTTTTCTGTGACCAGATCAGGTTATATAATGTACTTTCTGATGCAGGAACCGTTTCCAGTTTGCCATCCCAGTCTGGATTTCTGCTGGCATAACGTTGAGTAAACCGGTCCAGCATGCGTTGCTGCTGAGCGCTATAACTTTCAGGCATGGTCTGATATTCAAAACTGTATTCCTTGAGCTTGCTTTTCTTGGTAAATAACGGATTTAAGGTAGGATCAACCCCCTCTCGCAGGGATTTATTCAAGAAGTCATCAAAAGCCCAGTAGGAGCGATAACGCATCCCTGCATCAAAACTTAACCATGAAGCGGGACGATAGTTAAAATTAAAATCAAAGGTCTTTTCTTCACGGCGGCCTGCACGCGGTAAGGCTTGATATAAGGAATAGCTTGGGCCATATTCACCGTAAATATCATCAGAACTGAGTTTTTCTTTTAAGAAACTTCCCCCCAGCGTTAAATCAAGTTGTTGGGATAATCTGGCTTTGTTACTGATCGTGATGCCCTGGCGTCGGTTATCAGAATGACTGATCGCGGTATTGATAATGCGGTTGTCCCGAAAATCAATCGTGGTTGGCCAGCCACCGCGTGTATAGGTCTGGCTTTCAGTATCGGTTTGCCAGATATTGGCATAGAAATCGACCCACTGAATATTTTCAGGTTTAAACTTATATTCCAGACTATAGGCTTTAGAACGAATATTGCTGAGTGGCCATTGCGGTACCCCAATATCAGGTGTTAGCCCCCATTCAATCCGTGACGGCATAATTTCACCAAATCTATTTTTGGTGTCTCGATAGGTCAGTTTCAGTGCCTGATCATCAGTTGGGCGATAGTTGGCTTTGAATAACCACGATTCCATTTGGCTTGAGGTGTTCGGTACTTCATCGCCCGGTTTGTATGAATGTGCAAAATAAGGAATAAAATCAAGGCTATTACTGGGTTCTGCCCGTTTATAATAGCCTGCCCCATGTGTACCTGAAAAATAGTTGCCGCGTTCGCGTACTGCATAAACTGCCAATAAATCAAATTTGTCCTGCTTCATTGCCAGTGCCAGTCGGCCCGCGAGATCATCGCCAGAGAAGTTAAAGTTATCATTTCTGCTGCGGTTCTTTTTATAGATATCCGGATCGTACTTTTTCCCGTTTACATCGTTCCACGGCGTCGTATCATCATAATTTTTGCCGACTTTGCTCATGTCCGGAAGCGATGGGTCGATTGAGTTGCTTGAGCCTTCAACTTTGAGCTCGGCACCAAATGTTTTACCGGGGCGAACGATATCATCCGCTTCCAGGGTTTTGACCACCACACCGCCACCGACTGAAGTCGTGGTATTACGTTCTAAGGACGGGCCTTTAATCACTTCAATGCCCGCGATCAGGTTAGGATCGATATAATTTCGGTTATTCACGCCATTATAGCCACGCCATACCGCAATTGACTGTTCCGTTCCATCAATGGTCAAGGGGACTCGACCCACGCCCTGCACACCACGTACACTCGGGTCCAGTGCGCCGCTATTTCGGGCATCGCCACTATAAACACCGACCATCCCTTGTAATACATCAGCAGGATTGGTGCCTTTGAAGCGCTCGATATAGTCTTTGCCTGCATAGACTGAAGAGCGGTTGGCATCATACACCCTGTTGCTGCCCTGAATATCACGATTTTCCTGACCAAAGACCACAAGCGGAGTCAAGCGAACGGCTACTTCATCATTTTGAATCTGCTGAGCGCTTGTATTATTGATTAATGTCGTTGCGGGCGTAGCGATACGATGGGTATTTTGAGTCGTGTTAGGCGCCAGCGTATAGCCTTGGCCGACTTTTAGGGCATGAAATGTTGAAGAGGCTAAAATGTGTTGAAAGCCTTGTTCCAGCGCAAAGTTACCTTTTAAACCCGAACTGCTTTGTCCTTTTAACTGTTGCGCATCAATGGCAATTGAAGTACCGGATTGTTCTGCAAACTGGTTCAATACATTAGCCAGGGATCCTGCCGGAATATCGTAGGTCTTTATATCCACAGTTTCCGCATAGGCGTGTTGTAAAGGCAAAGTCAAACTACCTATACACACCGTATGTATTGCAAATGCGAGTGTTGAAAATCGAAAGAAGTTCCGATTTTGCATTTTCCCTTTTCCAGTGTTGTTCATTGTACCGCCCCGGTAAATCGAAATAAGAATCATTTAACATGTTTGAATAAAATGATCCAAATGAATTGCTTCTACTTACTATGACGAACAGCTTTGAAAAAAGTGGAACCTGAATTTAAAAAAAATTCAATTTTTTTGAAAATGAATAGATAAATGCCCGCCATATTCCGGTCATCGGGTATTTTTTGTGGTAACGACAACCAGATAAGGCGTAATTTGATACACCTCTATCTCTGGAAAAACGCTTGCCAATAATTTGAGTGAATCCTGGGTCTGGTCCAAAGGCAAAACGGCATTGACTTGAATCTTATGTAATGCCGATGAGTTAAATAGGATTTTGCCCTTATAGTTTTGATCCAGTTGTTTTAACACCTGATCAAGCGGCAAATTTTCTACCATCAGCTGATGTTTCTGCCACTTTTGTTGTTCATTATAAATATTGACTGTGGACAGTGCTTGTATGCCGTGCTGATTCAGACTTACAGCCTGCCCTGCGTTGATAATGACAGAGGGTTGGGAATACCCATTGGCCGCATGTACCCGTACCCGGGAATGTAACATTTTTAACTGCGTCGCTTCAGTTGAGTAGTCCACGCTGAACGCCGTACCTAGCGCCTGAATCTGGCCATGCGGCGTTTTGACAATCAATGGCCGGTGCGGATCTTTGGCTACATCGATATAGATCTGTCCTTGTACTAATTCGATCACACGTTGCTTGCCCTGAAAATCGATGTTGACGGCACTCTTTCCACGTAAAATCAGACGAGAACCATCTGCCAGGGTTTGATCGGTCCATTGGGCCGTATTCCCTTGAATATCTGCCGTCAAATAAGCCACAGAATAATTCGTTAAAAATAATATTCCGCAACTGAACGCAAATAAGGCAAGCGAAAAAACACTTCCCGCACGCAGGTATTTATAAGTTTTGCTAGAGCCCAACCCGGCCTTAAGCGCAGATTTAACCAGCTTTTTATCAGGCGTGGCTTGAGATACGATCTGAATCGAATAGATGCATTGCTCAATATCTGCGGCTATTTTCTGATGATGCTGACTGCGCTGTTTCCATTGGTTAAACTTCAATTGAGCATGATGGCGTGTCGATTCGTCATCTGAGCTGAGTTGCACAATCCATAGTGCCGCTTCTTCTACCAGTTGACGCTGATCAGGTTGATCTATCGCCATTTATACCGCATCCATAAGCAGTCGTGCCTGATAGCACTGGACCAGACAGCTTGCCAGATACTTTTGGATCATTTTGCTTGATACACCCAGTTGCTGTGCGGTTTCTTTATGGGTGTAGCCTTCCAGATAGTGCAGAATAAACGCCTGCTGGGCTTTGGCAGACACTCCTTCCAGTGCCTTGCACAGTTGTTCAAGCGCCTGAATAATCTGCATCTGGTCTTCTGGTGAAGCAACGGCGTCCAGCATGTATTCCATCTGGCTTAAACCATCCAGATATGCTTGCTCGATGCGCTTGCGGCGAACCTGATCAATCAGTAAGTTCTTGGCAATAGAGGTTAGATAGGCACGCGGTTCTTTGATCCCTAAAAGTTCATCACGGGTCTGTAGAAGTTTAATAAATGTATCTTGAACCAGATCAGCCGCTTGTTCGGTATTACCCAGTTTTTGCCTCAACCATTGGTGAAGCCAGCCACGATGGTTTTTATATAATTCATCTATAAGTAGCGGGGTTCTGTTCACAATGATCCGACTCAAACAATGTATATTTAAATGATAATAATTATCATTAACAAAAGTCAAGATGGATTGATGCTTTCTCTGATTTTTATGTTAACTAATTGATATGTTGATGGAAATATTAACGAAAACTAAAATTACTAGTGAATTTTAAAAAAGTAAAAATCTTGTCTATTGGTTAATTAATAGTTTTAAGCCAGCAACCACTTCATCTGATTTATACAGCGCCACATGCTGGTTGAAGCGCTGTACGGTTGAGTGATGCATTCAGCTTTAATGAGTGTAGTCTACAGAGACGGTTAAAATTTCTGGGAAATACTGAATTTATAATCCCGGCCTGTGCCAGTCATATATTCACCCAGATACATCTTGTAGTCTCGATTAAACAGGTTATCAATCGACATATTTAAGGTAGGCCCTTTCTGCCCTACAGGTTGCCAGTCCACATAGACACCATGCAATGAATAACCCTTGGTTTTCGGCAGCGAAAATGAAGAGGCAGCGATAGATTTGTCATTGTCCGAAAGACTACGGTCTTGTGCCGCCACAAAAATCCCGCGCCAGCCCATCGTTAGGTGATGCTCTGGCACATTCACGCCCAAAGTTGCTGTGGCTTTTCTCGGTGGAATATCGGTCATCCAGGTTTTCTGGTCAAACCATGGGTTGACTGGGGAGTTATCTCGTTGCCCGCGAATATAAGAATAGGTTAACCCGGTAAACCACATGGGCTGGTTATAGAAAAGCTCGGCCTCATAGGCTTTGATCGTATAATCATTCACATTACGATAAAAACCATGAGGATATTTTCCATTGCAGTCATTGATACTGCCATTGCCGCCGTTGGCATTGTTTTCAGCTTGTGCTTTGCAGAAGGTGGAACGGTTACGGAAGATTTCATCAGATCCACGATTACGATGATAGGTCAGGCGAACTTGTAAATGGTCATCTTCGGCAAATACATCATCGAAGTTCATTTCATTGCCTAAGCGAAGCGCCAGCATTTTTTCAGGCAATAAATAACGACTGGTGGATGGCACAGAGGTGACTGCGGATTGTACATAATATTGTTCATCGACACGCGGTGCACGCCAGGTTTTACTGATATTGGCAAACCAGGTCAGATAATCGGCCTGTTTCCATGCCAAGGCCAAACGCGGCGACCAGCCAGTATAAGTTTTGCTTGAATAATCATGTCCTGCTTCAGGGTCGTTATAGCGTGACGCACGGTTCGGTTTACCCGTGTTGGTAATATGGTCGTAGCGAATAGAAGGCGTAATGGTGACATTATTGATCTGATATTGGTCCTCCACAAAGGCACTCAGCATCTGCTGATCCCCAGCCGGCATATAATTTGGCTCATAATAACCAAAATTATAATCTGGCTTTTTCGAGTTAGTTTTATCGTAAATCAGGGAGTTCTGCTCCATTTTCTGATATTGCGCACCGACTTTTAATTTATGTGTGCCATAGTCAGTCTCAAAATCACTGATATTACTGAGCTTAAGGGCCGTGTTGGTATAAGTGACCCAGCTTTCATTGCCCAAGGTTGCAGCTGATCCATTCACACTTGGTAAGCGCTGGTCATGTTGATCTGTCTTGGAATACGAAGCCGTGGCTTTAAAGTTCACATAAGGATTGGATGCCGGATTGAACTCATATCCAATCGAATAGCTGCTATCTTTCTGGTCACGGTAAACCAGACGGCGTTTCCATGCCTCTTCATAGCCATATTTCTTAATATCGGCTTCGGTTGGTACTGCATCCTGATCACGCATGGCAGCAAAAGGTTCCCAGCCATCATGCCCGCTTTGCATGGCATTGAAAGTGATTTTCTGACTGTCGGTTGGATGGAAATTCAGCTTGGCCAGATAGGTGTTTTGTTCTTGGGCGGAGTATAAAAATTTTGTGCCGTCTGGGCGGGTCACATTGCCACTATCACGATTGGTGTAATAAAACATGCCATCGACCAGGCCATTGTTGCTTTGAGCATAAACCGCGCCGGTATAAGTATTTTGCTGGTTATTGGAAAAACGCGAATACTTTAAAAATGCACCGACCTGCTGATCACCTTCAAGTAAATCCGTTGCATCCTTGGTTTCTAGCGTTACTTTACCGCCAAAACCACCATTACCAACTTCAACATTATGCGGCCCTTTATCGACCGTAATTTTCTTTAAAATTTCGGGTTCAATAAACACTGAGCCCTGCCGATATTTATCAAAACTTTTGACCGAGTCATCCAGGGTAATCGGAACATCCTCGACACCGCCCATCCCTAAAATATTAATGGTCTGCCCACCTGGTCTTGGAGAACCCGCAGATCCTACACTGGGCATATGATCCAGCAATTGTGCGACATTATTGGCTTGATAACGGTCAATGGCTTTCTGGTTTAATACGCTCTGACCAAACTGGATGGTATCGTCTTTTTCGGCCTGTACCACGATCGGTGTCATCTGATAAATCTGGTTCTGGGCATTACTTTGGGCCGAACTCTGAAGTGATTTATTTGATAATGACGCTGTGCTTTCGGCATGGCTTAATGGCTGCACTGCAACGCTTTGGCCCGCATTTAAATTCATGGATAACGCTATCGCAGTTGCCAACAACAACGGTTTACAGACCATACCCTGTGTAAGTGGCTGATTCAGATGTGATTCACCAAGAATTGCACTGTGTTTCTTGGTGAAATTAAGGGAGTGTGTCATTCAATTATAAAACTTTACCTAATTGATAATAATTATCGTTTACATCTGTAATTTTGTAAACAAAATCATGTTATTTTTCTATCAATTAAGCTATTTATCCGCTCATTTAAGCATTTTCTAATGCTTCAATGATGGCTAAAGCAGTCACACGTGCTGAAAAAGGATTCTGCCCTGTAATCAGCTTACCATCCTGAACCACATTTGGCATAAACGGAATCAGTTTCTTTTCATATTTCGCGCCACGTTGTTTAGCAAGTTGTTCGGCATTATAGGGCACTTTTTTCGCCACCCCTGCCAGTACTTCTTCACACCAGGCAAAACCGGTCAGTTTTTTATTGGCAATCAGATATTGTCCATTTGCAAGCTGAACATTGAGCAATCCACAATAACCATGACAGACACTGGCAACGATGCCACCATGTTCATAAATATTGCTGGTGATCTGTTGCAGTTCAGGATTGTCTAAAAAATCCCACATCACGCCGTGCCCACCGGTGTAATAGATCACATCGTAATCTTGCCAGTTGATCTCGGCAGGTTTTTTGGTGGTTTCCAGCAACTGCATAAAGGCAGGATCATTTTTGCGCTTTAAAACAGATGCATCAGCAACGAAACGCTCCAGTGATTTGGGTTCAATTGGAGAGTGACCTCCCAAAGGGCTTACAATATCCTGAATATAACCCTGTTTTTCAAATTCATCGTAGGCATGGGTCAACTCCCCGAGCCATAAACCTGTGGGACGATCAACTGTTTCATATTGAGCAATATTGGTCACCACATGCAGGATACGTTTAGACATTTTTCACCTCAGCTTTTACATTATTTTTAGTCTTGCTTTTAACCCACTATAAGTCTAAAGTTAGCTTTAATGTCAAGAGGAAATCAGTAATGAATATTAGCGAATTATCAAAACAAAGCGGTTTAAGTACGCCTACGATTCGTTACTATGAACAGATCAAACTGTTACCCAAGGCTAAACGTAAATCTAATGGCTATCGGGAATATAGTGAAAATGATCTGAAACAATTGTTCCTGATCCAGCAAGCACAACAGGTTGGCTTTTCGCTGACAGAGATCAAGGCTTTTTTACCGTCGAATGTGACGACTTGGGATCACGATATCCTGATCGGTTTGCTGGAAAGTAAAATTAAGGATATTGAAGAATTAGAACAGAAACTGGCCATAAGTAAACACAATCTTCATATGATGATTACGGCGATTAATAACAAGCCAGATGAGATTACCTGTGAAGAAAATGCACAACGCCTGCTCAATCTTTATTATACCGCTGATAAAGCTGAAAAATAATAATCATCATCTTTTCTAATGGTTTTTCGCTGAGCAACGGATAGGAAGCTATTGACCTTAAAGCCTACTTTAAGCATAGGATAATTGACAGGTGATTGATGAGGAACCTGTCATGTTGCAACGTTGGAATCTTCAAAAGTGGTGGATCAGCCTATTTATGCTGGTCTTTTCGGTTAACCCAGTCTTTGCTGCTGAACTTGGGCAAAATGTACACGCCACGTCCTTAGGCAAAATTCTGGTGGTGATGACCAACCACTCAGCTTACCCCACCCGTTCAGACCATACTGGCTTATGGCTAACCGAACTTACCCACTTTTATGACATTGCCCAAGCGGCTGGTTATGACATGGATTTTGTCAGTCCGCAAGGTGGTGCAGTTCCACTGGATGAGCGTAGCTTAAAACCAATTTATCTGGATAAATCTGCCAAAGCTCATTTAGCCGATCCTAAGTTTATGCAACGTTTAAACACCACGCTTGCCCCGAAAGCGATTGATCCATCCCGTTATAAGGCCATTTATTATACTGGTGGTCACGGCACCATGTGGGATTTTCCAAACAATGAGGGCCTGAAAAAAATCAGTGAGCAGATTTACCAGCAAGGTGGCGTGGTCTCTGCTGTTTGTCATGGTGTGGGAGGCTTGTTGCCACTACAGGACAAAAATGGCAAAGCTTTGATTGCGGGTAGAAGCGTGACCGGATTTGCCAATATTGAAGAAACCCTTTCAGGGATCAAGTCCCAAGTCCCTTTTTCCTTAGAAAATGGATTGGTCCAGCGTGGGGCAGACTACAAGCGTGCCTGGGTTCCATTTACGTCTTATGTGGTTGAGGATGACCGCATTATTACCGGACAAAATCCACAGTCGAGTAAGGAAATTGCAGAAGCTGTAGTCAAACGTCTCGCTACTTTAAAATAAAATATCGCTTGAAAAGCCAGATTCTTGAATCTGGCTTTTTAACATCCCCTCCCTTGTTCAGTGAACTGATATCTCCCTACTGATCGATTCTTCCCGTGCATGGCTTGCATAAAATCCTGCAAAAATGCTTGACCTTAAAGTGAACTTTAATCTTAGCATTTCAAATACGAACTGGAGGAATCTCATGAATTTTAATCATCGTTATTTAAATCGCTCTATCCCGGCGATAGCCGCAAGTGTGTTACTCAGCACTGCAACTTATGCCATTGAGCCGAAGCAACCTGCTAATACCACACAGGACACAGCGCAAACCACAGTGGTCGAATTCGGTCCGTACAAAGTCAATGTACCTAAAGGTGGTTATTACGATCGTTTTCGCATGAATCCGGATCTAGATGAAGTGGCGAAAGACCCGGCAGCAGGAAATATTGATTATTTCCGTACTATTCCGAAAAAGCTGGTGGAAACCCGTGTGGGGAAAGTCTGGTCACCGAATTTTTACTATCGGACCAGTAATGTGCAATTGTTGATGCTTGCCCCAATCGCAAAACTCAAAGCCAAGCTTCCTGCACCCCTTGAACCTTTACAGCCTTTTCCTGGCTATGGTCTGGTTTCACTGACCTTCTTTTCTTATGCTGTGGGTGATGTTGATCCATACGATGAAGTTTCAGTTGCCATTGTGGTTCGTCAGCCCGGTGCCCATCATTTCAATAGCACCGAACTATTGAGCTCAATGCGCAGCCATAAATACTATGGTCATGTACTGGCTTTACCTGTCGATACGGAAATAGCCCGTGTCCGTGGTGTTTATGGCTACCAGTTGCCCAAATGGCTGACACCGATTGACCTGAATATTGGCAGTCAAACACTGAAAGCCCAGATTTTTAATACCGATGGCACCCCAGATCTAAGCCTCAGTGCAGCTTTGCCAAAAATTAAAACAGTAAAGCCACAGTCAAGAATTGAAACCAAGACCATGTATCAACTGGTTGACGGGAAATGGCACAGCACTTCAGTAGAATCAAATACACTGGCATTTGGACAAAAGTTATTTCCAAAGGATGTGCAACTGGTGCGCAGCGGCGGCCCACTGACGAAACTTCTGGATGATTTAGGTGCAGCGAAGATTTTACGTCTAGATGTGGTGAAAGATGCCCAATTGGCACTGAATATGCCAGTTGCTTATCCTGCAATGGATCAAGCCAGTCAGCATAAAAAATAAATGTATTCAGTGACTGGCACCCGCTTTCAGGCTGAAAGCGGGTGTTTTTTATTTGAGTTAAGCTAGTTATGGTTCTAAGCAGAAAACAGATTTGAAAACCACCGTTTTTAATCCATGATTTTTCTTTAGTTTTAAGTCAAGCGAATCATCTTATTCACAACTACATAGAATTGTAGCGCTTTTGCTTTGATCTCATTGTCTGCCTATAGGGTGCAAAAAGAACCATAACTAAAAAAGCCAATGGCAGAGGGACTGTCATTGGCTTTAGCTTCAGGATACACACGATAACAACATGTATAAGCCGTATCTTTTAACAGGCTGCGCTATAGTGACGCATCCGGTTTTTATAGAGACGGGTGCGGCGTGCCATCGCAGCTTGTTGCAGAATCAATGCCCAGGCTGGAGAAACTTTAGGATTCGGACGTTTTCCAAGGCTGAGTTTACGCAACTGAAATTTTACTGTTGCCATATTGGCCAGAGATGCCAGCGTTTTGTTTTTCCAGTGAATAGGCTTTAATTCAGGCGCCGTATTCTGCCCTTGCTGCCACTGATGGGGAAGATTCGGTTCGATAGCCAAAGCAGTGGCAATCCCGACCATATCCACACCGCTTTCAATCACCTGTTCAGCCACCTGTATACGGCGAATTCCACCCGTGACCATCACGGGCATCTTGGCGACCTTACGAATCTCCTGTGCAAATTCCAGAAAATAGGCTTCACGTGCCAAAGTGCGCCCATCGCGTGCCTGACCTTGCATGGCTGGTGCTTCATAGCTACCGCCAGACAACTCGACCAGATCTACAGCCAATCCATTTAGCATCTGCACCACTTGCTGCGCATCTTCGGCACTAAAACCACCACGCTGGAAATCTGCCGAATTGAGTTTTACTGCAACAGTAAAGGTATCAGCAACCACAGCACGTACTGCTTTGACGATCTCGATCAGAATGCGCGCTCGATTTTCCAGAGAACCACCCCATTGATCCTGACGTTTATTGCTGAGTGGTGAAAGGAATTGGCTGAGCAGATAACCATGCGCTGCGTGGATTTCAACACCGGTAAAGCCGGCTTTTTCACCCAGACGTGCGGTATTGGCAAAGCGGTCAATCACTTCCTGAATCATGGCCTGATTCATTTCAATCGGTGTATTAAAACGATCTGACATTTTGCCCAGATCTAATGCAACCGCCGAAGGTGCCCAAGTCTCTTGACCTAAATTGGATTGCATCTGACGCCCCGGATGATTGATCTGCAACCACACTTGTGCGCCTTTAGAACGACCGATTTGTGCCCAGCGTTTAAAGCTTTCCAGATGCTGTTGATCTTCCAGCACCACACCGCCAGGTCCGGTCATGGCACGGCGATCGACCATCACATTACCGGTAATGATTAAACCAACGCCGCCATCCGCCCAGGCCTGATATAAACGCATCAGTTCTTCCGACGGTGCATGATTTAAGTCTGCCATATTTTCTTCCATAGCAGCTTTGGCAATGCGGTTAGGGATCTCGGAACCATTCGGGAAAACCAGTTTTTCAAATACTTTCATTATTGTGACCTCATTGAGTATGGATTTACTTTAAGATTAAAGTTCACTTTAATGTCAATAGGTTTATCAAATGGAATAAGATATTTTTTATAAATATTTTTAGATTCAGTTATTTAGATCATAAAAAATAGAGGCACGTAGGCCTCTATTTTAATTGGGTTGAGTAAAATGGATTATTGACGGATAAATGCCAGCAAATCAGGATTAATCACATCCGCATTTACGGTGAGCATACCGTGTGAAAAACCTTTATAAGTCTTCAAAGTACCGTTTTGTACCAATTTGGCTGATAAAACACCCGAATTTTCATAAGGAACCACCTGATCATCATCGCCATGCATCACCAGTACGGGCACTGAAATCTTTTTCAGATCTTCTGTAAAATCGGTCTGGGAAAAAGCCACGATGCCATCATAATGTGCTTTGGCACCGCCCATCATGCCTTGGCGCCACCAGTTCCAGATCACAGGCTCAGATGGTTTGGCATCAGGGCGATTAAAACCATAAAAAGGACCAGCAGGCAAATCGTAATAAAATTGCGATCTATTCTTGAATAACTGGTTTTGCAGGTCATCAAACACTTCTTTCGGTAAGCCGTCAGGATTATTCGGCGTTTTCACCATAATCGGTGGTACGGCACTCACCAGCACGGCTTTGGCAACATTTTCTTCGCCATGACGCGCAATGTAATGCGCCACTTCCCCACCTCCTGTTGAATGCCCAATATGAATGGCATTCTTAATCCCGAGATGTTGTACTACCGCAGCGACATCATCGGCATAATGATCCATATCATGTCCATCCCAAACCTGACTGGAACGGCCATGCCCACGACGATCATGTGCGACGACACGGAAACCTTCGTTTAAGAAAAAGAGTAACTGGGCATCCCAATCATCTGAGCTCAGTGGCCAGCCATGATGGAAAAAGAGGACCTGTGCATCGCGTGGACCCCAATCCTTATAAAAAATTTCTACACCATCTTTTGTCGTAACGTACGCCATCTTTGTTTCTCCTGTGTAAGATTTACACTGTCGAGTCATGATCTATGTTGTAATTCATGTCAGTAAAATCACATTATTTTTCAGACTATCTGTATGGATAGCCACTCTATACTAAGATTAAAGTTCACTTTAAGGTCAATGGTTTTAGTCCCATTCTGATAATAAAAATGTAATTTTACAATTTAGAAATAAAAGACAAAATCGAAGATGAGCTATTGAAATTCAATATTTTATTAGAAATTAAAAAATATTTATCTGCCTATTCTGTTTACATACATCTAACGAATACAGCGTCTGTTTTTCGAAACAGAAATTTTAGGGCTTGACTTTAAAGTTAGCTTTAATCTTATAGTGATCTCAGTTGAAAAGTGCTTTGGGTTGCATACAGGCATTTTGAATGACTCGATCAATCAAAGGTTAACCAATATGAACAGTGATAAACAGTTTACTGAAGTTGAGTTTGGCGCACATAGGGTAAGCGTTCCTAAAGGGGGCTATTATGACCGTTTTAGGATGAACCCGAACCTTGATGAAGTTGCTCAGGATCCTGCTGCCGGGAATATCGATTTTTTCCGCAAGATTCCAAAGAAACTTGTGGAATCGAGAGTTGGGCCGGTCTGGGCACCGAATTTTTATTATCGCAGCAGCAACGTACAAGTTCTTATGTTAGCGCCGCTGCAACAGCTAAAGCAAAAGTTACCAGCTCCTTTGGAACCGTTACATGCCTTGCCAGGTTATGGATTGGTTGCACTCACCTTCTTCCATTATTCTGTTTGTGATAACGATCCTTATAACGAAGTTTCGGTGGCAATAGTGGTGCGTAAACCCAATGCACATGGGCCACATATTCTGGAGTTAGCAAACTCGATCCGTCAACGTCATTTCTACGCCCATGTATTGGCCCTGCCTGTTGATACCGAAATCGCCCGCGTGCGTGGTGTTTATGGCTATCAACTGCCGAAATGGCGCACCGAGATTAATGTCGAGATCGGCCCGGAGCAAATTAATGCCAATCTGACCGACACTCACGGTAAGGTTGATCTCAGCCTGACTGCGGTGACACCGCCTTTAAAACGGGTGAAATCTGAATCCCGAATGACTGAAGCGACCATGCTACATCAGGTTGATGGCAAATGGCATCAGACACTGGTGCAATCCAATCCCCTTTCATTGGCTCAGCAGTTATTACCGAAAAAGGTCAAGCTGCTTCGTCATGGTGGGCCTTTAAGCCAGTTACTGGATCAGCTGGGTGCCTCCAAGATTCTTCGTCTGGATGTGGTTGAGGATGCTCAGGTGGTACTGAATTTGCCAAAACCGCTTTAAATTTCAAACAACTTAAAAATCAAGGAAAATAAACAATGACACAAAGCAATTATGATCTTGTGGTATTCGGTGCCACCAGTTTTGTTGGGCAGATCCTGACCCGATATCTGGCAGAATATTTTTCAACCCAACATGAACAATTGCGCTGGGCCATTGCCGGTCGCTCTCAACAAAAATTACAAGAACTGAAAAATGGTTTAGGTCGCTTGGGTGAATCTTTACCCATCCTGATCGCGGATGCGGGCAACCCAGCTGAACTGAATGCCCTGTGTGCACAGACACGTGTGGTGGTTTCAACAGTTGGGCCTTATGCCTTATATGGTGAACCGCTGGTTCAGGCCTGTGTTAACAACGGTACAGATTATTGTGATCTGACCGGCGAAACCCAGTGGATCAAACAAATGATCGAGAAATACGAATCTCAAGCCCAACATTCTGGCGCCCGTATTGTGCATTGTTGCGGTTTTGATTCGGTTCCATCGGATATGGGGGTTTATTACTTACAGCAACAGGCACAAAAACAGTTTCATGCGCCTGCAACTCAAGTCAGCATGCGGGTCAAGACCTTAAAAGGCGGTGCATCCGGCGGTACGGTTGCAAGTCTCATCAATGTCATTCAGGAAGCTGCAGCCGATCCTGCCCTGCGTAAAGATCTGGTTAATCCTTATGTGCTTTGTCCACCTGATCATGGCAATAGCCAACGACAAATTTATATTAAAACCGCGAAATTTGATCCTGATTTTAATGCATGGATTGCGCCTTTCGTGATGGCCGCGGTCAATGAGCGTGTCGTGCATCGTTCTAACGCTTTATCGGGTAATGCCTATGGTCGCAATTTTAGTTATAACGAAGCCATTTTAACGGGCGAAGGCTTGAAAGGACGTTTCAAAGCCTTAGGCGTGGTTTCTGGTTTGGGCGTCTTCATGCTCGCAGCAGTGACTAAACCAGTGAGTCAGTTCATGGAACGTTATATGTTACCAAAACCAGGTGAAGGACCGACACCACAACAGCAGCTTGCAGGACGGTTTGATTTACGTTTTATCGGGAAAACCGAAGCAGGTCAAAGCCTCAAGATCAAAGTAACGGGTGATCGTGACCCAGGTTATGGCTCGACCGGAAAAATGTTGGGACAGGCTGCCTTGAGTCTTGCGCTTGATCATTACAAAGAAGGTCAAAAGACGGGGCGCTCAGGGGGCTTCTGGACACCAGCGACCATGTTTGATGCGCAGTTTATTCATCGTTTGACTGAGCATGCAGGACTTGCCTTTGAACAAATTTGAATGATCTTTCCTCCTATAGGGAGATATTCCACATTTTTAACTTGAACATAAAGTGATTGAATCAAGTTCCCAACATGATCATTAAGGAAATAGCTACATGAAATGTATTACCTTTAACGGTTCGGGTGGTCCGGAAGTCATTACGGTCAGTGAAAGACCAATGCCTGAACTGACCGATGACGGTATCTTAATTGAAGTGGTTGCTGCCGGAATTAATGGACCTGATGTCATGCAACGTCAGGGCTTATATGCACCGCCACCGGGCGTGACTGATATTCCTGGACTGGAAGTTTCAGGTATTGTCAAACAAGTGGGGAAATCGGTCAGCAAATTTAAAGCAGGTGACGAGGTCTGTGCATTGGTACCGGGCGGTGGCTATGCTGAATATGTGGTTGCCCATCAGGACAATGTACTCTTTATTCCCGAAGGACTGACTTTGGTAGAAGGCGGTATTTTGCTTGAGACCTTTATGACCGTCTGGTCGCATTTATTCCAGCATGCCAAATTCCGTCCGAATAGCTCGATCCTGATTCATGGCGGAACTTCCGGTATTGGCACAACAGCCACCATGTTGACCCGGGCATTTGGTGCAACGAAAATTTTTACTACGGTTTCAAGTGCTACACAACAGAAGGCAAGTCTGAGTATTGGTGCCGATGTTGCCATTAATTACAAGGAACAGGATTTCGTTGAAGAAGTCAAAAAACATACCGATGGTAAAGGTGTGGATTTTGTTCTGGATATTATTGCAGGTGATTATATCCAGCGGAATTATGAAGTTGCTGCGATGAATGGTACGATTTTACAGATTGGTGTCTTAAAAGGCCTCGCACAGAACCTCAATATTTTTCCGATGCTGGCAAAACGCCTTATCCATACCGGCGCAACTTTACGCTCACAGTCACCCGAAGCCAAAGCGGAAGTCATGTCAGCCTTGCAGGAAAAAGTCTGGCCTCTAATTTCTAAAGGCCAAATCAAACCATTACTTTATCAGTCTTTTGATCTGGAGCAAGCACGTCAGGCACATGAGTTTCTAACCCAGGGGCAACACGTAGGTAAACTGGCATTAATTGTTAAAAAACAATGATGATATTGCTTTGAAAAGCGCTAAAATTATGATTTTCAGCGCTTTATTTCACCAAAGGCTAACCCAGCATTAAACGTTGTCTGGCTGCAAGATATTCTCTTTCAAGACGATCCACCAGCTCGGCAACTGAAGTGGTTGCTTTCACTGCATTTAAACCTTGACCACATCCCCAGATATCTCGCCATGCTTTCACTTTATGCTGTGTGCCATCTTCGCTGGAGGTGCTAAAGTCCATGTCTTTTAGGTTGCCTTCTGGAAGATTGGCCGGATCAAGCCCCGCTGCACGAATACTGGGGGCCAGATAGTTACCGTGTACGCCGGTAAACAGGTTGGAATAGACAATCTCATCTGAGTTATGGTCTACGATAGCCTGTTTATAAGCAGCCGTTGCATTGGCTTCATGGGTTGCAATAAATGCAGAACCGATATAACCAAAATCAGCGCCCATTGCCTGCGCCGCCAAAATGGCATCCCCTGTCGAAATTGCGCCTGATAAGGCCAAAGGTCCATCAAACCATTCCCGGATTTCCTGAATCAATGGAAATGGATTTTTGACGCCTGCATGTCCGCCTGCACCAGCAGCCACAGCGATTAAGCCATCTGCGCCCTTTTCAATCGCCTTTTGGGCAAAGCGATTATTAATCACGTCATGCAAGACTACGCCACCATAGCTATGCGTGGCCTCATTAATTTCGGTACGGGCGCCTAGAGAGGTAATCACGATTGGCACTTTATATTTAACGATCAGTTCCATGTCATGTTCGAGGCGATTATTACTTTTATGCACAATCTGGTTAATCGCAAATGGCGCCGCAGGACGGTCAGGATGTAAGGCATTGTGTTCCGCAATTCCGTCAGTGATTTCCTTGAGCCATTCCTCCAGTTTTTCTGCCGGTCGCGCATTCAAAGCTGGCATTGAGCCCACCACACCCGCTTTACACTGGGCGAGCACCAGTTGCGGTGTACTGATGATAAATAATGGAGAGGCAATCACAGGAAGTCTGAGGTTGTTGAACACTGCTGGAATTTTTGACATGACTTCTACTCTTTTAACGATACATTATTATTTCCATAGACTCAGCCATTCAAAATCATGAAGGCTTCGTTGTTGATTCAGTTGATCATATCGGGACAATAATTTTTATGCAACAAGTTGCATAAAATCAATTAATGAAATGATTTTATCAATCCTACTGGAGCAACGGGAATGAAGCCATTTCCAAGCAAGTGACTCAGTTGCGCAAGCGTTATGACCGATAAAGATGTTATGCTTCAGTCATTTTTACGTTTTTATTCTTCTCCTGAGACGATGTTATGAGTATTACCACCCAAAAACTGCAACGTTTGCGCCTGGCCTCCATCCTTGAAGCGGTAACTTTATTACTTCTGTTTGTGGTTGCCATTCCTGTTAAATATGCTTTTGATCTGCCTGTAGCGACCAAAATTATGGGACCAATCCACGGCGTGGCATTTCTTTTCTATTTGTGGAATCTGATCAGCACGGCTGCGGTATGGTCGAAAGCGGAATTACTGAGATTATTTATTCTGGCATTTATTCCTTTGGGTGGTTTTTTTAACGAAAAATATATTGCCCAGCGACAAGCCAAGCTTAAATAGGACTAGATGCCCTGATATAAAAAAGGAAATCCTGAGATTTCCTTTTTTATCATTCAAAATAATTTTAGAATTATTTTTTATCGAGTGACTGGAGTAAGTAAACTACAGCATCACCTGCCAGTTGCATCGATTTTGGATCGACCTGCTCAATGGTGTCACAGGCTTTGTGATAGCACGGCGCGAACTCAAGCTCATCACCTTTCATTTGTTCATTAAACAAGATGACGGAGGTCACAGGCACTTTACCTAAAAATGGAGCCGTATCACTGGCGGTTAAGGTGGCGACATCCTCTTTAATTTTTAAATTTTTTGCTTTAAAAAATTCTTTGAGCGTATTCTCCAAGGCTAAATCACCGCTATGGCTTGGTATACTGCGTAAACCATCGAGTAATGGCTTATAGTCCTGCTCCTGCATACCACGTTCTTTTAACATTTTTTCCATCTCGTCTACTGATGACTTATCACCATCTGCAATCAGGATTTCAGGGTCTTTGGTGCCCACCATATCCACATTGATATAAGCCTTAATCGCCTTTAACTGATCAGCAGTCAGTTTTTTCACATAGGCTTGAGACCCTGCGATTCCTGCTTCTTCCGAATCCCAGAATGCCAGATGAATGCTATGCTTGGGCTTTATTTTCTGTTGAGATAATTGTGCCATTAACTCAAGTAACAAGGCGACGCCGGAGGCATTGTCATTGATTCCAGGCCCCATTTTGACCGAGTCATAATGTGCTCCCAGTAGAATAATGTCTTGTCTCGATTCTCCTGGAATCTCTACAATAATATTCTGCCCTTTGGTTTTTTCACGATTTTCGAAAGCGTGAAGCTCTGCCGTAAAGCCTGCTTTCTTTCTTGGCGTGATCTAAAATATAATCTGCACTGGCCACACCACCTTGCGTCCCCACTGCGCGATTGCCTCCATGCTGTTTGGCAATTTGTTCAAAAGCATGTAAGTGCGTCATCATCTGTGCCGCATCCATTTTTAAACCAGATCGACGTACCTCTTCAATTTTTTCTTTGGAATCTTGCTCGTTTTTTTGACAGCCACTGATTGCAAACATGCTACTTAATACACAAACAGCTAAAATTTTCTTTAAAAACATAAAATAAACGTAAACCAATTTTTATAAAGTCAGTCTAATACTAGGGTTGAGCACGCGGATTTGCCATTTCATTTTGTATCCTTTGCCGTTATTGATTGAATCAGCGTAGGTTACTAGTGATTTCAAAAATGACAGACCAAGCCCGTTTACAATTAAACGGGCAATATTCTGAAAATGGAGTTCTTTTAGTGAAGATTTAAATTGCTTAAAATCTGTTCCAAGACCTGCCCGATGGCTAAGAGTTGATGATCCGTATGCGGTAGTCCATCGATTTCCAGCCCTACAGGAAGTTGTGATTTTTTTCCTAAACCAATTGGAAAACTGAGCCCAGGCAAGCCAATATTACTGCCCAGGTCGGTATTGCGGATCAGTCTCTGGAACTGATCAATCGAACTGACCTGCTCATCCACGAGTGGCGCCACAATCGGTGAGGTGGGAAAGATCAAGGCATCAAGTTGATGCTCCTGAAACACTGTCTGGTAAAGCGCCAGCAGTTGTGGTCGAGCTTCCTGTATGGCTTTTTGATACAACGGTTGTACGGATAGCGATTGCCCCGTCTCATCCATGAGCATTTCCGGCAATATATTCTGCTGAAAGATATGCTTTACGTCTGGACTTGAAATCTGCTCGACCAGTGCTTCCAGACCGAGATTGATCTGCTGATGTTTTAAATACTCAATCAGATCATATTTACCTTCATAAATCACCAATGGGAATGAAATACGTTGGTTGAGTTGAGCTAAATCCGGCATATTTACGGGAACAATTTCGATGCCTGCGGTTTTTAAGCAATGCAGTGCCGCATGTGCCTGTTCATGCACATCCTCATCCAGATCCTCCCAAAAATAGGCATTGACTCCAAGCCTGATCGGTCGGGTCGGCAATGCAACAGGCTGAGCTGATGGTGCAATCAACTGGTCCACCAGAATAATATCGGCCATACAATGTGCCATTGGCCCTGCGGTGTCCCGTGTATGTGAAATCGGGGTGATATCTGCTTGAGCATAGCGTCCAACCGTTGGGCGAAAGCCAACACAACCATTCAAGGCACTGGGTAATCGAACCGATGCACCTGTATCCGTCCCCATAGCAATCGGCACCATGCCAGCAGCGACTGCAACGGCACTGCCAGAAGAAGAACCACCCGCAATATGTAAAGGATTAACCGCATTACGCGTACCGATCACATCGTCAATATGCATAGCGGTATTATAACCCGTCACCCCGAATGCCAATTCATGCATATTGGCTTTGCCCACCACAATTGCACCTTGATCAATCAGGGCCTGAATCACGGGAGCCGTCGTTTTAGGCCGGAAATCAGTCAAGCCTGGCGTTCCTGCCGTATTCGCAAAACCAGCAACATGGATATTATCTTTCACTGCAAGCAATACCCCAATCAAGGCGGGGCAAGCTTTCCCATCCGCCATATGTTGATCCCAGAACTGGGCTTGTTCAAGGGCCGCTGCTTTATCGACATTAATAAAGGCATTTAAGCCTTGCTGCTGTTCAATCTGGTCAAAATGAAAATGGACGAGCTGTTCACAGCTGACTTTGCGCTCACGAACCAAACGGGTAACTTGGTCAATGCTGGCTTTATTGAGGTGAATGATCTGATCCGAATGTAGTTTTTTATTGATGTTGAGCATGGTGACTTAAAATCCATTTAAGTAATTGTTGTGCTAATTTAGTACAGATATAAACTCACGTGATATCCTCAAAATTGAGGAGCTGATTGACAATGGATGAGTCGTGCCATTTCGGTACGATTATGACAGCCCATTTTTTGCATGGCATTTTTAAGATGGGTTCTGACCGTGGTAAAACCAATCTCAAGTAAATTGGCAACCTGTTTATCGCTTAGTCCTTTCGTGACTAACATTACGACCTCCTGCTCGCGTGGCGTTAAAACATCAAAGCAAGTTAAATCTATGGCTAAGGCTTGGGTCAGATAAGGTTCCAGCAGGTTTAAGATCCTTTTCTCACGTTCACTGAACATGACTGAATCTTTGGCGCGCCAGATACGCAGGTCTCCAAGATCCATGCCATTTCCAACAAAATAAACATTCAGGCCATGATAGAGACCATAAGGCCGTAAAAATTCATTGTAGTAATCTGTTTTTTTAAGCGCGCTTGCAGAAATGATTTCATTCACAAAGGTGGGATGTTGCCGCTGGCGAAGCTGTGCCGTGATCGGATCATTGTGCTGCCAAATGGTGTCATATTCCAACATGGCTTTGGGATCAATTTGCCACATGATGCCTTTTCTGGACAAACGCTGTTTTGCATCCCAGATATAGGATGCAGCAAAATCTGCACGTAACAAGGTCGCAATGTCTGCAATAAGGTTTTCGCGTAAACTTTGCTGTCCTTTTCCCGAGCCTAATTTCCAGAGTATTTCGGAAAAAAGACTAAACTCCGCTGGACTTAAATCCTGTTCTAAAAGCATGGCTTGCTACCTTTATCTTCCTGATACCTGTCCACGCTACAATCAAGCTGAACAGTGATTCCCTTTTGTTTATTTTGCTTTCCTCTATCTTTTATATGCCACGGAATCGTTATTTTCTACACTTTATTTTTTTAATCGGCTTGCATGAGGTGTTTTACCATACCAGCGTTTGTAGGCATGAATGAAACTGGCAGGCTCAGCATAACCCAGCCATTCGGAAATTTGCTCAATAGACGTTTGGGTCAAAGACAGATAATAGTCTGCAAGAATTTTTCGTACCTCCTCTCTGATCTGGAGAAATGTCACCTGCTCTTGGGCCAAATAACGACGCAAGGTACGTGAGTTTAAATGCAAGTAATCGGCGACCTCCTCCATCGACGGAATTTCACCTTTGTTATTCATCAAGACTTGCTGAACCTGATGGGTATATTTCTTTTGGGTTTGTCGTTTATCCAGCATCTGTCGGCATTGTTGTTCCGCAGCCTGTAGCACCAGCTCATTGGCCATACTGAGTTTCTGGTCTATTTTTCCGGCATTTAATACAATCAGGTTTTTTAATGCGCCAAATTCCGGGCTAATTCCAAATAGCTCAACATAAGCCTGAGTTTCTCCAGGAGCTTGAAATGAAAACATGACCTTTTGACAAAGTTGATCCTGAATTAAATCGCGTTGCACGGTCATCAGTGCAGCCACATCCCGCTCAATAATAAATTGCCATAAATTTTGTGGTATTGCTTCATCCACCAATATCTCAATTTGAATATTCTGTGTATCAAGCTGTTCTGATACAACAAACTGGCTAAATGCAAAGGACAAGGGAAAATAGGCCAAGGCAAAATTTAAGGCTTCACGAATATTGGCACTACTGATCAAAGCCAGTCCTAATGAACCAAAGGTGGTAAAGTGATAACGGGTTCCGATTTCCAGCCCGAGCAAAGGTCGATGTCCGAACAGCTCTACCAGATTACGGATCAGTTGCAATTCTTGCTGCCCTGTCACCAGCATATTCGGATCAAGTAACTGGTGTTGCTCTATACCAGTTCCGGTCAGAATCTGGCTATGACTAGTTCCGAGCTCTGCGGCAAAATCAGCCATCAGGCGAACACTATGGATACTTCGTTCGTAAGTCCATAAGTACTTCAAGCGTCTTCTCCGTGTCCGCTAATCACAATATTTTGTCCTGATCCATCCTCTAAATCAATGCATGAAACGATTATTCTGCATGCAGTACATGATATTTATTCACTTGAGTCGGTTATGTCTAAACAACAATTATCTTCAAACAACAATATACGTATCGCCATTATCGGAACAGGCTTTGGTGGTTTAGGGCTGGCGATTCAGCTCAAACGTGCCGGTTTTGAACAGTTTACCTTATTTGAAAAAGCCGGTGATGTGGGTGGTGTCTGGCGTGACAATACCTATCCCGGTGCTGCCTGCGATGTGCCTTCCCATCTATATTCCTTTTCCTTTGAGCAAGAACTGGGCTGGAAAAATCGCTATGGTTCATCACAGGAAATTCATCAGTATTTGAAGCATTGCACAGAAAAATATCAGCTCTATCCACATATCCAGTTTAATACTGAAATTGCCAGCGCTGATTTTGATGCCAGCCAAGGTGTCTGGCAGATCCAGAGCTTAACCGGAGAAAAATTTGAGGCAGAATTTCTGATTGCCGCCGTCGGTCAGCTCAACCGACCTGCTTATCCCAAAATTAAAGGCTTGGAGACTTTTAAGGGTAAGACTTTCCATTCTGCACGCTGGGATCATGACTACGACTTAAATAACAAACGTGTGGCAGTCATTGGGACTGGTGCCAGTGCGATCCAGTTTGTTCCTGAGATTGCCAAGCGAGTGGCGCATTTAGATATTTATCAACGTACTGCTCCTTATGTGATTCCTAAACCAGACCGTATTTATACCAGTCTGGAACGCAAAGCATTTCAAAAGCTTCCGGTTTTGCAAAGCCTTGATCGTGTCTTTCAATATAGTTATAACGAAATTCGTTTAAAAAGCTTTACCGCCACGCTGAACGAAATTCCATTAGCCGAATATATTTTCCAGCGGCATATCCGTGCAGAAATTAAAGATCCGCATTTTCGCCACCGTCTGATGCCTGATTATCCGATTGGTTGCAAGCGTATCCTGATCTCCAACCACTGGTACCGCAGTCTGGTCCGCCCCAATGTCGAAGTTATTGATAGCGCGATTCAGCAAGTCACTGAAAATGGTATTGTCGATAAAGAGGGTATACACCGTGAAGTCGATACCATTATTTACGGAACCGGTTTTGCGGCAACCGAGTTTATGGCACCCATGCAAATTACAGGACTGAATGGCAAAAGATTGAAAGACCAATGGGCCGATGGCGCAGAAGCGTATTTAGGATTAACCGTTAGTGGCTTCCCCAACTTCTTTATGCTGTATGGCCCCAATACCAATCTTGGGCATAACTCCATCGTGTATATGATTGAAAGCCAAGTGAATTACATCTTAGATGCACTTCAAGCCCATATCCAAAACAATTTAGCCTTTACCGACCTTAAACCAGAGATTCAGACCCAGTTTAATCAGGAAATTCAGGAGCGCATGAAGTCCACCATGTGGTCGCAAGGCTGTACCAGCTGGTATCAAACCGCGACGGGGAAAAATACCAATAACTGGCCGGGTTTTACACTGGAATACCGTCAGCGCACCCGTCGTTTTGATCTGGAAAACTATCATCAGTTGACCCGGTCATCCCATCCTCAAGTGCAGACACAAGCTTTAGAACAACAAATGGCGGTTTAAATGAAAACATTCAAGAATAAGGTGGCTGCGATTACAGGTGCGGGTTCAGGTATTGGTCAAGCCCTTGCCGTTGCGTTGGCAAAACAAGGTTGTCATCTGGCTTTATCAGATGTCAACGAATTGGGGCTAGCCAAGACCCAAAACCTGTTAAAAACCTATCCTGTCAAAGTCACCACGCAGGTGGTTGACGTGGCCAAGCGTCAGGAAATGGCAGATTGGGCGAAAACGATTGTCGAGCAGCATCAGCAAGTCAATCTGATCTTTAATAACGCAGGCGTTGCCATGGGCAGTACCGCAGAAGGTGTCAGCTATGAAGATCTGGAATGGCTGATCGGGATTAATTTCTGGGGTGTCGTGTATGGGACCAAAGAGTTTTTACCTTACCTGAAACAAAGCGGTGACGGACATGTGATCAATGTCTCCAGCATGTTTGGGCTGACCGCACAACCGACGCAAAGTGCTTATAATGCCAGTAAATTTGCAGTTCGCGGTTTTACCGAGTCCTTACGTCAGGAACTGGATTTACAATGTTGTGGAGTCAGTGCAACCTGTGTACATCCGGGAGGCATCCGCACCAATATTGCCAAAGCAGCGCGTATTAACAACAGTGTTGAGATTCTGGGAATGGACCCGCTAAAAAGTCAGGATGCTTTTGACAAGATATTGAGAACACCTGCAGAGCAGGCTGCCCAACAGATTCTCACTGCTGTGCTGAAAAATAAACGTCGTTTATTGATTGGTGCTGACGCAAAAGCAGTCGATGTATTGCAACGAATTTTACCACAGGGATATCAGAAGATTTTTGCGACAGCCACTGCCCTACAAGCCAGATTCTTGTCATAAAGCCTAATCTAGGGTGATCGACCATTTGTTCAATAGCCAAATGGTCGATCGATGATTGCACAACCCTTTTCCGATTTTTTTTATTCAAATCCTTTCGCTGACGATAAAATATCATCATTTCAATATCTTCATTTAAAACAGTCGGTTTTATTCCGACATCACTTCGCTTGCTTGTTAAATTTTGACCAAAACGAACAATTTGTCTGGCTTAAGCAATAAAACAGTCCATATTGAAAATCCCCTCTTGACCTTCCCATAATGTTAAGGTCTATGCTGAAAGCAATCGGATTAGCGCTATAGGTATAACTTATGGAAACGCAAACAAATACAGATGCTCAAAATATAAAAGTTTCACTTCAGGTAGAAGGCATGACTTGCGCCAGTTGTGTTGGACGCGTTGAAGCAGCACTCAAAAAAGTTGACGGCGTTCAGTCTGCATCAGTGAATCTAGCTACAGAACGTGCAGATATCACGCTTGCTAAGCCGGTAGACCAACAAGTGCTGATTCAGGCCATAGAACAAACAGGCTATGACGTCCCTGCCAGCAGGGTCGAATTGTCGATTGAAGGCATGACCTGCGCTTCATGTGTTAGTCGTGTTGAAAAAGCATTGAATGCGGTTACTGGCGTAAAAACTGCCAACGTCAATTTAGCAACTGAACGTGCCACGGTAACGGGTACGGCTAGCATAGAAAGCTTAATCGCAGCGATTGATAAGGCAGGTTACGATGCCGAAGAGATTCAGGCATCCATTCCAGACCAAAGTGAACAACTTGAGAAAAAAGATCATGAACGAGCTGAACTCAAACGTGACCTGATTATTGCCACTATTTTAGCCTTACCCGTCTTTATCTTGGAAATGGGCTCACATTTGATACCGGGTGTTCATCAACTGATTGACCAAAGTATGGGCATGCAAAATAGTTGGTACTTACAATTCGTTTTAACCAGCTTAGTCCTGATTATTCCGGGGCGTCGTTTTTATCTTAAAGGTCTTCCCGCTTTAGTCCGTTTAGCACCCGATATGAACTCCTTGGTGGCAGTCGGTACACTGGCGGCTTACCTATTTTCACTGGTTGCAACCTTTGCACCACAGTTACTACCTGCAGGCACGGTCAATGTTTATTACGAAGCAGCCGCTGTGATTGTAGCTTTAATTCTACTCGGTCGTTTTCTTGAGGCCAAAGCCAAAGGACGTACTTCCGAAGCCATTCAACGTTTAGTCAGCTTACAGGCCAAAGTTGCCCATGTTTCTCGTAATCATCAGGTTATTGATATTCCAATCAATCAAGTGCTAATGGGTGATCTGGTTATCGTGAAACCGGGTGAACGAATTCCTGTCGATGGCGAAGTCATTGAAGGCCAAAGCTTTGTGGATGAATCAATGATTACGGGTGAACCAATTCCTGTTGAAAAAAACATTGGCAGCCAAGTGGTGGGTGGAACCATTAACCAGAACGGAACTTTAAGTTTTAAAGCGGTCGCTGTTGGTGGCGACACCATGCTGGCACAGATTATCCGTCTGGTCGAGCAGGCACAAGGCTCTAAAATGCCGATTCAAGCTGTGGTCGATAAAGTGACCTTATGGTTTGTACCCGCAGTGATGATTGCCGCTTTACTCACCTTCCTTGTATGGCTGATTTTTGGCCCATCACCTGCTTTAACTTTTGCACTGGTCAACGCCGTAGCCGTACTGATTATTGCTTGTCCATGTGCTATGGGCTTGGCAACCCCGACTTCGATTATGGTCGGTACCGGACGTGGTGCAGAACTGGGTATCTTGTTCCGTAAAGGTGAAGCACTACAGCTGTTAAAAGATGCCCAAGTGGTTGCCGTTGATAAAACAGGCACCTTGACCGAAGGTCATCCTGTGCTGACTGATTTTGAAGTGGCATCGGGCTTTGAACGCAATGATGTGCTCAGTCTTGTTGCCGCAGTGGAGTCACTTTCCGAACATCCGATTGCCAAAGCAATTGTCGATGCGGCAAAAAATGAAGGTTTAGATTTACCAAAGGTTGAGCGCTTTGATTCAGTCACTGGGATGGGTGTCAATGCCACTGTAAATGAACGCCAGAATATCTATATCGGTGCAGATCGTTATATGATCCAACTTGGCTTAGATATCGGCCCATTTTCCCATACGGCACAACGTTTGGGTGATGAAGGCAAATCTCCGCTTTATGTGGCAATTGATGGCGCTTTGGCAGGGATTATTGCGGTTGCCGATCCAATTAAAGACACCACGCCTGCTGCCATTCAAGCACTGCATCAACTGGGTTTAAAAGTAGCAATGATTACCGGTGACAATGCACGTACCGCACATGCCATTGCCAAACAACTTGGGATTGATGAAGTCATTGCCGAAGTGTTACCTGAAGGTAAAGTCAATGCCGTGCAGGAACTGAAAGCAAAATATGGCCATATTGCCTTTGTGGGCGATGGGATCAATGATGCACCAGCACTTGCGCAGGCAGATGTGGGTCTGGCAATTGGTACAGGGACTGATGTGGCAATTGAATCTGCGGATGTGGTATTGATGTCAGGCAACTTGCAAGGCGTGGCCAATGCAATTGCCTTGTCTAAAGCAACCATTGGCAATATTCACCAGAACCTGTTCTGGGCCTTTGCCTATAATACTCTATTGATACCAGTCGCTGCGGGTGTGTTATACCCTGCTTATGGTATCCTGATGTCACCGATTTTTGCCGCGGGTGCGATGGCACTTTCAAGTGTATTTGTACTGGGTAATGCGCTACGTTTACGTCGTTTCCAACCCCCGTCTGTGCATAAAGGCTAATGGAGAACCTTATGAATATTGGTAAAGTTTCTCAAGCTTCAGGTGTAACCGCCAAAATGATTCGTTATTACGAGCAAATTGGTTTGATTCCTGCGGCAGGACGCAGCAATGCAGGCTACCGTTCTTATTCAGACAATGACGTGGAACGTTTGAAATTTATCAAACGCAGTCGTGAACTGGGTTTCTCGGTCACGGAAATCACCGATTTACTGGATTTATGGAATAACCGCAATCGACAAAGTGCCGATGTAAAACAATTGGCTCAGGCACATATCCAAAAGTTGCAAGAGCGTATCCAGGACCTGCAACAAATGGCGCAAACACTCCAGAACTTGGTTGATTGCTGTGCGGGTGACAATCGCCCCGACTGTCCGATTCTGGAAGGCTTAAAAGAACCAAGTCATGAAATCAAGGACATCCATCATCATAATGATCTGCTCTCGCTGTCCCCACTCACTGGGCGCAAGTAGAACACAATAAAAGGCGATCTTGTGATCGCCTTTTATTTTTTTCCATTCTTTTGACACAAAAAAGCGGCTGTTTTAGCCGCTTTTGATTCCAGAACAGATTAACGTGGTGGAAAACCGGCTTCAGATAAAGCCTCGACCACTTGTTGTTGTGAGGCTGTCGTTTCAACCTTAACACTACGATTTGGTGGATCTGTAATGACTTTTGCATTGGCATCTACCGCTTGGATTGCACGGGTTACGCCACGTGCACAGCCACCACAAGTCATATTTTCAACGTGAAATTCCATTGCAAAACTCCATTCGGTTATTTAACAAGATAAACACACTATAAAGCTTCCTATCATTGTAAGGTCAAGCGTTTTTTCTTAAAATTGCAATTTTACTCAGCATTCTCATCATTAAAAAAAGTGCATGATCAACATGCACTTTTTAAAACAATATTTATTGAGTTTTAGCCATTTAAACCGACTGCCTTAGCACGTGCTTTATGCAATTTCTTATAGCTGTCGATCAGACGTAAATGACGGTCAAGCCCTTCCAGTTTCATACTAGTTGGTGTGAGGCCATAGAAACGGACCGTACCTTCAACAGAACCAACTACAGCATCCATACGCTCATTGCCAAACATACGGCGGAAATTGGTTTCGTAGTCTTCAAGCTCCATTTCATCATCGAGTAAGACTTCCAACACCACATTCATGCATTGATAGAACAAACCACGTTCTACCGTGTTGGTATTGTATTGCAAGAAAGTCTCAACCAGTTCTTTCGCTTCTTCAAACTGCTCTAAAGCAAGATAGATCAACAGTTTTAATTCAAGCAGGGTTAATTGTCCCCATACCGTATTGTCATCAAACTCAATCCCGATCAAGGTGGTGATTTCGGTGTAATCATCCAGTTCGCATTCTTCTAAACGCTCAACCAAGGCCTCCAACTGCTCGTTATCTAAACGATGTAGATTAAGAATATCTTCGCGGAATAAGATCGCTCGGTTGGTATTGTCCCAAATCAGGTCTTCAACCAAATAAATTTCAGAATAATCAGGCACCAAGATACGGCATGCGGTTGCTCCTAAGTGCTCATATACCGCCATATAGACTTCTTTGCCCATTTCTTCAAGGATGCCAAACAATTCTGCTGCTTCTTCAGCATTGGAGTTTTCACCGTTATTGGTGAAGTCCCATTCCACAAAGTCATAATCCGATTTGGCACTAAAGAAGCGCCAAGAGACCAAGCCGCTTGAATCAATGAAGTGTTCAACAAAGTTGTTTGGTTCAGTGACTGCATTGCTTTGGAAAGTTGGTTGCGGTAAATCGTTTAAACCTTCAAAACTACGGCCTTGCAACAATTCAGTCAAACTACGCTCTAATGCCACTTCCAAACTTGGGTGCGCCCCAAATGAGGCAAATACACCGCCTGTACGTGGATTCATTAAAGTCACACACATCACAGGGAATTGACCGCCTAACGATGCATCTTTGACAAGGACTGGGAAGCCTTGCTCTTCCAAGCCTTGGATCCCTGCCACAATACCTGGGTATTTGGCCAATACCTCTTGCGGCACATCCGGTAATGCAATTTCACCTTCCAGAATTTCACGTTTAACCGCACGTTCAAAAATTTCCGATAAGCATTGAACCTGAGCTTCTGCCAAGGTATTGCCCGCACTCATCCCGTTACTGAGATATAAGTTCTCAATCAGGTTTGAGGGAAAATAGACAATTTCATCATCGGATTGACGTACGAATGGCAATGAACAAATACCACGTTCTGTATTCCCTGAGTTGGTATCGTATAAATGCGTACCGAGTAACTCATCATCTGGGTTATAAATTTCTAGACAATATTCATCCAAGATTTCTTTTGGTAATTCGCCATTTGGACCCGGTTTAAACCACTTCTCATCTGGATAATGCACAAATTCTGCATTGGCAATGTCCTCACCCCAGAATTGGTCGTTATAGAAGAAGTTACAGTTTAAACGTTCAATGAACTCACCTAAAGCCGATGCCAAAGCACTTTCTTTGGTTGAGCCTTTACCATTGGTAAAGCACATTGGCGATTGGGCATCACGGATATGCAAAGACCAGACATTCGGTACGATATTGCGCCAAGATGCGATTTCAATCTTCATGCCAAGACCTGCCAAAATCCCTGACATATTGGCAATCGTTTCTTCTAATGGCAGGTCTTTACCTGCAATATAGGTGCTGCTTTCCGAAGTCAGGCTTGGCATCAATAAAGCTTGTGCATCGGCATCAATGCTTTCAACTTCTTCGATTACAAATTCTGGACCGGTCTGGATCACTTTCTTGACGGTACAGCGATCGATTGAACGCAAGATGCCCTGACGGTCTTTTTCAGAAATATCAGCGGGTAATTCAACCTGAATTTTAAAAATCTGCTTGTAGCGATTTTCAGGATCAACAATATTGTTCTGAGATAAACGGATGTTATCTGTTGGAATATCACGTGCGGCACAATACACTTTGACAAAGTAAGCTGCACATAACGCAGATGAAGCAAGGAAATAATCAAATGGCCCTGGTGCAGAACCATCGCCTTTATAACGAATCGGCTGATCGGCGATTACCGTAAAGTCATCAAACTTCGCCTCTTGTCGAAGATTGTCGAGATAATTAACCTTGATTTCCATGCGAGCACCTAAATATTCTTATGTGTTGCAAGTACATAAGATTGAAAATAATAATCGATAAGCCGAATCGTGGATCACAAATAGACTTAAAAAACTGTGGCTAAGGTCGTCTTATGACTCTATCTAAACACTGACCTTAGTATTGATGGGCGCTATTATAGAAGTATTTTGTGTAATTGATAACTTTTGTCTGTTTTTCTAGCCTATTTATGAACAATTAAGCAGGTTTTAGCATACTGACCCAAACCTAGAGTTGCACGGCAAGCTCAACAAAGGCTTTTGCAGTCGGTGACATCTGCTGTTTATTCTTTACTGCCAAGCCAATAGAACGCTTGATGTTGGGAGATAATGGGCGTTTGACCACATTGGGGTAAAGCGAAAGAATATTTGTGTCGAGTGCTAAATCTGCCACAATTGAAACCCCTGCACCCTGATTGACCATATTTAAAATCGACAGGATTTGCGACAAGTTATATTTAATCTGTGGAGTGAGTTGTGCAGCCTTAAACAGTTCCATGACATGGTTTTGACTGCCCGCACTGGTCATTATAAAAGGATGATCAAGCAGCTCTTGCAATTGCACTGCTGGCTTGTGTGCGATCTCTAAATCGTTTGGCAATAAAGCGACAAAGATATCCTCCAACAAAGCAAAACTATCAAAGCGGGTTTCAGGCAGTACCACAAAGCCAAGATCAACTTTGCGTTCATCGATCCACTGCAATACTTCTTTATCCGTTCCTTCCATCACCAGTACCTCAACCTCAGGATAGCGCTGTGCAAACTGTTTTAAAATCAGCGGGATCAGCACATTGGAAGACGATGCGCCAAAAGATCCGATCCTCAAGCTTCCTGTTTTCAGACCTTTGAGATCCATCACTTCTTGCTGAATCATGTGAGCAACATTCAGGATTTCATTCGCATAAGGTAGTAAGCGTTGTCCTGCAGCGCTCAGCTCGACTTCATTATTATTTCGATAAAACAGCTGGGTGTGCCACTTCTTTTCCAACGATTTAAGTGCATGCGAAATCGCTGACTGTGAAATATTCAGTTGTTGTGCCGTATGCGTAAAATTTTTTAGTTCCGCGAGCTTGGAAAATATTTGGAGTTGAGTCAGGGTCATCACGACGCATTCATGAGTAAAAGCTCATTTTACTATAAAAATAAATTAGTTTTACGATCTGATTCAATTCCATGTTGATTGAAAATTTCATGCGTCACTTCGCCATTGCGCTTTCGAGTTCCACTGTTTATTTGAAGCTGATCTGTGTTGCCCTAATGTGGGGTGGAACCTTCATTGCAGGACGCATTGTTACAGCGGAACTCTCCCCAACCCTATCTGCATTATTACGCTTTGGCTTTGCTGCCATCTTACTGGTGTTGATCTTATTGAAAAGCACGGGAAGATTTCTCCATCTTTCTGTACAACAACATGTCTATGCCATCTTGATGGGATTGACGGGGGTATTTGCTTATAACTTATTTTTCTTTGCTGCTCTGTCCAGAATTGAAGCAGGCAGAACTGCACTATTTGTGAGCTTATCCCCTATTTTAACCATCTTGGCCATGCGGATATTCTTTCACGAAAGGCTACAAAGAATAAATTATTTAGGTGTATGTCTCGCTTTAATCGGCACACTCATCGTGGTGAGTAGAGGTGAATTTTTTGCTGCCTTCACTCAATCTTTTGGAACGGGTGAAATGATGATGTGCGGTGCAGTTTTGAGCTGGGTCATTTATACGATTTGTTTTAAACAGACTCAAGCCTCTGCTTTAACCATGACCACCTATTCGGTACTATGGGGTACAGGTTTTCTTTTACTCAGTGCATGGCCGGAATTACGTGCTAGCGGGTTGATGGATATTTCGTGGAGCAGTTGGCTATCCATTCTTTATTTAGGTGCTTTTGGCACAGTTCTGGCTTTTATCTGGTATGCCGAAGCAATTCATCACATTGGACCATCTCGAACCATTATATTTAATAATCTGGTACCTGTATTTGCAGTCTTACTGGCATTTCTGATTCTGAAGGAACCCATCACCTGGTCTATGCTGCTTGGTGGTAGTCTAAGTTTTATTGGGGTTATTTTAACCAATAAACAAGAAAAATAGAGCGATAAAAGTTGTAATAGAAACTTAGCTTCTTAGCTAAGTTTTTTGTTGACAGCTGTCTATTTTGTGCGCAATACTTAGCTTTATGGCTAAGTATGATTCTAAACTCGATGTGTTATTCAGTGCTCTCAGTGATCCAACGCGTAGAGATATCTTAACGCGACTGTCTTTTGGGGCAGCATCGATCACCGAACTGGCTGAACAACATGACATGGCCCTGCCATCTTTTCTAAAACATTTAAATAAATTAGAACAAGCAGGACTTATTCATTCAGAAAAAAATGGACGAATCAGAACTTGTGCCCTGACACCCGAAGCTTTCACCCCCATGCAAAATTGGTTAAGTGAACAACGGGCAATCTGGGAACAAAGACTTAATCAATTTGATCGTTATGCACTCGAATTAAAAAGGAAAAGAGAAAATGAAACTAGATCCAAAGACTGATTTAAAACTGGAAAGAGTGATAGATGTTCCGCGTGAGCTGGTCTGGGAATGCTGGACCACACCTGAACATATCCAACACTTCTTTATTCCTCGCCCTCACTCGATTAAAGCCTGTGAAATTGATTTACGAGTGGGTGGAAAGTTCAATACCATCTTTGATGTGGATGGTAATGAAATCAAAAATGAAGGGGTTTATCTGGAAGTGATTGAAGGCGAAAAACTGGTCTTTACCGATACCTATACCGAAGACTGGAAACCTGCTGAAAATCCATTTATGACCGCAATTCTGTTGCTTGAAGATGCAGGCGATGGTGCAACCAAATATACCGCAATTGCCAGACACCGTACTGCCGAAACTCGTCAACAACACGAAGACATGGGTTTCTTTGAAGGTTGGGGAACGGTGATTGATCAACTGGTTGAGTATGCTAAAGGCCTGAAAGCATAATTTACACATTACACCTAGAAAATTCCTCAAGCTTTAAATCGCTTGAGGAATTTTTTTATGACTCAAATGCGTCCCACTTCTAAATACGGAATTAGATGCTTATTAAAGTTGGGACGTGGATCACCCTGAAAACTAATAAAACCGTGCATGCCTGTTAAGCGTTCACCTTTATAAAACTGATTGAGCTGGAAACGAGGATCTTGATGCGACAAGGTAAAGCTCACAACTCCTACACCTCGCTGCTTAGAGATTTTCTGTGCATCTTCAAGCATTAAATGATGCAGTGCTAACTGCTGGGGATGGCACAACAGGCTATGTAATACATGATATCTCACCGAGTCACCAAGTTTAGGCAATGGCATGCCTTTAGTCACTTTGGTCAATACATTATAGATTGGACGTACAAGGCCAATCGCTGAACTGTAATGCAGGATTTTGGTCTGTTTAATAGTATGTTGATCCCACAATCCAAACATCCCCACAAGTTTTCCATCTTGAAAGTAAAGCTGAAAGTCCGAGAGTTGTAGTCCCGAAAAATAAGGGTGCCCTGCATGTAACTCTGCGAAATTATAAGCCGGGATAAAATTATAATGCTGCGACATTTCGGCAATAAACCGGTTCATTGCAGTAATATGTTCGGGTCGAGCCTGACATGATTTAATCTCCCCCCTCTCAGTTTCAGTCCTGTGATTTAAAAAGGCTTTAATTGTTCTCTTGTTTCCCAGATGCGTTAGTGTCAGTGTTTCGATTAAGCCCTCATCATAATAATCAGGAATCCCGCTTTTTCCGGTTTGTATGGCTGCTCGTGCCGCATAGTTATCATTAAAGATAATCATCTGGCTAAAATCAGGTTGATGCAGGGTCTGCTTGACATGCGCACCCAATACTTTGACTAAGGATTTGCCACGATAGTTTGGATCTACACGCAAATCACTGGCATAGCGCACATTCTGTATTGCCTTATCGACATAGCACGGGCGATGACCATTGCTATAACAGGCAACATTCTTTTGATGTTCAGTATCTTCAATCACAACATGCAGCTTATGTCGATACAGAATATCTGAAGCTTTAAAATAGCTCGGTTCACGCTGAAAACTGATTTGTACGCCCTTGGTGGTCATCGGCACCGCAATCAGTGCTCGCAAGGCCTGATCATCTGCCAAGGTTGCTTCACGGGTAATCAAGCTGTTTTGATGAGGGGATGTCGGTGGGTTTGTTTTCATTGATTATTCACCTGTGTAGCCGTCTGGTCTGGAACCAGCTGATTTAATTGTCCCATCTGATCCAGGAGTTGATAGACATACACGACTTCGTCCTGTTCATTGACGGTTTTTTGGGTCTGTACGTCTAATAATTTTTGTTCGGTATTGAGCAGATCAAAGGTGGTTTTGGTGCCTAAGTCGAACTCTTTTCGGGTGTAGACAAATGCAATCGATGCTGCATCTATGGCATTTTGCAGTGCCTCTTTATTTTGTCGAATGCTTTGCAGCTGTGCATATGTAGTTCGTGCCCGCTGATTTAAATCAAGCTCAAGCGTCCGGATCTTTTGCTTAGCCAGATCGACATCGGCCTGCGCTTTCCTTGTATTGGCCCGGTTCAGGCCATCATCGAACAAAGGCACATTCAGTTGTACGCCCACCATGTAATTGTTACTTTCAGAACCGATATAACTTGCTTCATGCTGCTTGCCTGCTCGGCTGGTCAGCATGACTGTCGGCCAGAGTTCCCGTTTGGTTAAGGCGTATTGTTTCTCGGCAGCCTGTTTTTCATATTTGCCGCGCATCAATGCAGGATGACGGTTAGTTCTCGCTAAAACTTCATCCACGCTGTTTGGAATTGCAGGCAACTGTTTGATTGCAATAAGATTATCTGCGGTTAAACCAGTAATTTGATAAAACTGTGCTTCACTCACCGTAAGATTAGATTGAGCCTGTGTAATATCAGCTTGGCCTTGGGCCACTTGGGCCAGAACCTGAGCCAGATCGGCACGGGTAATCATGCCCACGTCAAAACGCCGTTGTGATTCATAGAGCGAACGCTGCAGATTTGACATGGTTTTTTTCCGTAGCTCTAAAATCGCCTTTTTCTTTAATACGTCGGTATAGACCATCACCGTATTCAAAATGGTTTCCGATCTTTGGTCAGATAAACCCTGCGCCTGTGCGGATAACTGGTTCTTCGCTACTTCAACGCCCAAACCATGCCGTCCGGACGTATAAACGGGATAGTCCAGCTGTAATTGCAGACTTCGGCCTTTGCGGTTGCCTTCGGTTGGAAACATGACCTGAGCAGGTGTTTCCACCCGCTCATAATCAAGTTGACCAACCAGATTGACTTTTAAGCCATCCCGTTGTTTAGCCTGCTCAAGCATTGCAGTAGACTGACTGACACTTAAACGGCTGACTTCGAGTTGACTTTCATGCCTTAAACTTGCGGACAAAGCCTCGTCTAAAGTCATGGCACTGACTGTATTTGAAACGAATAGCATTCCCATGCACAGTACAAGATGCATAGGCTTTAAAAACGGCTTACTAAATTGCGTCTTCCCTTTCTTCATAGTTGTTCCAAACTATTCAGGGTAATTTTCTTTAAGGGTTCAGGCTTGATATTGCCTTCGATAATGCCATCAAACATCACCAGCTTTTTATAGGCATTCCAGCCATTCGGCGCTTGACGAATCTGAGGTTGATCTAGCTGACCTAAGTTCCGGGCAAGTTCATAATGAAAATTCTGACGCAAAATACGATCAATATATTCATCGTTAACACTGTGATGAATTTCCCCTTCAAACAGAACACAATAAAATGGTTTAACCTGCTGCTCGGTATCAATCGCCAGCAAGGAGATGGCTTTAGAGTCGGTTTCGTTCAGTTGTGAAAGCAGTTGCTGTGCTGTCTCTGGAGCAAGCTTTTCACCGACCAGATCGACACCAAAACGGCGTCCCTGAAACTCAAAGCAAGGAATCTGTTGCAGAAAACCGGTGACCCGTAAACAATCATCAAGACAATAACGTAGTAAACCATTCCCCGATGTGATGATTGGACTCACCACATCACCCACTTTAAGTTGCCATGACGGGATAATCTGGCCCTGTTTCTCTCCCTCAAGATATTCAAACTCATAAAAATGACTTTGATAAGCTAACGGATATTGATCGTTATATGGAATGGTCACCACACCTTCAGTTGCCCATAGACCTTTGCCCTCGAACTGCACATCAGGCAGTCTCTGCTTTAATTTTTCAGCCCAGGCTTTAGAGCCCGCGGTATCCCAACTGGAGACCAGACTTAATTTTGGCCAAAGCTGCTTAAAATCAATGTGCTCACCATTAGAACTGTTGATTAAGGCCTGTGCACTTTCAGGACTATAAGGTGCCGTGACGTCTTTCAACGAATTTTGGCGCATACCCCATAATCCACTTTCCAGCACTTCAATCACTTCCTGTTGCAGCGCTTCCAGACGTTCCAGCAACTGTAGTGCAAAGGTTGGACTCCACACCGAGATCATGGCTAGATTTCGATTAGCCACCAGATAACAAATGGTCGCAAACAATGCATCATCGGCATTTGCAGCAAAGGCCACATTACTTGGAACAGCTTGGGTAAACTTGGATAAGATCCGTTTACCCATGCCTAATAATGCACTGTCATCATTCAGGTTTTTGTCTTTTAAAACTTCACGCTGGCTTTCCGGCAACCATGACACGGACCAATAGTGAGTTCCTGCGCGCAATTGAGGACACTTGCGGTACATGCTGGCTAACCAGGGAGCAATGGCATGATCGAGTTGATCTAAAAACAGTTTGGTATAAGGAATAAACTTAATCTGTTCACTTGAACCACTGGTTGGCTGAAAACGCACCAGCTTGCTGCTGGAAAGCGCAAGCTTTTGTTCACGATAGCGCTGGATATCTTCTCGCCAGGCGCCGTAACGCGTGGCTGGGAATGATTTTATAAACTGTTCATAATTTTGCACTTTTTTATCTTTAGCAAAGGTTGAGGTCTGTAAAATCGAATGCAAAATTTGACGCTGAGTCGCTTCTAATGCATTAAAGCGTTTGGTAAAGTTACGATCAGAGGCATCACACCATTGTTTTAAAATAAGATGCGAGCCTGTTGTCAGCCATTCAGCAGCTTTCATTGGATCGCCTCCCGACGGTTGGTTTTAGAGATTGAAAGCGCCTCACATTTGCCTTTACTGGTCGGCTTTGTCATCAACTTTACCGGAAAACGGGCAATGTCTTTCCAGCCCATACGTCCGATGCATGGGAGTTCTGTGCCAATAGTCCAGGTCGGATTTTTCTGTTCAAAGAAATCAATATTCGGATTTTTCTCTCTCATTTCAGCCGTGATCGGGGCAATTTCACCTTTTAATGGCTGATAATCCTCGCCAAAATTTAATAATCCTGCTTCTTTATCATAATATTCGCCAAAGAAATTTTCACAGTAATGTTCAATCACTGAAGAGAGATGCTGGTTTTCATCTTTAATATTGGGGTAATACACATAATAATTATTGGCAAGTAGTAAATAGGTTTTATAACCTTTAGAAATCAGTAACCAATACAGCTCATTAAATGGATATCTGATTCTTAACTTGATCATCAGTTTGAGCATGGTGCTTTGAAGGGAGCGCGTTCCCCAAAACTCTTTTAAAATAACGGTATCGCCACTAAATAAAACGGTATAGTCCTTACCATTTAGATAGAAATGTTGCACCACGACGGTAGAGAAACCAACAATTTCATTGGTCTCTGTATTAAAAACCAAGATTGCTCCGCTTTTCTTTTTAAAATCATCCACAAAAATAGAAAATCTGGTGTTTTCATAATATTGCTCATAAATCGAGTACATCACTTTTAAGCGATCAAGATCGATTTGCTCTTTTTCAAAATATTGACCATAGGTACGTTCTTTCTGGTTCAATTTTGAAATTAGTTTATATGTTGTATTAATCATAATACTTAACCTTCCACATCTAGATACGCGAGTTCCCCGACCTCATACAGAGATATTCAAAAACTCATCTAAGTGTTGTTTTTATAAAGGGATCTTTTTTATATAAGCCCTATTGTTTTTGATTGTTTAAAATTACCCTCTCTTTTTGGATTTCTACATATTCATTTTTTTCCCCCGATCCATAAATATGGTTAAAAATGCGGTCACAAACATAATGATTGCGAGCATACGTAATAAATCATTAAAACTTGATGTCAGCGCCTGATAATGAATGTCACGATAAATCACGCTCAGCGCAATTTGCTGGGCGTTTGAACCAACTTCCTGATATTGCGCCGTAAGCTGATCCAGTCTTTCGACGAAGATCCAGTTCTGGGGATTCATATACTGATTAATTTGAGTGACATGTAACGCTGTCAGCCAATCCAGTGAAGAATTAATCAGCGCCAATCCCACTGCTCCGCCAATATTACGCATCAGGTTGTAAATCCCGCTGGCATCAGCAACCTTACTCAGCGGTAACGTACTCATGGCCAGATGTGAAACCACAATCAGGCAGATCATCAGGCCTATTCCGCGATAAATTTGCGGCCAGAACATAAAGTCATAATCGCTGTGAATGCTGAGATGTGAATTCAGCCATACACCAAAGCCCGCCAGAATCATGCCGACGAATACGGTTTTACGGGTATCAAAATTAGGAATCAGCCAGGCAAGGAATGGGGCAAAAAAGAACATCACTACGCCGGTGACCATCATGACGTGACCAATCTGGCTACTGTTCATTTCTCTTACCTGTCCAAGAAAGACCGGAATCATATAGCCCAAGCCATAAAGTGCCATGCCGATCACAAAGGTGGTAATCGCGCTGAGGGTGAAATTCTTGTTCCTGAATACGCTTAAATCGAGTAAAGGTTTAGGCTGAGTAAAGCTTCTGGAGAAGAAAATCATGCCACCGATCAGACAGACCATAAAGGCAATACGCACACCCGAGTCTGCCAGCCAATCGTGCCGTGCACCTTCATCCAGAAAATATTCCAGTCCACCCAAGAACATCGCCATACCAAGCAGGCTCAGCCAGTCCATAGTTTTAATCAGTGAATAATTAGCGCGGTCAATATTGGGCCCTGAGTAAATCACGGTGGCAATAATAATCCCGGGAATGATGTTAATCAGGAACATCCAGTGCCATGAAAAATTATTGGTGAGCCAGCCGCCTATGGTTGGACCAATTGCTGGACCTAGAGTACTGACCATGCCAAAGGTCACCAACGGTAAGGAACGCTTTGCCTCAGGGAACAGCAGATATAATGCCGTCATTGAAGTTGGAATCATGCCACCGCCCATAAAGCCCTGAATCGCACGAAACACCAGTAAACTTTCCAGATTCCATGCCAGTGCGCAGAGTAAGGAACTAATGGTAAACCCCACTGCACAAAGGGTGTAATAGACACGGGTCGAGAGAACACGCGAGACAATACTGGACATTGGAATGGCAATGATCTCTGCAATCAAATACACCGTTTGAACCCAGGTCACCTCGTAACGGCTCGCACTCATCCCTGCCTGAACTTCGTTTAAAGAACTGGCGACGATCTGAATATCAAGAATTGCCATAAAATTGCCAAAGATCATGGCAGCGAAAATTGCCCATGCCGTTTTCGGGGGAAATTTCCACTCATTTTCAACAGCCTGATTCATCACTTATACCTGATTTATGCTTAAGTTCTGAGATCAACGGTCGCACTGACCGACATGCCTGGCTTAATCAGATCGATGTGCGGACTTGAATCGATACTGATGCGTACCGGAATACGTTGTACGACTTTGTTAAAATTCCCTGTTGCATTGTCAGGAGGCATTAGCGAAAAAGTTGCCCCTGATGCTGGCGAAAAGCTTTCGATTTTTCCGGTATAAGTCAGGCTTGGATAGGCATCTATTTTGAGTTTAACCTGCTGGCCAATATGCATTTTTTCTATTTGTGTTTCTTTGAAATTGGCCTGCACATATAAGCTTTTGTCTGGAATGATCGCCATCAAGCGCGTTTGCGGTGAGACACGCGATCCCTTCTGGATTGCAAGACTGCCAACTTTACCGGTCACAGGACTGACTACTTTGGATGAAGCCAGATCAATCTGATAAAGGTCCAGACTGGCATTGGCATTTTCAATGTCGGCTAAAATCTGGGCTCTACTTGCCTGCAAGCTGCCCAGTTGTGCTTCAGCAGCATTGACCGCGGCTTGCGCCTTGCTTAGTTGTGCCTGTGCGGTCAAATATTGGGACTGAATGCCTTCAAAGTTTTGTCGGGTAATCACCCCATCTTTTAACAGGTCTTGATAACGTTCAAAATCTTTTTTCAAGCGCGATAGATCAGCTTGCGCTGCAATAACACCACTATTTGCTTCACTGATGGATGACTTGGCTGATTTTTCATTTTGTTGCTGCACTCCAAGTGCTGCTTGTTTTAAGGTCACCATAGAACGGGCCTGATCATAACGGGCCTGATAGTCGCGATGATCCAGTATTGCCAAGGTTTCGCCTTTTTTAACAACCTGATTGTCTTTAATGATCAACTCAATAACTTCACCCGATATCTTTGGCATCACCCAGGTCAGATCTGCCTGAACATAGGCATTATCGGTAGACTGATAATATCGATATACAAAAAGATAATATATAATGCCGATGAGAAGTAATAACAGCAGCACACTAAAAACTGCTCCTGTTATTTTTTTTCGACTTTGGAAATTAGTGTCAGTTTCTAGCTGAGCGACGTTATCCATATTGATTCCGCTTATTTGTCATACTCAATTTTTTATTCTCACCAATAAAATATTGGGATCTTTTTTACTTAACTTTTCACCTGCTTTTATTCAAAAATCGTCACAGGGTAAAATTGCTGCTGATTATCATTCTTAAGTCAAATAAATATCATTGACCATTTTGACATGCATCTTTTCTATTTCTGTCAGTAGTACGAATCTTATAAAAACTATATTTAAAAATGATGTAATTTAAGATATGGCCTATTTTGTTGAGTTAAATTTGTTTTTTATAAGGTTCTATTCTATTGTTAATGCTATATATATTTTATATAAGTGAGTTAAGAAAAAATTTCTACTGAACAGAACAGGTCTATACATTTGCTTATTTTGTATACATAATCTGCTTTTTGTAACCGATTTAAAATAACGTTGTAAAAATGTAAAAATGATGCAAATAATTTTTATATCTTATTTTTGTATAATCTAATTTTGGATCATTTGACAGATTTATGACAGTAAAACAAATAAATTATTTAATAGTTATAAATATTTAGAATTAATAAAATAAATTTATTGATTGGTTATTTATGATTGATAATAATTGGATTTGTTTGTGTGGTAGTTATTGTATTGGCTTAATTTTGCCAAATGCATCAAAAACTATAGGTAGATATTTTTATAGTCAATAATATATAAATTTTTTTAATATAAATTTAACCTAAAGGAATAAATAGTAATGGATTCTGGATTAATTACCCTTTTTTTACCCATTGCACTGGCGATTGTCATGGCTGGTTTAGGCTTGGAACTCACTTTAAAAGATTTTGCCCGTGTCACCAAACACCCCAAAGCCGTCATCATTGCCCTATTTTGCCAGTTGGTTTTATTGGTCGGGATTGCATTCCTGATTTGTAAACTACTGTCTCTTCCTCCATTACTTGCTGTCGGTTTAATGCTGCTGGCTGCCTCACCCGGTGGATCGACTGCGAACCTGTTCAGTTACTTATATAAAGGCGATATTGCTTTAAACATCAGTTTGACCGCCATTAATGCATTAGTGGCAGCCCTGTTCTTACCTTTTATTGTCAACTTCGCCATTTTGCATTTTATGAATGAAGGACAGCAGCTTGGACTACAGTTTTCTAAGATTCTGCAAGTTTTCCTGATTATTTTGGTACCTGTGGCAATCGGTATGCTGGTGCGTCATTTTGCGCCGCATATCGCAGAAAAGTTAAATCGGCCAGTCCGAATTTTTGCAATTGTTTTCCTGCTTATCATCATTGCTGGGGCGATTTTTACAGAACGGACTAATTTGTTAGCTTATTTGGGGCAAATCGGTTTCGCCACCGCATTATTCTGTGCAATTAGCCTCGCGGTCGGTTATTTTGTTCCCCGATTGTTTGGTATCAGTTCCTATCAGGCCCGTGCCTGTGCCTTTGAAATCGGTATTCATAATAGTACTCTTGCCATGACCATCGCGCTTACCGTCATGGCCAGTACAACCATTGCGATGCCAGCCGCGGTGTATTCCATTTTTATGTATATCTTCGCAACGATCTTTGGCATTTTGATCACCCGCTTCGGTCCACCCATGACTGAAAAGTCTTAAGTACTTATTATCGACACTAGCGTATGACTGATTTTCAGTGATACGCTATTTTAATTATGAGACTTCTAGCTGTTGTTTAAGCGCTTGTGCTGACCATGCCTTGGGCGATGTTTCAGCCTGTTTAATCAATTGAATCAGTTTGGCATTGACTGGTGCTTTCAAATTGAGTTGTTGTGCTAAACCAACAACTTCTCCATTAATCCAGTCAATTTCTGTGCTTCTCCCTGCCATGAGATCATCGGCCATCGAGGAACGTGCCAGCGGATCAATCGCTAACATATTTTTGCTAACGGCATTAAAAATAAAATCTGGCAGGCTTAATACCCTAGGAACAATCTGCGCTGGCAAGGCCGTCAGTTGAGCAGGTTTAATTCCTGCAATTTTAAGCAGTTTTAACGCTTCCATCTGTGCCATTGCCAGACATTGACGATATCCCCGAATAGAAAGCTGTTGCTTTAAAGGAAGTTGTGACAAGGCATTCACTGAATTATTCAGATTAAGAATTAACTTGGCCCATTGTACTGCCTGCATATCAGATGCAAGTTTGAGTTCCAATCCAGCAGTTTTAAATGCACTTATCAACTCATGCATTGGCTCGTGCTGCTGGGTATATAGAGCTCCTTCTGTACCTTGATGAAACCTACCATTTCCCAAAGCCGCGACATTAAAAGGAACCATGCCTGCAAGAATGGTTTGGTTGGGCAGAATCTGTTTTAAAATCTCCGCATTTCTTAAACCATTTTGAAAACTGATAATCAAGGTCTTGTTTGTTAAAACAGATTTTAACTCATGCGCAACTTGCTCAGTGGCGGCCGATTTAACACAGACAAAAATAATATCTGCTTGCGCTGCAAGCTGTGGATCATCACTCAGTTGCAACTGGTCTGCTGTAATGGTGTGTTGATACCCAAGATAGTCCGAAACGGTCAGGCCGTATTGTTGTAATTGCTGGCGAATTTTGGGGCGGACAATTAACTGGACATTGCATCCTGCAGCGACCAGTCGACCACCCAGATAACATCCAATATTACCCGCACCATAAATACATATTTTCATTTAACATCCTGTTCAGTTCACATCCATGTGAGTGACTTTAACCTTAAGTCATAATAGAGATTGTCAGTAAATTGACAATTGATACAGCTATATAGATTTAAAAGTTAAAAAAGCCCAACATTAGATGTCAGGCTTTCATTTTTGATCTCAAGCAATTAACGTAGCTCTGGATCGGCCAATAAAGTGCTTGCTGCCAATTTGCCTAGGTTATTGGAAGCCAGCGGACTATCACCCGTCAGTAATTTTCGGTCCTGGTGCACCTGACCTGTAATTCCTGTGTTCAAAATTTTAACGCCAAGCTTTTGCAGATTTTCACCCACCAGCCATGGCAGTTGTCCTGGCATATAACCAATATCAATATTCGCGCCTTTATCTAAAGCATCAGGGAAAACACAAAGCTGATAGTCTTTGAAAATATAGTCTTGTGGATTTTCATCAACCGCTGCGGCAAGTAAAGCTGCTGGTCCATGACATAGCGTAATTACATATTTATCGTTGGCAAGGGCCCACTTTAATAATGCTTTGACTTCGGTGCTTTGTGGAATCTTCGCCAATACACCATGTCCACCTGGGATGAAAATACCTGCATAAGGTGAATCAGCGCTTAAGGCTTGCTCGAGTACATCAGCAAGTTTTAAGGGGGCTTTGAGCTGTTTCTCATATTTTTTATAGGTGTCTAGTACCACTTGTTCTTCGTTGGGCATCGCCCACATTTCCAGCTTGACCGGATTGCCTGACAGTGTTGCCACGTCAAAGGCAAAACCTGCATTATCCAGATGGAACATGGGCAATAGCATTTCCACTGGGTGATTGCCGGTAGAAAAGAATTTTTCATTTTGCATCAAGATATAACGTTCGTCTGTCGCGATCATCAAAATCTTTTTATCGCCCTGATACGGCTGTGAATAGGTTATACCCTCATAATCCGTTTTAGCAGAAGTATACTGGCTCAATGAATACGGCGATGGAAAGAAGGCATTATCTTCCGCACGGTCTGGTGTTGGATTACGATCATCGGTATTTGTTGTCATTTCAAGTTTCCTCATTGCATCGTTTTATTTATAAGCATATTGCGTGAGCAACCTGCCATACTCAAGGACTGAATACGAACAGGCATAGAATGAATATAATCAGGCAAATTAAGACTTAATTTCGAGTACCACCTTGCCAGTATGCTGGCTGCTTTCCAGACATTGGTGTGCCTGTGCGACATCCTCAAAAGCAAAGGTTTTATAGATGATTGGCTTACATTGCCCTGCCTCAATCAAAGGCCAGACAAACTGTTCAAGATCCTGAGTAATTTTAGCCTTTTCTTGATTTGTTCTGGCACGCATGGTTGAGCCAGTGACCACTGCACGTTTGAGCATTAATTCCTGTATATCAAAGCCGTCAACTTTACGCCCGCCCATAAAGCCAATAATCACCAGCCGACCATCACGCTTTAATAATCTCAGGTTTTGGTTAAAGTATGACGCACCGATAATATCCAGAATCACATCCACGCCCTGTCCATCGGTCAGCGCCAAAACTTCTTTTTCAAAATCCTGCGTTTTGTAGTTAATGACCTGTGACACAGCAGATAATTTTTCAACTTTGTCATCACTCCCCACCGTGGAGAAGTTTTTAATGCCCATGGCATGACACAAGCTGATCGCGGTTGAACCAATCCCACTGGCACCACCATGAATCAGCACGGTTTCATCTTTCTTTAATTGACCAATCTGGAACAGGTTTGCCCAGACGGTGAAATAAGTTTCGGGAATCGCAGCAGCCTCAATAAAACTGAGATTTTTTGGAATCTTCAAGCTTTGATTGGCGGGTACGGCACAATATTCAGCGTAGCCACCGCCGTTGGTGAGTGCGCAGACTTTATCACCCACTTTAAACTGAGTGACTCGAGCACCTACTTGTGCGACCACTCCTGATACTTCCAGTCCGGGAATAGGCGTAACGCCTTTTGGCATCGGATATAATCCTTGGCGCTGTAAGATATCCGGTCGGTTAATTCCAGTTGCGTAGACTTCAATCAGGATTTCATCTGCTGTAATTTCTGGGCGTGCTCCCTCGGCAAGCTGTAACACTTCAGGACCGCCTGCTTGAGTAATTTCGATATATTTCATTTGCTCTACGCTATTTTGATTCATCTGATCATGACTCCGTTTCAGTATTCGATTCAGCATGTTTGGGCGGAAAACCAAACTGCTTTTTAAATTCTCGGCTAAATTGAGAAGAGCTCTGATAACCAACAGCATAAGCCGCCTGAGCCACACTTTGGTCTGCGTTTTGCAACAATTGTTTTGCCTTATGCAAACGGACGACTTTTAAATATTGCAACGGTGAATGTTGTGTCACCTGTTTGAAGGCTTTATGAAATGCAGAAGTACTCATATTGGCTTGCTCTGCCAGCATGTCTACAGTGAGCTTTTCGGTAAAATGGTGCTGGATATATTCGCAGATTTTATAAATGGGTCTGAGATTGCCTTGTGCCACCAAACCTTTTAAGGCATCTGCGCCTGCATTTTGTATCACTCGATAAAGCAGTTCTCGTTTAATCTGCTCGCCTAAAACCAGCACATCCTGTTCCGAGGTCAATGTCTGTAATAAACGATTCAGCACACTCGAAATGGCCTGATCATATTCGATCACACTCATTCCTGTGGTGAGTGGCTTAAACTGGTAATTCTCGAAATAGGTTTTTGCAAGTAGCTCATTGACAGTGTCTGCTTCCAGTTTCATGCTAATCGCAATCATCGGTGCTTCCGCACTGGCAATGGTGTCACAATCAAAAGGCATTGACACCGAGACAATCAGGCATTGACCTTGTTGAAAGGAATAGGTTTCTGTGCCGATATAACCGCGCTTTTGGCCTTGTAAAACAAATACTTGGGTGGGTTCCTGCAATACCGCGATCGGTGGTGTATTGTGGTCTACGCGCATCAGCACAATGCCATCAATGGCTGTAGCAAAAAAGCCTTCTTTCTGAACCAGTTTTAGAAATGAGTTGATCAGTGTTTGGTCATTCATCATGTGTCATCTGATGATTGGAAATGTGATTTTTATTATTAAATAGCAAACAGATAAAAACTGTTAGTTTTATGCAGAATTAGGCATGGAAAAGAGAGTTTTTGATGAAACGCATTTCATTGTCTATAACTACTAAAATTTAGTTTTCAACACTAATTGAAATATTTATAAATTCTTTAATAATTTTTTTAATTCATGGGCGACCTGATCTTCGTTATACATATATTCTCCTCCACTAGGAGCATAGGAAGCTAACATTAGAATAATGTTATCTACTAACTCTTGTTTTAACTCCAGGTTTTCAAGTAGAAATTCTATATTATTAGCATTCTTTTTAGATATATCCTTTTTATCTAGAAATTGTTCGATACAATAAATTAACTCATTTCTAACCATCTTTATTCCACAATGAATTTAAACTATTCAACTAATCTAGCTGATAATTATCTTTAATAAAACTGACTCGAATCCAACATCTGTAGAGTAATTTTTTTCACTTCATCACGACTTTGCATGATATGCGCTTCAATCGCGCTGATCGCTTGTTCGGTTTGTCTTTCAAAAATAAAATCTAAGATTTTTTGATGTTCCTGATAAGTTGCCTCAACCCGATAATCTTTGGAAAAATCCAGACGGCGGATAATCCGGATGCGTTCACTCAAATCACGATGAATCCTTGCCATTTCATTATTTCCCGAAGCACGGACCAAGGCACAATGAAAATCTTCATCTTGTTGAGAGAGCTGCTTAATATCCTTTAAATACTCAGAAGGTTGTATCAACCACAGTGCTTTTAATACTGACAACTCAACTGAAAGATGGTGATCCATCTGACAGAGTTTTCGAATCGAATCTTTTTCCAAAACAATCCGTACATCATACAATTCTTCATAATAACGAAAATTGAGCGGTCGAATCTGCCAACCGCTCCGAAAGCTCACATCGACATAGCCCTCTTGTTGCAGGCGATACAAGGCTTGTCGGATGGGGGTGCGACTCACCTCATAGGCCTTAGCAACTTCAGACTCAGTGAAGCGTTCACCTGGCATCAACTTGAAATCAAAGATGTCATTCTTGATACGTTGGTAAACCAGCTCAGACAAATTGTCTGAGCTTTTTGTTGTTATTTTTGTTTCTTTCATTCAACCCTATTCCATATATACCAATGGTTCACCACTGTGTACGGTTTGCCCTGCCCTGCAAATAATGGCTTTTACAATGCCATCCTCTTCCGCATAAACTGGCAGTTCCATTTTCATGGCTTCAATAATAGCAATAGTTTCTCCCTTTTTGATCTCTTGGCCATGTTCAACAAAAATTTTCCAGATATTGCCGGTCATTGATGCATTTAAAGCAGAAAGATGGCTGTAGTCGGCCTGACTGGCTTGTTCTACCTGCTGTTCAGGTTGTGCAGCAAACTCTTCTTTCCAGCGGCTGACTTCAGTACTAAAGGCCTGTTGCTGTTTTTCTTTAAACGCGGCAATGCTTTCTGCTTCATTCTCCAGGAACTGTACATAGTCAGCATAGTCGAACTCGGTTTCCTCAAACTGGATCTGGGCTCGGCCATTTTCAAAATCTGCACGCCATTGATTGAGTTCGGCTTCAGTCACAGGGAAATATTTAATCTGGTCAAAGAACTGCAAGAACCATTGTTTATCACCAAATTGCTTGTTCTTTTTAAACTTGTTCCAGATCGGCAGCGTTCGCCCAATCAACTGATAACCACCCGGTGAGTCCATACCATAAATACACATGTACATCCCACCAATCCCCACCGTACCTTCTGCGGTAAAGGTCCGTGCAGGGTTGTACTTGGAGCTGAGCAAACGGTGACGGGGATCGATTGGCACAGCACAAGGTGCTGTCAGATAAACGTCGCCCAAACCCAGGACCAGATAGTTAGCATCAAAAATGATATCTTTGACTTCATCACGATGTGCTAGACCATTAATACGTTGGATAAAATCAACATTATTCGGCAACCACGGCGCTTTGGCGCAGACACTTTCCTGATAGCGTTCCACTGCACCTAAAGTTGCACTGTCTTCAAATGCCATTGGTAAGTGCACAATACGCGATGGAATCTTAAGCTGGCTTAAATCCCCCATTTGCTCTTCAAGTTTAAGCAATTGTTGAATCAGCTCAGCTTGAGCAATCACTAAACCATCATATTTAATCTGTAGTGAACGTACACCGGGTGACAGTTCTAAAACTCCAGCAAGATTGGCAGCGCGAATCATTTGAATCAATTGGTGCACGCGTAAACGTAGTGCCAAATCCAAAACGTTTTCACCGTATTCGAGCAAGATATAGCTATCTCCTGCTTGGCGATACACCGTTTTTGGCGATAATTCTGTTTCTTCACGTTGTGCCAGAATGGTGGTAAAGACATCTTGAGCTGGCTCAATGGTTTCAACGACTTTGGCAGCGGCAGCAAAGTTCTGGATACTCTCAATTTGCTTACGTTCTAGCTCGTTGGCCTGCTCGACTGTAATTGGATAAAAACGGATTTTATCATCGGCTTTCAACTGGCCTACTTTCCACAGTTCTGCTTTGGCAATGGTCACCGGACACACGAAACCGCCAAGGCTAGGACCATCTTTTGCTAAAATCACAGGGAAATCGCCGGTAAAGTTGATCGCACCAATTGCATATTCACAATCATGCACGTTGGATGGATGTAGGCCTGCTTCACCGCCATTCTCTCTTGCCCAGCTCGGTGTCGGCCCTGAAAGTCTGACGCCTAAACGGTTTGAGTTAAAGTGAACAGTCCACTCAGAAGCAAAAAATTCTTCCACATATTCAGGTTTAAAGAAATCAGGCGCGCCGTGTGGCCCATACAGCACCGCGATTTCCCATTCATTGCTATATTCAGGAATAAGCTCTTTGGATAAGGCTTGAGGCTCATCAATCGCAAGCGGTAATTCCGCACTGGCAAGTTCTGCATCAACCATTTTGATCATGTCACCAACACGTAAAGTACGTCCTGCATGACCACCGAAATTACCCAATGCGAAGGTTGAACGGCTACCCAAATATAGGGGTACATCCAGTCCATCACGTACCGCTAAATAAGTACGACAGCCTGATGCCACTTGACCAACTTTCAGGGTTTGGCCTGCTTTGACTTTAATCGGTTGCCAAAAAGCAATAAGTTGATCATCCAACACAGCAGTACAACTTGCACCTGTCAATGCAATGGTGGTATCGGCATGGAACTTTAAGCTTGGCCCCACCAAGGTAAATTCAAACCCCGCGGCTTTAGCGTCATTACCTACAATTCGATTGGCAAGTTGGAATGCATAATCATCCATAGGACCTGATGGCGGCACACCAATATCCCAATAGCCTGTTCGTCCCGGATAATCTTGAATTGAACTCAATGTACCTGCTTGAATCACTTCAATGACTTTTGGTGAATAATCAAAATCATCCAGCATGCGTGTCCAGATTTGCATGGATTCAAAACGTTGGTCTGAGACAATCGCGCGTGCATAATCCAGATTGGTGCTGATACCATTTAAACGGGTTTCAGCCAGAACTGTTTTTAATTTTTCGATTGCAGTAGCACGATCGTCAGCATGCACAATAATCTTGGCAATCATTGGATCGAAATACTGGGAAATTTCGGTGCCTGTCTTCACCCAGGTATCGACACGAATGCCTTCTGGGAATGACACTTCGGTAAGCACACCCGGGCTTGGCTGGAAATTTTTAACAGGATCTTCGGCATAGATCCGAACTTCAATCGCAGCACCTTGCGGTTGGATATTGCTGAGGTAGTCCCAATCCAACGCATCGCCCGCCGCGACTTTGAGCATACACTCAATCAGGTCGAGACCTGTCACCATTTCCGTTACCGGATGCTCGACCTGTAAACGGGTGTTCACCTCAAGGAAATAAAACTCATCCCGTTTGGCATCATAAATAAACTCAACCGTTCCTGCACTGCGATAATGGACGGAACGACCCAGTTCAACTGCAGCTTGATGGAGCTTTTTACGGGTTGCTTCAGGCAAGTTTGCTGCGGGGGTTTCTTCAACCACTTTCTGGTTACGGCGTTGCAAGGAGCAATCACGCTCACCAAACGCGACCACTTGACCTTTGCCATCGCCAAAAATCTGTACTTCGACATGACGTGCTTGATCAATAAAGCATTCAATAAACACACCTGCATCTTTAAAGAACTGCTCACCAAGGCGTTTTACACTTTCATACGTTTCAGTTAATGCTTGCGGAGAGTCACAACGGGTTAAGCCAATTCCACCGCCACCTGCAGTGCTTTTGAGCATGATTGGATAGCCAATCCGTTCAGCAGCTGACAATGCCTCATCTAAACTGTCCAGCAGTCCTGTGCCCGGTGTCATTGGAACATTTGCCGCCGCAGCCAATTCACGTGCGCGATGTTTTAGGCCAAACTCCAGAATCTGTTCTGCGGTTGGGCCCATAAAGGCAATGTTGTTTTGTTCACAGGCACGAGAAAAATCGGCACTTTCGGACAAAAAACCATAGCCTGGAAAAATCGCTTCTGCCCCAGTTTGTTGAGCAGCTTGAATCAATTTTTCGATACTTAAATAGGTATCGGCAGGTTTTAAGCCTTCCAGCGCAATGGCAATATCGGCATCCTGCACATGTTGCGCATAACGATCGCTGTCTGAATAAACCGCGACACTGGTAATGCCTAATTTTTTCAGTGTTCGAATTGCCCGAACAGCAATTTCACCACGGTTTGCAATAAGTACAGTCTTAAACATGATGATTTCCCCTAAAAATTAATTGGCTGTATTGGCGAGTTGCTGATCTGCTTGACTGTTCCGATGCTGGATATATGCTCTCCAGCCGCCAAAATGGCTGATATTCTCGGCATCGCCTAAGCCATAGGGTTCACAAATAAAGCCTTTCACCCAACGGCCATCTTCAAGTTCGACATTGCCCATGCCCAATGGGGTTGGAATTTCTGCCACAAACTCACCGAAGCGTGCTGCAGGTACATCCCAAAGCTCGACAATGATGCTTTGCCCATCTTGCTGGCGAGCCAAACCCGGTTTGGGTGGAACGGTGCCATTCAATGCATACAGTGCATAATTTTGAGAAGTCTTGGTGGTTTCGACATGCACTGCACCACGCGTGGTGAGTTGGAAATTCAATGGCATCCCGGTTAGATGAGCCCCTACAACTGCGACCCGAATATGGTGAGGAGACAGTAAAGTTGGGGTATTTGTAGATAAAGGCTTATCTAAAGCACCGAGTTTCAGTGCTAGATAGTTCTGCCAGGCTTTGCCGAAGTGCACCAGCGCTGCGTCATGCCAGGCAGGTGCAATCAAGGTGATACCAAAGGGTAAATTGTCTGCTCTAAAGCCCGCAGGTAATGCCAAGGCACTTAAATCAGCGAGGTTGGTGAAATTGGTATAAGTCCCGAAATGCGCGTTATATTCAATCGGGTGCTGCTGCATTTGTTCAATGCGATAAATCGTCGGTGACGTTGGCACGATCAAGGCATCAAACTCAGCCAAACTCGTTTGAATTTTTCGGCTTAAGTCCTGCTTTAAATATTCAGCATTGTAGGCATCCACCGCAGAATATTTTTCACCTTGTTGAATGATCTCTAAAACAGTCGGGTCAAAATCAGCCGCATTGGTTTTGAGTAGACTGGCAGCCGCAGCGGTACGCTCTGCCACCCAAGCGCCTTGATAAAGTTGTGCTGCAAGTTGCTCAAAAGCAGAAAAATCAATCGGCGTGATTTCTGCATTTAAACTTTCCAGTAATTGGATGGTGTGTTGAAAGGCTTTCTCTGACAACTGGTCACCAAAGAAGTTCAATTTATCCGGAATGGCAAATTTCAATTTGCTGGAAAAACGTGCAGGTACATTTTTCGGGTGCTGACGTGAATAGCTATCGAAAGCATCATAGGCTTCGGCCTGATTCGCCACCAATTCCGCATCAGAAACCGTCAATGCAAAAATAGAAATACAATCAATACTTTTTACTGCAGGTAATAAACCCCGATTAGAAAAACGACCTTTGGTTGGTTTTAAACCGACAATATTATTGAAGGCTGCTGGCACGCGTCCTGATCCTGCAGTGTCAGTTCCCAAAGAAAATGGCACCCAACCTCTGGCCACAACACTGGCCGAACCGGAGCTTGAACCGCCACTGACATATTCAGCTTTAAAACTATTCGGTACTGCCCCAAATGGCGAACGTGTGCCAACCAGACCTGTGGCAAATTGATCAAGGTTGGTTTTGCCAACAACAATCGCTCCGGCTTGTTTAAGTAAATGAACCGTTTCAGCATCTTGTGTTGCAACAGTATTCAATGCCTTACATGCCGCCGTCGTAACAAAACCAGCCACATCAATATTGTCTTTGACTGCAAATGGCACACCGTATAACGGAAACTGTTTATGCAGATGGTCAGCATCTTGAGTCAGTTGCGTTAATGACTGAATCTGTTGTTCCAATAGTTCTGGGCTGACAATAGAAATCCAGGCAACATCATGAGGATCAATTGCTGCAACCAGTTCTTTTAAAATATCCAGCTGAATTTCTTTGTTTAAATACGCAGCTTGCCATTCAGAAATTGTCCAGCCCAAAGTTTTTAGTTGATGCATTTTATGAATCCTATCTTGTATACAAGTTTGAATAGATAAATGCAGAAACTATGCCAATTTTATTTTTATATATAAATTAATTACTTAATATCTTATATGAACATGAGTGAACATCTAGGGTTTCGTTGTGGTGCTAAAAAATATGTTGTGCGAATCAATGTGCGCTATAAATCAGCAGATGATTAGCGAGACATCAAAGCTGGACGAAATTGTGGAATAAGGCGTGTTAATTTTTTTATGCTTATCGGATTATTTATTTACTTTTAGATAGTGTGCTAAATCTTCAAACTCAGTTGCGACAGCCTGAATCGCTTGCTGCTCCATAGTTCTAAATTTTTTAAGTACCTCTTGCCCTAATTCAGTTACCACTGCACCACCACCATGCGTTCCGCCTGTTTGGGTATCGACCAGATGAGAATGAAAGCATTGATTCATGGTGTCTACCAATTGCCATGCACGGCGATAACTCATCTGCATGGATTTTGCCGCCTGGGAAATTGAGCCTGTACGCTGGATCGCTTCGAGTAGCTCCGCTTTACCGGGACCAAAAGCAATCTGCTCCTCTGAAAAAACCCGGACATGCAATTTTAAACGTGGTTTTGACATCAAGATCCACCTGAGATTTGATGATGCATTTCACATCATCAAATCCTATCATTATAAAGTTAGAAATGAATCACGGTACGAATCGACTTGCCTTCATGCATTAAGTCAAAGGCTTCATTAATATCATCCAATGGCATGGTATGCGTTACGAATGGTGCCAGCTCAATCTCGCCCTTCATTGCATCTTCCACCATTTTTGGTAATTGGCTACGGCCTTTTACACCACCAAAAGCAGTTCCCATCCATTTACGGCCTGTTACCAACTGGAATGGACGGGTTGAGATTTCCTGACCTGCACCTGCAACCCCGATAATCACCGATTGTCCCCAACCGCGATGTGCGCATTCAAGTGCAGAACGCATGACATTGGTGTTGCCGATACATTCAAAAGAATGATCAACGCCCCAACCGGTCATTTCAACAATCACTTGCTGAATCGGCTGTTCATAATCTTTTGGGTTAAGGAAATCGGTTGCACCAAACTGTTTTGCCAACTCAAATTTATCAGGATTGGTATCAATCACGATAATCCGTCCAGCTTTGGCTTGACGTGCACCTTGTACCACAGCAAGGCCGATACCGCCTAAACCAAATACAGCAACACTGTCGCCCTCTTGGACTTTCGCCGTATTATGTACTGCGCCAATACCAGTGGTCACACCACAACCCAATAAGCAGACTTGTTCATGATTGGCTTCAGGATTGATTTTTGCCAGAGACACTTCTGCAACCACGGTATATTCACTAAAAGTTGAACACCCCATATAGTGATAAATCGGTTGCCCCTGATAAGAGAAACGCGTGGTACCATCTGGCATCACACCTTTACCTTGGGTGGCACGTACTGCCACGCATAAATTGGTTTTACCCGATTTACAGAATAAGCATTCCTTACATTCAGCGGTATACAGCGGAATCACATGGTCGCCGACTGCAACACTGGTCACCCCCTCACCAACTTGCACTACAACCCCAGCACCTTCATGCCCCAGCACTGCCGGAAAAACACCTTCCGGATCATCACCTGATAGAGTGAAAGCGTCAGTATGGCAGACCCCGGTATGGGAAATTTTAATCAGGACTTCCCCTTTCTTGGGTGGTTCAACATCCAGCTCTACGATTTGTAATGGTTCGCCTGCGGCAAAAGCAACGGCTGCACGAGATTTAATCACAATGACACTCCTTACTTTAAATAAGATTTAAGAATTTTACTGACTTGAATGAGCTCTTGACTGCGTTGTAACTCCGAAGATTCACCAACGACCAAGGTATCTTTTAAATGAATTTCGAGAAGTTCGGTCATCAAACCATTTAATGCGCCACGAACTGCACAGATTTGCTGCAAAATATCAGCACATTCTGTGTCATTTTCCAAAGCACGCTCTACACTTTGAACTTGCCCCTGGATTCGTCTTACACGTGTGAGAATCTTAGTTTTATCCTCTAATTGTTTAGGCATAATGTCGACCACATTAAATCTAAAAATATACTATACACCAGTATAGTAATATAACTCAATGTTTGCTCATTGATAGACTTAAAGCGCTCGCTTTCAAGAAGAACTGAGATAGAAAAATTAAGTTTTTAAAATGATAAAATATTGATTATATTTATTATTACATTTAAACCTTGGAACCCAAAAGCGTTTAGAGATATAACAAAATCAAACATCTATACATTATTGTTGGACTGGCACGCTTGATCAATAAAATCATAAACAATTCATACCATTTTAAAATCATGGCTCTTGTTATTATGTTTGGAATGGGCGGCTGTTCTTTGCCCCCTAATCAGAACCATGATCGGAGTAACTTCTTGAACACTAAAACAAAGTGGATGAATGATCCACAAGCCGATCTTAATATTGAAAACGGTTTAACGGCTTTTTTAGCTTTGGATGATGCCTTCTTAAGTATGGCCTCACGGATACATTTGATTCGAAATGCCCAGCATCAGCTGGATTTACAATACTATATCTGGAATGATGATGTCATCGGCAACATGATGTTGCATGAATTGCTCAAAGCAGCAGACCGCGGGGTAAAAGTCCGTTTACTGATTGATGATCAGAATGGCATAAAATTAGACAAAACCTTAAAAGCCCTCGCCCGACATCCAAATTTTGAAATCCGTATTTTCAATCCCTATAAGTTTAGACATTTACGTTTTATTGATTATGTATTTAGGCTGAAACAGATTAATCATCGTATGCATAATAAGCTTACCATTGCCGATCATTCGATTGCCGTAACAGGTGGCCGTAATATCAGTAGTGAATACTTTGATGCAGGTGAGCAATTCCAGTTTAGCGATATGGATATTTTATTCTACGGTAAAGCAGTCGATCGCGCAGAACAGGTTTTCGATGAATTTTGGTCCGATCCACTCAGTTATTCAACAGAACAATTAATGGGTGCGGCTTCGCCGCAGCAACTTGAGGATTTAAGAAATAGCTATAAAGCCTTAGATCAGGTTGATACCCCGACCGAAGATAAACTCGAGGCCGCACAAGATTATTTAAAACTTCGCCTACAAAACTATCCGGTGCAATGGGCAAAAGCGCATTTTGTCGCTGATCACCCGAGTAAGGCCTTAGGAAAGGCCAAAAATCAGCAGCTTTTATATGCTCAAGTTCTGAAAATTATGGGCAAACCTGAACAACATATGGAGCTGGTCTCTGCTTATTTTGTACCGACTCAACAAGGAACTGCCTACCTCAATCAACTCTCTAAAGACGGGATAAAAGTACGTGTTCTGACCAATAGTCTGGTAGCCAATGATGTCGCCGTGGTGCACTCTTTTTATAGCCAATACCGAAAACCACTACTACAAAGTGGTGTACAGCTGTATGAATTTAAACCGAATATTGAACGTAAAAAACGAACATGGTATGAAATTGCGACTGGGAGCGTAATCCCGGTGAAAGGCAAGAATCGCTCCAGCTTGCATGCCAAATTCTTTGATGTCGATGGAAAGGTGTTTATTGGTTCATTTAACTTTGATCCACGCTCTGCGCATTTAAACACTGAAGTTGGTTTAGTAGTTGAATCTGATCATTTACAAGACCAGATTACGGCTATGCTGGATCAGCATTTGCTACAAGTGGCCTATCAGCTCAAACTAGATCAAAATGGCAATATTGTCTGGTATGAACATAAGCCAAATGGTGAAGTGGTTGAGCATCATCATGACCCTGAAAGCACCAGATTCCAGCGCTTTACCATGCACGTTGTGTCTTATTTTCCAGTTGAATGGATGATGTAACGAAGCTTGTTTAGTTAAACCCAATTGATCTCAAATAAACATAGCCCTTCTATCTCTAACGGCATCTTGATTTGTGTAAAAGATGCCTGTTCAAGTGCATTCACATGCTCTTGCCTGGTCATATAAAGCTGATCATTCTGCATTGCATGTGCTGCACACAAATGATCACATACTAAATAATGGCCTTGAGGTTTTAACAAGGTTTTTGCGATTTTATGAAAATTGGTTGCATAGCGTTTATGTCGCAACTCGTGTAATGCTTGATGGATAATGATCAGATCATATTGCTGAGTAAAAGTATTTTGCCAGCCCGTCTCTTTAAAATTTCCAACAATATAGGTTGCCCGAGCTCTCTCAGTATTATTAAGTTTTTCTTGTGCCAGCTGATGCATTGCTTCTGAAAAATCAAAAGCGGTATATCGAAGATCAGCAAGTTGTGAGAGCAAATGTTGAGCTAAAAATCCAGGTCCAGAACCAAGTTCCAATACATGACATTGTCCAGACACATGCTGTCTAATTAGATTGACATAATATTCAAAGAAATCCTTTCGCCACGGTCTTTTCACATTCGCCGTTTGTTGCCATTCCAAAGCATCAGCGAAAATTCTTAAATCAATTGGGCTCTCAACATCCTTCATTTATTTCCCTTTTATATAATTAAATTAAACCAATTTGTTTAAAAAATTGCTGATATACCTCTGCTTTTTTTTCCAGTGCTAATGGATATGCACGTGATGACGACGGTAAACGATATAAATTCAGTTCCCGATCGAGATGTTTAACCTGTACAGATTGACCAATCAGCGGTTTGATCGGCTGATCGGGGAAATGCTGCATCAATGTATCTGTGGCCTTATCTCCCGTGGTCATGATGGTATGACACATGGGAATCTGTTCAAGTAACTTTGATAAATCTGTAGGTGTGACAATTTCTAAAAATTTATCCGAAGCATTCCCTTGTAAGCGTTTTATCTGATACGCCGTATCAAATATTCCGACACCAATCTGAGTCAGAAAATCCTGAATCAGTTGCTGTTTAAAGTTTTTATTAGGTAAATCTAAAAAATGATTTTTATCTTGAAAGAAAATCAGACCAAATATCCGCCACATATCGTTCTGATAGTTAGGATAGTAAAAATTCATCTTCCAGCGGCTTTGCGGCGGCGGGAAACTACCGAGCATCAATAGCTTGGCATTGGAAGGTAAAAACGGTTGTAATGGATGTGTTTCTATTTCTATATCAGTCATTTATGTCAAAAGCCAAATTTTAAATTGAGTAAATCATTTTGTTTATTTTATAGAATTTTCCAATTTTTTGCTCGGTTCTTTTGTTGGTGAAAATTTCGCCTCAATAAAATTTTTTCATAAAAAACCCACCTTTGGGTGGGCTTAATAGTATTTATTGATTTAAGAATATATTATCTATAGATTTCAGAATAAACTTAGGTCTACTATTTCCTATAGTTGCGACAGCAAAATTAACTGTAACTGATTTAAATAACCATTTAGGATTAATTAAATCCTTATGAGGAATATCAGAACTGATCTTACCCTTAATCAAATCACCATCAATCTCTGTCCTAAACTCAAATGAATGTGTTGATGGTAAAATCCCTTGAAAGATACCTCTATATGGAATTATTTTTTCTAAAAAATTATCTTCATTTAAACGAGATAGCGCAAAAGAAATTTGTTTACTATCCTGAAATCTGAAAAAGTGATTATCGAATTCCAATCCACATCTTGCATCTTGTTCATCTAAAAAACTTAGAAACTCATGAATTTTTGATATAGCTCTTGGATGTATCTCTTCAAGAATATCAATTAATTCATCATCTGTCCCAGTAGCGGCTAACTCAAATAAGGTCCTAATATTATTAATCGCCTTTTCAGTAATTGAAACTTCAGGACATAAATCAGTTTGATCTGGTCTTGGTAGCTCTAACTCAAAACCAAACGATCCAATGGCAGTTCCAGTGATCATAAGCTGATTCAAGTTGCTATGTGGTATTTTACCTTTAAAATGGAACTCACCAGTTAATCCTGCTGATATTGCAGAAACAGCATCAGAGAATATCTTTGTGGCCTTCGTTGCAAAACTAGCGGAAATAGCTTCACTACCGATAACAGGATTACCTCGAAACGTTAATTTCGCTCTTTTTACGATATGGTAAGGATTGGCTGATTCCAAACAGTTCTCGACCTCTTCAAGCCTATTTTCCAATCCATATCTATCAATAACATTCTCTTCTGGAATATTTGCTAATAACTCTTTAAGAGTATTTCTTTCCGCAGTAAGGTTAGCATACATAAGAGCATTCATTACGCTATACCTCCTTTGCAATTAAGTAAAACTATAGCTTGTTGATCTTCCTCATAATTAAGTGGCACTTCTAGAAATCCTTTCCATAAATTATCACTTTTACGATGTGACCACATGCTATACCAATAAGTGATGCGTTGAATTAACTCATAAGTTAAATTTTGCCCTAAAATCACTGGATATGCATCAACTTTAAAGTTCAACTTAGTAAGTTTTGTTGTAAATAAATCTTTTGTTTTTGGCAAAAAACTTAGTTGTGTTTCACCATTTGGAAGATGAAAAAAGGTAACAACATCAATATCATTAGGAGGCCTATTTTCCAAAGTTTCTATGTTAGTTGTAAAACTACCATTTAGCCATTGATAACCAGATGCTAAGCCCGCTTTATATAATTCTGCTCGATATCGTAATAAACCGTCTAAAATTGCTCTTCTTTCTTCTGTGTACGCAAATAACTCAATCAAATTAACAATAGAAATTGTATACGGAGATCTATGAGGACTTGTTCCATCATTTTCATCAATAGGAGGAATTACACCTGCCATGTTAAAGATTTGAGGTTTAGTATCCATAATTACTTATTATTCCTTCCCAATACTCTGAATTAATACGACTTTACAGAGTAATCAACTTATCTAATCCATTAAACTATAACTCATATTGGGGTATGTTGTGCTACCATTTGGCGCATAAATTATGGCATTTTAATTCACCAAACTATTTTTAGTAAAATTTACACTGTGTTTAAGTGGTAATAATGAAGTTTATTCTATTAGTAATATTTTTATTTATTCCTTTTTCTTTGCAAGCTAAAAATTGCTCTGACTTTGGAACTCAAAAAGAAGCACAAGCTTGGTATGAGCAAAGAAAAAAATCTGGGCAAACTGGCTGGAAAAGCTTAGACCACGATGGAGATAGTAAAGCATGTGATTGCTTACCAGGTGGGAATGGCAAGAATTACCCGAAGAAGAAATAAAAAGGAAAGAATATGAAGTTTAATTTTTCATTGGATACAGCAATCATTATTTCTTTAATTGCTATTTTTCTATTTGTATCTGGGCAAGCTTATTTAGGTGGTTTATTACACACATTCTATGTTGACCCTATAGTTCTAGGATTTAGCGTTCAAGACAAAATTTACTGGGGTTACATTAAAGGATTGAACCCAATTGCATATTCCCTTCTAATCATTTTTTGCTATTTTTTTATTCGTTATATAGACACTTCTTTGGAAATAAGATCTCGAATGTCTGAGAAAATTGCCAATTTTGTTCGTAAGAAAATTGATTTCCGTCTTGAACATAAACCATATATTCACAATCAGATTTCAAAAACTGAGACTGAAAATGGCTTTTTTTCATCAATCATGCTTATGGCAATTATTTATGGTTTATTTTTATCAAGTTTACATGGCTTAAATCATCTAGAGAAAAAAGGTTCAAGTTCTGGAAAACTTATCCTTAATAATATTAAAGATTTACCATTAGTAAGAATAACTGGTGTAGAAACCAACCTAAAACATTACCGCATCTTATGCGGTTCTACCCTATGTGCTGTGATAGATGAAGAGAAAAATGTCTCTTTGGTGGAGCCAAAGAATGTAGTGTATGTGAGTTCTAATTTTGCTGAAAAGCTTGAGAAAAAAAGCTCATAAGAATTAATGGAGAAATAGAATGCTCTACCCGTGTTTATGCTGTGGCTATTTAACCAGAGATGAGCCATCAAACGGCGACTATGTTATCTGCTCTGTATGCTTCTGGGAAGATGATCCTGTGCAAGCAGAAGACCATGATTACGCTGGCGGTGCAAACCTACCTTCGCTAAACCAAGCCCGTGAGAACTTTAAAAAGTATGGTGCCAAGGAAAAACGATTTGTTAAGGATGTGAGAAAGCCGAGAGATGAAGAGATTCCGAAGGGTTAGAGTGTGTTATTTATAAAAATGGAGGTTGTAATGTGCGCAAGCTACGAACCAATAGCTCGAAGTCGAGCACAGTTACTAAATATACTTGAGCCAACTTTCGACTATAAAAGCGATCTTTAAAATTAAAAATTAGCTTAAAAATATAGCATCGCAAAGTCTCCCCCATAGAGGAGACTTTCTAAGTATTAAATGACTTAAGGATTAATTTTCTCCCATCCATCTTTTACAGCAAATTTAGCTTCCTCCCACTGTAAACGTGAACTGCCTTTAACTTGCTCCCATTTAGTTTTCAATGTAGATTCAACCTCGGAAAAATTAATTTCTGCATTATTATGCACGCGATTTTCATAACCTAAACGATAAGCTGCTCGATAATCACGATCATATTCTAGATTCTTGCTTTCAGTATAATATGGCATTTTTTTATAGTTTTCTCGCCAATAATTATCATCTTGCCAGTAATCACTATCATCTTGTTTATTATCTGTTTGGGCTATGTCATTACCTGCTATTGCCCCTACCACACCACCAATAATCCCCCCAACAACAGCACCTGGAGGGCCACCAACAACACCAAATGCAGCACCTACCGCCGCTCCTCCCAAGGTTCCTGCACCTGTAGCAACCAAATTCTCTCCCCCTTCATTCATATCGGGTACATGATTGTTATTAGCCGGTGGAGAGTTTAAATCCGGACGAGCATTATCAATTGTGGATGAAGTATCTTGTAACGGTTTGCTATTTGATAGATTACCATTAGAAGATGGCTCTTTTTGAGTCGTATGATTACCATCTAAATTTGATTGTTTTGTATTTACCATTTTCTTACTCCCTATATTTTAAAATCTAGTGTCTTTCAAAAGAGCTAGAATATTAAAAGAACTTTTGAAATATGCTTGATGATTATTAGTATAATTCACATTTAGGTTGGTTATGTTTTACAACTGTCCCTATTAAGTAAGGAGATGTTATTAATTAAAAAATATTTATCATCAATAAAAATTCTTGTTTAAATAGTCTTCACGATTATATCGTCCTTCACCCCACAATCATTATATTTCTCTAGATTAAACATTACCCATAATATTCAAGCTTTACACTACCCTGCTGGAAATAATGATTTTATGTATACGCAATTTTAAAAGATATTGTGATTGTATATTATTTCATATTTTTAAATGTATCTTCAGCCGCTTTTAAGTGTTTCGCAACGGCCTCACGTGTTTGTACGAGCATATTTTTTAATTCAGAACTTTTCGTGTTTGGTATCAACTGCTTATCAATGATCGTCAAAACTTTACGGTGACCTTCAACTTGACTCATCATATAATTTTTATCAGTATCTGATGTTGTTTGATTAAGCTTACTAACAATTTTATCACTATCATTTTGCAATGATTTACTAAGATGGCTGGCTTGTGAACTCAACTTTAAACGACTTGCTAATGCTTGTGCATTTTTTTCATTGGCTGAATGTTCATTAATCATCATTTCAGCATATTTCTTAGCTTTATCCGTTTTTAGCTTTGGCAATGCAGTTTTCGCCTGCTTAATTTCACCATTGTTAGCTGTACTTAATATCTTAAAAATTTGACTATCAGTCAGATTTTCATGGTTTTCATTTAATATTTTAGAGTGATTCTTTTCATCATTTATAGTTTGTGGATTCGCTGCCATACTCTCAAATGCACTAAAACTTAAAATACCACTAACTGCGACACAGCTAATAATTTTCTTCGTTAAAATAGCTTTCATACTAATATCCTTTAACTTAATTCATGAGCATTTCCACTTATGGGAAGCTTTTTCATATTTCCATTCTATATCCCTACTTGTAAATTCAAGAGTGGGGTCATTTGTTCATAATTTTAAACAGCCATACTTATGCCACTCGTTGAATATTCTTCGTAAAGGGTTAATAGCTCATTTAAAGTAGATGATATAAATTCAATAAAGAATCATACATCTGTATCCAATATTATTAATGTAAATATAAAATATATATAATTTTAAAAAACATAAACTTAAAAATATTTTTTATTTTTTATTTTTACAAAATTAACAATAAAGTTCGTTGTATTTACTTATAGATACTAAAGCTTAAATTAAACATATCTAAATAAAATTTAAATCAATTCAACATATTAGTATTTATATTAAAACATTCTCCTATCTCCTAAAGACTTTAATTCACACACTGCACACAAACAGTGACATGCATTTTTGTAGATATCGAATGAGCTGTGCATGCTGAAAATAGAAAACATTCCAATTTGAAGTTACAAATTAAATCATCTAAGAATATAGGAGAAATCAAATGCTCTACCCGTGTTTATGCTCCAACTGCTTAATCAGAGACCAACCATCAAATCAATAAAAAAAGCCCTGAGTGATTACACTAGGGCTTACGCTATCAAACCAACCGAATTATGCCTGTTCTTATCAAGTATCAGTATTGGCAAAATCAAAATAATGTTTTTGTCATAGAACTCTTGTTATACAAATGTTGATTTTTTATTACTAAGGTTTCTTTATTTGTCTTTTCTGTATCCAAAACAGAAAAATAGCGGCAAGCTTTATCCACTTGCCGCTATTTTTTTACTCAAATAAATGTAAAGCAATAACACTCAAGATCAAGTTTGGAGTTGATCTTTTGCAATTTATATGTAGAACATCATTTTTATTTTCTACCATAAATTTTTACTCCTACACTTATGTAGCCCTATAATTTTCTAATGATTAATGTGTAAGTAATGTATGGTTCACTGCACTATTTCGTTCCATATGATTTGAATGAGTTAACTCTCTGAAACAAGTATTTCTAAATAGCTTTTATAGATGACGCTGAAAAATTGAATTATTTATCTAACTTATAGCAGATATTCATACTTCCTTTTTCCTGTTTGTAACAATTCCAATCACTGTGTTTATAGCTTTTTGCAACCAATACATCTTCTGGGGTAGTGCCTAAGTAAGGTTTACATACTCCTCCACAAGAAGTTGATTGCTCAATCAAATATTCTTTTTGATCAAATTCGATATATACAAACTTCCCCCCATAACTTTTACCTTTTTGAATTGAGCAGGAAAATGTTTTTTTATCATTTTGCAAAAAACATTTGCCGCTATGTTCTGTAATTTCATAAGCAAAACTTGTGTTTGATATGAACAAAAAAGTGAATAAAGAAATCCATTTCATCATTAGCATGTCCCAAAAAAATACCCACAAGAGGTTTTTGTGGGTTCTGAAAGAAAATAATTAAACTTACTTTTTAAGCTTAGTTTGACTGAGATCAATATTTCATATTTATCAAATATATGCAAACCTTTTCATTTTGATTGAGCAACATCGCGTGCTTTTTAATTGCAATTTTTAGTTATGCGCACACTGGATTAACAATACAATACCCATAACATGTATATCAACAGGCCTTCTGGTAGCAAAATCTGCTTAGTTGGAACGTTTAATGTTCGAACTAACAAAAATAAATTGAGTGAAAAGCTGTGCACAAGACCTTAAAAAACCGCTTCAATAAGCGGTCTTTATAGAAACGAGTTGAGTTTTGAATTTTTTGAAATGGCTTAATACGTGACCGTAACCACCACAGTATCTGAGTAATTCCCTGGAGTGCTTGCAATGCTGGTACCTTGCGGAATTTTTCCATAAACAGGAGTACTTTGCGCGTTACCTGTGCCGGTTTTTGAGACGCCTCCTGCACCCCCAACATTGGTGACACCACCTGTAGCATCCCATACCGTACTATAACTAGAATCTTTATAGAGCTGATACGGAATAAATCCATTATTACCGTTGCTCATGCGCCTAAATCCACCACTTATACGGTTATTACCATCGCCTAAATAAATACTATAGGGTGTTCCATAATTACACGTGGTATTCACAGCCCCTTGAGTTATGTAGTCTCTTTTTGTCACACCTATATCGTTAATATTGCCAAAATCAACATTTGAAGTTGAGTTTAATTGACACAGACTTGGAACCACGAAGTTAGCTGTGAGCAGTGTATCGCCTGAATCCCAGCCACCGATTAAATCACCGCACACTAAGCCCAACGCATCCATATCCCAATACAGACGGACTGTAGCCGTATATGTTCCTTGCGGATAGGCGACAAGCGATCCTGTTCGGGCAGGCACTTTCACGTTCACTGAGTAATTAATGATATTGTTTGAAGCCACGGTTCTTACGGGCCCATACCAGACATTAGAGGTTTGGTTAGTGGTGGTAGACCCTGCTCCACCTACTGTAGCGGCTACGGTATAAGGGAGTGAAACATTATTAAGGCTATTGGTTGTTCCGGTAAAAACGGTTTTCATGCACATATACGTAGAAGTCTGGGGAATTCCCAGAGTCGTACAAGTTATTGTTCCTGATAGGTTTACGGTGGCATCACTATTAATATTTGCTGCGGTATAGGTAAAAGTATTGTTGGTGGTTCCAGTTACCGTACAGGCAGCATGGGCTGGACTAAAAAATGCGTAAAACAGATAAAACAAGCAAATACCGAGGAGGTATTTCAAAAACCATGGAAATGTCTTGTAGCTTTCTATTTGAGTCTTATTAAAAATTCTTATCGACATATATATGGTCCCAATTTCTGATTTGAGTACTGATTGCTGTTATAGCTGAAGTCAACTTGGCACGAGCCATGATCCAGAAGATCAACTTCAAGTTTGTTTTGCTTTAATAGATTTTGAATAAATACTTCACCGTCATAACCCACTACACCCTGCTGCTGTCCATTAATTCGAACCGAATAGCCCGGCAATAACGGTGAGTTGTTTTGATCCACAAGTCTGACTAATCCGGAAATAACCTGATGCGCACCGAAGTCAACCAAGGTTCCCTGGCGATAGCCGACCACGGTTTTTTGGTCGGTCGCTTTAACACTCCAATTTAAAGGAAGATAGGACGGATCTAAATAAATGTGATTCTCTTGATATGGCATGAGACTAGGAATGAGAAACCGACCGGCCTTATCGGTAAAACCTAAATTAACCCCACCATTTAGAATCTGGCTTTGCGGTCCTGCATTGGTCACCACTGCATAACCTTCGCCAATTTCATTGGCTGCAAAGATGCGTCCCGCTGCCGCAACCAGTGAGCCCGTCGCTGAAAGTGCCACCTGGTCGTTATCTCCAGATCGGTTATAACGTCCGGTCAGGTAGGCTGCGCGAGCACGGTAAGAAGCATAGAACGAAGCATTGTTTTCTTTGGCATCCTGATCTCGTTCCACATAGCCACCCCATCCAAATGAACCGATTTGCGGTTCTGACAAACCAAATATTTCCTGGCGATAATTCAAGCTGCCGCTGTCACTGGATACACTCGTGATTGCATTGAATTTGCTAGACGGTGTATAGCGCAGCGCAAAGTAAATGCCATAGTCTTTATTATTCTCATAGTCTTTATAGGCAGAGGTATAAAATCCCCAGTTCTTGTTAATACTTCCGCTTAAATTGGCAGACAGCAATTTGTAGGAATTATTGCTGTATTTGATCTGGTTATACCCCAGATAAGCCCCATAGCCTGCATAAAAGTTATAGTTAATCCCTACCCTGAAAATTTCATTTGCCAGTGCGCTATAGCTCAGATAGTTTTGTGCTTCGGCATTGATCTGGTTATCTTTTAAATATCTGACTTGAGAGACACGGGCAAGGTCAAAATAATTATCAAATACTTTGCGGTAACTGCTGTTAAATGAAATATTCTTGCTAATTCGCCCTTCCAGGCCAAGCAAGGACGAATAGCCGTTTTCATCTTTATACTGGCTTGCTGCGATATCCGCATTAATCACTGCAACACCCAAAATATTCTTGGCAAATCCGGTGCCGAGATTCGAAAGACCATCTGTCGAAGCTTCCACACCACCGCTTAATGTCAGTGAATTGCTGTAACCGTATCGGATCGCACCGGATGCAAAGGTAGCATCATCATATTGGTTTGATTTCAGCCCATAGTTATAACGTGGAACCCCGACATCTACTGAAAATTCATTAATGTCTTTTGCCAGAATCTTGGATGAAAAGTAGTAAGGTTTTTTGGTAATACTTTGCTGTCCGGTTGCATCGGTAGTCACCAGCGTAACTTCATTCCCGGAAATAAACGGAAGTTGTTTAATGTCAAATGGTCCTGAAGGCACCAATCCTGAATAAATCTTTTGCTGGTTGACGTATAAATCAAGTGTCGAAGGCAGTGCAGCCGAACCGGAGAATTGCGGCAATGCCGAGGTCACAATATCACCGCGCTGGGTATAGGCGCTGGACCACTGGAAACCGGCAAGACGTACACTACTGCCCCAGTCAGGACTATTGGAAATAAAGTCGCCTAGGGTATATAGCCTGATCTTTTCAGGATCGACATATTGCCACTTTGTTTCCAGACGTACCCATTTTTCATGGCGATCACTATTGTCATTGCTGCCATTATATAAAGCGCCTGAAGAAAAATTACCGATCGCACTGTTAAAAATGCCCTCAACGGACCCGGAAAAGGTATTTTCGTCATTGATGATGCTGTTATACAGGCTATAGTTGAGAATAGCCGCGTTTAAGGGTTTCATCTTGAGCAAATCCGGACTGGTGATCTGTTGGCCATTGAGGTCCACTGCATAGCCTGTCAATATGCTCGAAGGAACCTTTAACTTTAGAGCTTGCTCATTCTCTTGGTATTGAAACTGGATGCCCTGTAGATCATTAATACATATCCATTGGTTTTCAGGCGTCTGTTCATCTATTTTCAGTCTTAACGCTTTTAAGTCACGGGCACGGATATATAACTTACCCTGCTTAGATTGTTTCACCGCAACCAAGTCTTCGGACGCATTGGTATTCATGGAAATATTTAAAAAAAGCTGAGTAAAGTTAAGATCTTGTTCCGGTCCGGCATCCTTTGCTTGCGCAAACTGATTATTGCGATTAATCGCATCTGGCACATCAGGAGTTGCGGTATTGGTATGATCTTGAAGTTGCTCAGCAAAACAATATGCAGGAAGATATGCAACACATAAGACACCTATAATGTATTTCATATAAGCCTCTTAAAGTGTTGTTTTCTTACCATTTATTGTCAGAGATACACTGTATTTATGAGTTGGCTGATATGTAAAATTATCAATCGGGTAACTTCGGCTCTGCTGTCCAAGAATATAACCATTTACGGTGTTTACTTGTATGGGATAACTTTTTCCTGCGGTCGTATCAACAAGCGTTAAATCATTTAAAAGCGCATGTCGATTTCCAATATTGCTCATCTTTAAAGACGGCGTCTTCTGATCAGGATCTATTTTCCAATTCAGTTGAGTAATCGCGTCTTTATCTACCACGAAAACAGGTAATGAAGAGCGAAGTAATACATTTAGGCCTTGCGCGGTTTTACGGCTATCCATTGGCTTAGGTAACTCATCAATAATAATACGATAGGTTTTTTCACCAGAAATCGCTGCTGGATTAATTCTGACTACACGCAAGTTATAAGAATCATTCGCTTTTAATTTTAAAAAAGGCGGGCTAATCGCAATCTCATCGGTTGGAATTAACTCATCTTGTCCATTGTTTTGTATCCATTTAAACACCCGAATCTGCAAATCGGTACTTTCATTCGACTGGTTAAACAGACTGATCGAAGAAGCATTCTGATTGCTCAATAATTCTACATTCACAGGTGAAATTCGGATTGTAGCTGCATTCAAAGTGCTAGATAGAGATAAGAATAAACTTGTAATAATAATGATGTTTTTTTTCATGACTTACTCAAATAAATCTTTTAAAGCATTAGCCCTTTTAAAGGGCTAACAGTATTTCTTATTTATAAACATTAATAAGTTACAGTCACTGTTACTGTATCTAAATAACTTCCAGCGCTTGGTAAAGTGGTGCCGGCTGGAATACGGCCATAGACGTTAACGGTTTGAACATTACCCGTCCCTGTACCACTGTAGGCAGTTGTGGCAATACCGATTGCTGTTGCGCGACCCGTGTCCGAGAAAAGGTTATAAGGAATATATTCGGTCGTGGTTGCTCCACCGATCATACGACGTTGGGTTGATAAAACATTCTGTCCACCATCAAATGACAAGGTCCAAGGTACGGTGTTATTGCAAAGGACTCTGATCGGGGTACCGCCTGTGGTTGTGGTGTCTGCGTCTACATTGCCCGCAAGTGAACTTAATGTTCCAAAGTCTAAGACTGCATTTGAAGTGGTACCTGTGGCTGAGGTATTTAAAACACAGCTATTGGTTACTGTCGCTCTAACAGTCAATGTACCCGTTGCTGTAGCGGCATTTGCTGTATTGAGAGAAAATAACCCAACAGCAATTGCTGATAAATAATAAAAAGTCTTTTTCATGGTTTAAACCTTTTTACATTAAATTGTTGGAATGAATAGATGTGAAAAAACTAACCCTGAACATTACAATCGTTTTAATTTGACTGCTCTTTTAGAGCTTATTTTTTTACCCTATTTTTTGCATAATACATAAATAACTTTTATTAAAGCACTACTTTTTATTTAAAATTGCTATAACAATACTGTTTTCACCCAAATTAACTAATCCCTTACATCAAAAAAACAATAAACTTAAATATTTGTTTTTAATAGATTTTAATTAAAATAAAACATAGTGCTTCTCAAGTCATCATGCATAAATTTATTCTTGAATTTTCAATGAAATAAGATTGGATTATTTAATTTTTTATTATTTAAAAAATATATTAAAAGTACAGTTTTATTATTTTTTCAATGCAAACCTTTGATGATTAAATAAATATTCCCTTAGAAAAGTTTAATGTTTTTGCATATCTAAAGACTGATTGTTTAGTCATAATAAATTAATCCGTCTACTGTTCTCACTTATTATTTAAATATTTATTTACATATTAATACATTCTACAACCAATCTAAAAATAATGACATGTAGTCATTTTTAATAAAAACTATGACCTGATTAATAGTTTGGTATATTTATTGGTCGCTTAAATTACCTTTTTGAATAAATAGTTTAAGAAAGATCCCTGTGTAGAGAGCAACCGAAAGGCACCACAAGATCAGGTAAATATTATGATCAAACTTGACCGTATTTATAATAAGTTGATTCAGAGGATCGCTATCTGTCGTGAGTGCACATAGAAACAAGGATACATATGCAAAGAAACCCATTCTCAGAATATAGGCAGTATTCTTTAGAAGATACATTATGCTGCCAAGAAAAATGCTTATGATCCCGAAAAACCACAACAGTACGCTTTCGTCTTCATTTGAGCCTTGCATTTCTCTCAAGTAAACAAATTCACCACCGCCATACGGTACATAGGTGACAAAGCCTTTTGTAAAGGATTCAAAGCAGATCGCAAAAATGCCCGAAAGAGCGAGGGTAAGCGCCAAATAATGTTTTAATTTTAAATTTTTCATGGTCTGGAGTAGCTCTTACAGGGCGTTCAATATTTATCTAATCTGCACGGAGTAGCAGTACAAACATTACAACTGGCTGATTTAGAATAAACGATTTCCCGTAAAGCTTATCTGTTTGATGCTTGCAACTGCTTAGATAAGTTTGATCGCTCGACACGCTGCAAAGCAGTAAAAATCTCCAAAGAGTATAAACGTCCTAATCAGAAGGAAAAAACTGAGTCAATGCGACGAATTATTAATGACCATCAATAAATCATTAAGATAAAAAGCCCACATCTCGTGGGCTTTTCATTTCTTACTTCGCTGAATTCACACCAACTACAAACTGACTACAGTTTGAACCTTCTGATGCATTCGCTAAATTCTTTTCAGAGAATTTAAATTTCGATGCAACCGATGCATAATCTTTCTTTAAGCTCTGACCAGTCAATTCACCTAACTGTTTCACCTGTTCAGTAGTTAAAATTTGATGTTCCACTGCCTGATTAACCATTACACATGCAGTAGTCATTACATCATAACGCGCAGCAGTTTTAGAGTAGCCAATAGCGCCAAGAATACCACCAACAATTAAACCAATAATGACGGAAAAAGTGACATGCATTTTATTCATTTTAAGTTACCAACATTTAGCTAAGTTTTGATATTCAACACATAGGTTGAAGTCATCTCTACGTCGCATACAAAAATAAAAGACCAAAACACTAAGCGCGTAAAAAACAAAAAAGGCACATTTCTGAAGTAATGTACCTTTCTTTTAATTCTGTAAAATTAATTGAGATCATCAATAATTTTATGCTTAGTTTTGATTAGGATAAGGACATACGGATGAAAGAAAAAGTTAGGAACTATCAATTTTATTGATGGTTAAGTGATACATCACAAAAAATCGTATATTCATATTAGTTTTGAGGTCTAGGACTTTCTATAAATTCTTTAATGCTCAGCTCTTTTCTTTAGACAATAAAAAAACCGCCTTGCAGCGGTCTAGGGTTGATTGTCTATCTTATAGATGAGATAGCGCTCATCTATCATCTGGTTAACTATGGGTTTTTTCAACTTGTCTTGCAGCTTATCTGGTAGTAGGTCCCCGTTTTCCAGATACAACCATTTATAGACTGGGATAATTTTAACTTGACAATTTATGTCCATCCCAACTTTAGGATCGACAACTTGCCTAATTTTGATCATCTCTCCTGAATCAATATCTTGTAGGGTGATGATGGGCATTTAAGGCTCCTTTGTGGAAAAATATTATACCACTTCAACCAACAAGATTTGACATTAAACTATTGATATTTCATTTTTTATATGAGCAATCCTGATATATAAACTGTACTTAACAATGACTACTTTTCTCCTGCGCAGAACGCACAAAATAGAAACTACACGCTATTGTGAAAATTCTCGCGATAAAACCTGTTCCAGTCTTGATTATTTTGCTCGTTTTCTCTCAATAGATTTTATTCAGGTATCGGCTTGGAGTTGTCCCGGTATGCTGCCGAAAAAAAACGATAAATGCACTATCACTGACAAAATCCAGCTGCTGGGCAATCTGACTTATTGGTAGCCCTTCCGAGAGCATCTCCATGGCTTTCAATAATCGCCACTGCTGTCTCCAGCTTTGGTAATTCATTCCTGTGTCCCGGATAAATATTCGACTAATCGTACGTTCACATGCACCGACCCTTTGCGCGACTTGGCTCAACCGTGGCGGTAACTCGCCCATACGAACACTGTCCAGCCATAAGTCAAGTCGCCCATCTAAAGGATAACGTAATTGCCAGTTTTCAGTTTTTGCCGCCTGTATTTCTTCAGTAAAAACCGTCATTAGACTGGTTTGTTGTTCTGCCTTCATGCCCCAGGGCCAAAATGCCATCCTTTCGATAACTTCAAAAAATAAAGGATTGACCTCAACGATCTGCAATGGCAATTGAGCGAAGATCTCTGTCGGTGAAAAATACAATGAGCGATACGCCATCACCCCACGCATGATTGCGCGATGCGTTGTGCCGGCAGGAATCCAGGCTGCACGGCGTGGTGGAAGCAAACACAGCGTTTGATCTAATTCTATGGTGATACTGCCGGCCGCCGAAAAAAGTAACTGATGACGACGGTGACTATGCCGACCGGAATCATGTATCCCCATCTCAGAGGCAATCCCAATGACGGGATCAGAAAAAATATCCGGATCAAAAAGAGCATCGGCTGCAATTTTCACAACTTGTCCAATAATAAATATATCTAGTCCTTATTATTGTAATCAGACATCTCGGTTTCAACAATAATGCCCATTCAATACTTTTAGAGATAAGACATGGCATGAAAGTTTCAGCACGTCCCCCATTATGGTTATTAACCCTGCTGATTATGTTCCCGCAACTTGTTGAAACTATATACAGTCCTGCACTGCCGCACATTTCCAGTTCATTTGCTGTCAGTCATGAACAAGCGGCGCAGACCCTTTCTGTTTATTTCATCGCTTTTGCAATAGGTGTCGCAGTATGGGGCTGGGCCAGCGATAAAATTGGTAGACGCCCTGCCATGTTGTTAGGGCTGTTCTGCTATGCGGCCGGAACCCTGTTCGCAGTCATAACAACAGAATTCAGGATTTTATTAATTGTCCGTATGATTTCCGCCGTTGGCGCGGCAGCAGGATCTGTGGTCGTTCAAACCATGCTTCGGGATAGTTATGAATCGGTAAAATTAGCCCGTGTATTTTCACTGATGGGTGCAGCACTGGCCCTCAGTCCTGTGTTTGGTCTGGTTAGTGGAGGATGGCTGGTGAGTCATTGGGGGCATATGGGGGTATTTATCGCCTTATCCTTACTCGCCCTGCTTTTGCTGATTCTCAGCGCTACTTTGCTCCCTGAAACCCGTCCTGTTCATTCACCCCATATTCGGATAGGAACATTAGCGACAAGAATGTTTTATGATTCCTCACTATGGCGAAATGCCATGTTGGTTGCTCTACTTAATACAATGATTTTCAGCTACTACAGCCTGGCGCCATTCCTGTTTAACAATCTTGGCTGGAGTTCTGAGACATTTGGATGGACGGGATTATTACTGGCAATCTCTGCTCTGATGGGTAGTTTCATTAATGCAAAACTGCTCGCCTCCCAGATTAGACCAGAAAAACTGGTTGTTCAGGCCTGTAAGCTGGCGTTGCTCGCTAGCCTTATTGCCTGGGCTTTACAGACAACAGCATGGATTTTAATCCCTGTTGCAGGCATTGTTGTTGCCTATGGCATTGCTATCCCAAATATTTTGAGTCAGGCACTACGACATTATCGAGAACATGCTGGTAAAGCAGGCGCCTTATTTGGACTGACTTATTATTTACTGTTGGGTTGCATGCTTGGCCTTGCAGGTCTGGTGCAACAATTGGGACTGGTACTTAGTGTATGTGCATTAGCTGCTTTATTTTTTAAGCCCAAGTTAGATTCAAACTCATAAAAATAAGCCAACAAACAGCATTGTAACAATTTTCTCAGTTGATCAAAGTAGTAAATCTGATTAATCAGCTTAGTCAGATTCCTGCGTTCTGACCGTAACACTGGTAAAAACATATTTATCCGGACGGTCGATCTCAGATACATCGGTAAAATTCAGGTAAATATCTTGAATATTTACTCCGGTCTCAATTTCAAACTGATTGACCAATTCTGCAATCTGAACAGTGAGCGCCTTTTCCAACGCTTGCTTGCGTTTCTTACATTCCACGACTGATACTTTTGACATTTTAAACACCTCAATTTGCTTTAGATTCCCGACACTTTAAAGGTCTGTTCATCCAGAAGTCTTAATTGCTCCAAGCTATACAGCTCGCCTTCAGGATCAAAGAATTTATCGAAATCAAACTTACCCTCTTTGTAGAGCTTATAACGTTTCGGGCCAAGCCATTCTTTTTGAAAGAAGTTATCTGTTTTGTTAAAAAAGGGTATACGGATTTAATGGTTGATGGGGCACCTTTACCCCACCAACCTGATACCATTATCAGATGGTTGATAGATCGACTCCGTAGTTGAGTTCCTCTGCGAAGTCCGGCAGTCCGTAACCGATGGTTTTCTTGTAGAAAGGAGAGACCTTCGCAGTCGGTGCCTTCTTCTTGTGCTTCGTGGTGTAGAGCATTCGTGCCCGCATCACCTCGAAGGAGTAACCGCGCCCTTCACGGTTCTTGTCCTTGGCCAGTCGGTTGATGGACTCCGTGTAAGCGTTGGTGACGGGCATGTCCGTCTCGAAGTAGGTCATGGTCTCTTCGCGCCAGTTTCCCACTGCCCTGACCAGATCGCTCCAGACTTCCTTTTGGCCCTTCGGGATGGTGGCTATCCACTCGTCCAGGGCGGCTTCTGCCTGGAGCCGTGTGGTGGCGTCCCAGATGCCGTAGAAGCGCTCCTTGTGCTCGTAGGCGGCCAGCAGTTGCGGGAACGCGCCTGTCCAGGTCTCCATGATGAGGCGCTCCCGGTCTGAGACTTCGTGAGCGCGTTTCAGCAGGATTTTCCGGTCTCCCTTGAGAGTCCGGCTCTGGGACGGTTTCAGCTCCTTTCTGAGGCCCTTGCGCACTCTCTCTAGGGCATCGTTGGCCATGCGCACCACATGGAACTTATCGACCACGATACGGGCCTGGGGCAGCACAGCCTTGACCGCTGCCCGGTAGGGGTTCCACATGTCCATGCTGACGATCTCGACCTTCTGCCGGTCTTTCAGCTTCATCAGGTAGTTGGTCACCACGTCCTGGCGGCGGGTGGCCAGCAGGTCGAGCAGGGTTCGCTCCTCAATGTTGGTCAGAATGCAGCGGTAGCGCTTGTTCAGGTATAGCTCGTCAATGCCCAGGATGCGGGGCGTCTCGAAGCGGTGCCAGCGCCCCAGGAACTCGGCGCGGGCGTTGAAGATGTCGCGCACCGTCTTCTCGTCCAGGCCGGTCTGTGCCGCCACAAAGGTGTAGGGGTGGTTGAAGGATTCCTTCTCCACGTACTCATGCAGCCGCAGTGTCATACGGAATCCGTCCACCATCTCCGGTAGCTGGGGCCTGAATGTTGTCTTGCAGGCCCGGCAGGTGTATCGGCGGCGGACCACCCAGAGAGTGACCCGCTTGCCGTGGATGGGCAGATCACGATAGGGAACGTCACGCTTGCCGAACCGCACGAACTCACCCTGCACGCCGCACCCCTCGCAGGCTACTGGTGTAGGTGCTTCAAGCCGAAAATGTATGTCTTCATTCTGCTCATCAGAATCCACCAACTGGTACCCAGGAAGGCTTAACGAATTAATCATCTCCCGCCTTGATCAGAAAAACAGGTAGGTGGCGTAACCGGCAATCATCGCCATAGCAAAAATGACTGCTAAAAACGCCGCTAAAAGCTTCAGCGTGAACAAAGAGCGCAACAGAATGAGCTCAGTCAGGCTGGCTCCGGCACTGCCGATGATAAACGCTAGCACCGTCCCGGCACCCACGCCTTTGGCCATCAGAGCCGCTGCCAGAGGTATGACGGCTTCAGCGCGAATATACAACGGCACGCCGATGACAGCGGCAACTGGAATGGCAAAGGGATTATCTGGGCCTGCATACTGCTCCAATAAGTCAGTGGGCATGAAACCATAGATCACGCTGCCAATCGCAATACCGATGAGCAGGTAAGGCAACACATCGATAAAGTCCGACCAAGCTTCCCGCCACACACCACTGTACTTCCCTTCTTTCTTAACCGTGACAGTGGGTTGACTGTCACAGCATTCGCTAGACGTAGAGACTGTTGTCTTCCTATCAGCCCCGCAAGAAGCCGTCTTCGGAGTGGTGTCGCAGCTGTTGGTGCCGCAACTCGATGCGGTCGATGTAGCACTGCACGGGCTTGCTGATGAACTACATCCACTGCTCTCTTGTGTCGCCGTCCGGCGCACATAACGCTCGAAGCCAAGCGTGTGAAGCAGCCATCCGGCACCTACCGCGACCACCAAAGCGGCGAGCACATAGATAGCAGTAAGTGTCCATCCAAACGTGGCAACCAGCAGGCCGACGACGATAGGATTCAGCAACGGAGATGTGAAAAGAAACACCATCATCGGCCCAAAACCGGCCCGTGCCCGAATCAACCCTTTCAACATGGGGATAGTCGAGCAACTACAGAAGGGCGTTATAGCTCCTAAACCAGCAGCAAGAAAATAGCCTCGCTTCCCACTGGAAGTCAGTAACGCTTCCACCTTGGATGGTGGGATGTGACGTTGAAGAACTCCGACCAGCAAGCTAATGCCAATGAATAAAACCGATAGCTCGATAGCGAGAAAGGCGAACATGCCTAGAGCGTCTTGGAGTTGAGATGACATTCAATATTACTCCTATATTTCTAGTATTGTCGAAATGATGTACGCAGCCTACTTGCGTTTATCCGACCTGTCAACTATAATTCTAGAAACATCGAATTATTGGGGCGTGCTATGGATCACGAAAAGGTTGCAGCCAGCTTAGCTGAGCTAGGGAATAGTCACCGACTGTCCGTGTTCCGCTTTCTGGTCAAAGCTGGCCATGATGGGGCTTCGGTCGGAGATATCCAGAAGGGGCTGGGTATTCCTGCTTCGACGCTATCACATCACCTTGCGCGCATGGCCAAGGTAGGGCTGATCCGGCAGGAGAAACATAGCCGCACGATTGTCTGTATATCCGAGTATGGGCACCTAGAGAATTTGATCGGTTTCTTACAAGAGGAATGTTGTGCAGGTGTCCGGATTGCGCATGAACCAGAACCGCTTTGACGCTTGCCCAGCTCTCGCTGTCCTCCCTAGTCAGCATCGCTATGAAGACTCAGGCGAAGGTGGAAACAGAAAATTGGCAGTAGAGTAGGCTGAAGAGGATCAATCAGATAATCCGCTGAGAAAGATTTTCTTCTTTACATCTTTGGCATTTTATCAACCAGAAATTCCGGATACCCTTAAAAAACTCCTTGAACGTGATATTTGCATCTAACTGGCCAGTCAACTGCTCGCGTTCATGTTTAGGAATATCCTTCAGTTTACGCTCATCCATTACATAAGGACGTTGCCCTATAAGTTGCCCATCTTTATCAACCGGCACCAACGTACTCCGACAATTCGGATGTAATGGCGGGATACGTTTTGTTGGATCATTAATTTTCCAGACTGAACCATCCAAGGCGGCACACAGTTTTGAAGTTCGCCCATCCAGTACACTGATGAAGCGGATATATTGAATATCCAGTTCTTTAAAACTGTTTAAATAAGCCTGATTGGAGACATGACTACGTATGGTTCTTACCGTACGTTCAATATCCGTTTTGCTACTATTTAAAAGCCCGTCTTCATATTTCAACCGTTTGGTTCCACGAAGCCGTTTAATAATCTGGTGATTGCTTATGCCGGTATTCATGCCATCCCGAACTGCATATTCCACTCTCTGACGCGCAGTTTCAGCAATTTTAGATAAAAGTTCATCTACCAGCGCACCGCCTGCCAAAGGTATATGTTTTGCTTCTATATAAAGCTGTTTGCCTTTATCGGCCTTTTTGGCGTGACCGAAAAGTTTGGCCATATAGTTGGCTTCATAGCTGGCAAATGAAATGGCTGATACTGTAAACCTTTCAGATATAGCAATATCAATTGAATTAAACCATTGCTGAATCAGTTCCTGGATCGCACGTAGATTTGCGGTGGTGTACTGACCACCCGCAAGAGCAATCTTTTCAACAGCATTTAATTCATCGAGTAGACCATTTAATCTGCTCAGCATATCCATCGTTTCATCATTAAACATGCCAAGCAGCTCATTCACTGAGCGTGAAGCGGCACGATATAAATAGGCCTGATGCTGGGTCAGAATATTAAACAGAATTTTTTTATCATGATTGGCCATAAACCGTTACCTCTATAGCGGTGAAGTCTCCTGTTCTACTGCTAGACGCTCTAATTCATCTTGATCTTAATATTGTGGTAATTTTCCGATCACCAGATATTTTCTTTCAGTATGTCCAGAATGAATTCTTGCCCGCTAGTACAGCTTGGTAAAGTTATTTAGCAAGATTGAAACTCAGCATCAACCGTATATGAGAATTTTGATGATCTACGAGTTCTAGCTATTAAAAAACCCACCGAAGTGGGTACAGACCTTAAAACCAATTTGAATAGAGCATCTTTAATTTTGAAAAATATATGGAGATGGGTGCTGATTGATCAATGATTAAAATATAAAACCTCTTTCAACGTAATGCGTTTTTCTATACTGCTCCATTTGTTGCTGATATTCTTCTTCTGAAATTACCTGTCGATTTGGTGTTGGCTCAATGTGGGGAGAAGAGCCTTTGAAGTTTGAGAATTTATTTTCCCTAGAATACTGGGCTTTATCATAATCACTTAGATTAGACGTTTGAAATATCACATCTTTATCTTTTTCGGCCTGTTTAAAGAGCTGATTGGTGCGGTATAATTTTTGTTGTTTCGATAAATCGAAAAAATCAACGACCTCACTACTGTTTTTAGGATTTTGGAATTCTTTGTCTTTAAGTATCAGGACAGAAGGTTTTTTGTCAAAAAAAACTTCAGCACTGTACACTAAATTTGCAATTACAGAGCTAAGAAGAAGTATTAATATTCTATACATAACATGAAAATGCTTAAATAAATTATTGGAGTATATAAATTTTATATAATTTTAACAAAAAATCTAGTTATGTATTTATTATTGCCAGCTCATAGCTGTAACAGAGAACTTTTATTACTTTCGCACAACAGTCCATTCAAGCAGATGAAACTATGTATTTTATAAAAATTGCTTAAATCCTAAATCATGGCTATAACCTAAAAAACCATAACTTTTAAATTATGGTTTTTTATTACTAATTTGTCTCTAACAAAACATCGGACTTAGATCTATTACTAGACTTGAAACACTAATAGGTCAATCCAAGCCTTCTTATTTATGGGCTAACTAAAAACGATATCCCACACCTAAAAATGTAATCAAGGGATCAATATCAACTTTAGTTGAGGCGTGAATCAATTTTTTCCCAGTATTTTTATCGATTACATCAATATTCGCCTTATTGTTTAACTTGGCGTAGGACACTGAACCAACTGCATACCAGTTTGAATTGAAATCATAGGTCGCTCCCAAGCTAACTATAGGTGCAATCGCATCGGTTGTTTTTACTTTAACATAAGGATTTGCACTAGAAATTTTCCCATCTAGAGCCGCACCGGCTTGACCATCCAGAACATTCTGAATCATATGCCCCGCAGCGATTAAATCACCGTGAATTTGATGATTTAGCTTTATATCAGTGAAGCGTGAATACATGATTCCAGCACCAATATATGGCCGTAATTTATTTACACCTGATTTGCCGAATTGATACTGAGCTTCTAATGCAGGCGTCCAGGCACGTACTGAAGCAGCTTTAGACTTATTGCCAAGATTAGTAATTGGAATATCCTGTAATAAATCTAACTTATCTCCAATCACGCCAGCGGCCAAACCTTCCGGATTTGCAAAACCGGATAACGGCGCACTAATTTCACCTTTCCCCTTAATATCGACTTTGGGTGGTATGCCGCCAATTAATTGTAAAGACACATTGTCATTAATATAATAATTAAACATGAGTCCCAAAGTATCTACATCTTCAGCCTCCAGCCCAGTTCCTTGTGCCTCCCATCGTTCTAATCCGTTTATCGTGGCAGTACCAGTGATATCAGGCGAAACCATATCATTTTCATCAACAAGGCCTAATATCTGACCTATCGATTGTTGTGGGTTACCGTCCTGATCGACAGGATGACTGAACACCATATCCAGAATTTCCTTGGCATTTTCCCCAGTTGCCAGTGTAGCATTTGGATCTATGGATTTCATAAAAGCCGTTGTAGAAATGGCGCCTACTTTAGCCCTCGTTCCATTCGCAACTGCAGTATTGATATTAAAGGGATTTGCCTTACCTTGAGGCATAACATGCAACCAACCCGCTGATACAGAAAACCGCTTAAATTCTGCATGTACTGTCTGTGTTCCCGCAATAACTGCGAAGGCGAGTAGATTTCCGCCGACTATTTTTAATATTTTCATTTCTTTTCCTTGAGTTATTTAAAAGGGTTCCCGTTAACCCTCCTTTACTATATTTAGATTTTTTAACAAATGGTAAAATTTCGGACAGATAGCATTTACACAAAATCCATGCAGGAAAGAGAAAAAGTCGAAGCAGAATGTATCAGTTAAGAATGATTATTAATTAATCAGTGAGGGTAAAATACAATGACTTAACCTAGGCTTTAGCAGCCATCGCATACTTATTTATAAGACCTCATGCGTATCCAATAGAGTCTGGACAGCGATTAAGTAATATTTTTGGAGTCTATAATCAGAAAGAAGAAGTTAATTTTAAAGTATTGGTTTATCAATAAAATGATAACTTTAAGTTATATGAATTACGAAAATGAACAATATTTACGATTGAACTCTATTTCTCATTACAAAAAATGAAAATATTTCTCATTTAGAGGGTAAAGAAGGGTCCTATGATTTGCGCCTTTAAAATATTTGTACCACTTGATTCTAATGACCAAACTTTTCATTCCATTATTATGTTTCACTACCCTATTGGGCTGTTCAACAAAAGATACAGAACTATTGCAAGCCTATCAACCTCTCACAGCAGCAGAACTGACAGAGGAAGAAAATTATGAACTGTGTTCTGATTCAGCCTATTCATTATGTAATCATCAATTTCAATTAAAAAAATTAGGATCTTTAATGGTAGATACAAATCAGGCACCTGCGCCAACAATTGGCGTTGATATCGGATCGGAAAGTATTATGGGTTATGCCCACCCCTACCATTACACTGCTTCAATGATACGAGATGGCAGAAAAGTACATTTTAATTCTATTAACTTTCATAAAGTCAAAGCGATAGCAAGCTATAGCGTTGCTGAGGAATTTCAGAAAGTCATTGAGCAAACACGAAGTTATAGCCTTGAAGGAGAGATACTTCATTTTTATAATGCGCAAGGAAAAGAAATCGCTGAATTTATCAATAAAACGCCCACTTTACTTGAAGATGAATGGGCAGGATATTGTAGCGCTTTGGGCACTGAGGCCGAAAAAGTTGTTGAAAGATTTCAGGATGGCTTAAGCATTGGAAAAGCCAAAAGTCTGGTCAACACAGAATATAAAATTAATCAGGAAGTTACAGCCAGCATTTTCGAAAAAATCTCTTCTAAGCCTTTTGCGCAATGGGATGAAATCCCCGATGAATTGATGGAAGACTGCAAGATAAATTATTTACCTCGAGATATCGCAGAAATCCCCCGATTTGATAGAGAAAAGAATATCTTACTCAGCAAACTTTTAAATTAAACTTTGATTCTTTTCGTTTTTAAGATATTCGAAAATTTGAACTTGGGCGGTTAAGTTCATTTTTTCGAAGTCCATTCCCTACCTAACGTTTTAAGGCGAGATCATGAGATTTTTATTTGCAATCTTAGGCATAGTTATCGCATTTATACTGTCAGCATGTGCTGAAATGACTTACTTTCAACTGACCAAGCGGTTTTACCCGCTTGATCATGGTGTGAGTGTCTTTCATTATGTATATTTTACCGTGTTGTTGCTTTCCCCACTTTTGGGCGCGATATACGGCTATAAATACTGGACCAGTAAACGGAAAAAGTTGTTATGGTTTTTTCCTGTTTATTTTATCGTGATGTATCTGTTTCACTGGTACTCCGCTATTTATGCTGGCTTTCCCTTCTCTGCATGATTCAGTCATTATTTAAAGCAATTACTCTACTATTCACATAAAAATTAAAAATATTCAGCGGTTAGATATAATAAAACACGATTAGCAAAAAAATGTGTTTTATTATATTTTTCAATATATTAACAAAATAATAGATCTAATAAAATTTTCTAAACCTTTATTTATTTACATTTTATAAAAATATATAAGATGAATTGAAAAACAATATTCAGTATAAGCCTTCTATCAAGTCATAAATTATAGGTAAAATAAATGGTTTTAAAAAACCTACTTCTTTTAACCTGCTTAATTGTAGCAACGCCCTGTGTATTTTCCGCTACCGTTCCTGCCGAAACATTTAGTCGAGGCAACTGTAAATTCTATGTTCCAAAAATTGGTTATGGCTGGTACAACGAATCCATTTCTTATGATGCTTTAACAGGTAAACATAAAAATATGTATGCCAAGACGGATCAAAAAGCAACTAACGGGAATATCCGTACCGATCACTCAAGCAATCCGGACGGCTATCGAGTAAGAGCGGGTTTTGTAGACCCAACAACAGATAACAGATTCTGGAATGTTTCTGGAACGCATTATGAAACACTAGACAGTGGTCGCGCTGTTTCACAATATACATCAGCAAAAGACTGTAACGGCAAAATTGGTCAAATTTTATAAGATATTATGAATAAACAAAAAACTTTTCTGATCCTTGCATTCATCATTGTGGCTCTTGTATCTATTGTGCTATTTATCCAGTCTCAAAGCGTTGTAGAAACCCAAAGATTAGGGAATGGTAAACAAGACGCCATACCTTCGGAAAATACTGCTTCGACAGAAATGAAAAGCTTAAATCATGAGCGAGAGACGGTAGTTAACACTCAAGCACTTCCTTCGACACGTTCTTCCATTTTATCTTTCGAGCGGGATTTGAAATCTTTACGTCAGAGATACCCAGATGGTGTTTTGTATATCACCCTTGCTGAATCAAATTTACCAAAAAGTCAGAAAGAAGCCCTTGCTAAAGAGTTTGATAACTTAAATCGTTATGGCAGTTTCAGCGGCGGTAAAATTACGCATGAATTTTCTCATCTCGATAAGAAAAGAGCAGCGTTAAAGCAAGAGAAAGCTTTAGACTTTGTACCGACCAATACCGATAATTTGTTACCCGGTATGGATCTGACTGGTAAATGGTATTCTGGGGCAATTAATGAAGGTAAATACAACTCTTTGTATCGCCTGTATGAGGGTCAAGGAGAACAGAAGTTGGAAATTACTGAAATGTACCTGAATCCTAATAATAGTTCGATTGTTGAGGTGTACAAAGAAAGTCTGAACTATAACATCAACAATGTTCCAATGACGATAGAAACACTAAAGACAGATAATAACGCCGATATCTACAACGTTCACTTCAATTATAAAGATAGATACTATTCGTTATCAACACTGAACCTCTCTCGCAATCAGGTCGAAACTATCCTGACGACTTTAACCCAACCTTGATCGGTCAAAAGCTAAATCCTATCAATGATGCCACTGGTTAAACCTTGGCATCATTCTAATTTATAGTAGGTTCAATACCCTCAGAGTCAGGGCGAAACTACACTGAACAAAATAGTGCTATGCCCGTTCATGCTAATTTCGGTTTTTAACAAAGACACAGCAATCCTCTTCCGAAGTGAGCCCCCGGAATTGATATACTTTTCCAGTTTTGTTTAGGTGAATTGTATGTCTTTAGAGCGTTTAAATTTAAGTTTATTTCATTCATTAAATGCCCCGGAAGTGGCTTCTGACTGGACGATTAAAACGGCTATATTCATAGCAAATGACTTGTTTTATATCGTGGTTCTATTTTTTCTTATCTGCTGGTTTAAAGGCGGCCTCAATGTAAAAAAACAAATTATAAAAGCAACTTTTTTTACCCTATTGGCCTTTGTTATTGGCAAAATAATTTCTGGCTATTTCTACTCTCCACGCCCTTTTGTCATGGAAGTGGGAAGAACACTGATCGACCATGCGCCAAGTGGATCATTTCCGAGTAGTCATATGCTGTTTTTTAGTACGATTGCTTTTTCACTGTTATTTTCAAAAAGACCTGTCGGTTTAATATTTTTAGGCCTGGCTTGGTTAGTTGCATGGTCTAGAATTTACTTAGGCGTACATTTTCCTCTGGATATGCTTGGCGCATTTACCATCGCATTTTTACTTAATCTCTTAGGCACGCCATTGTGGAAATCGTATGGACAATATATCGTTAATCCGCTCATACATCTATACAATTTAGCTTTCTCAAAATTATTAAAAAATGGATATATTCGTTAATAATTCAAAGTTAAAAATCTATCGTTTTTATATCCTCAATCAATATTAAACAAAAAGCCCTCTGTCGAGGGCTTTTTCTATACAAGTAGTTTTTAAATATGAAATTAAATCCACTTTTTCAACCCCTAGTTGAAACTCTCTATTTATAAAAATTATTCAGGCAGTAAAAAAGTGAAAACTTTCGACTTAAATTTATAACTATTTGTTTACTTCCTACTGCTTTTGACCAACCATAACTATTTGGGTAGCTATAAAAGACTGCTATTTTTTCAAACACATTCATATTAAGAGGGTGTTTAAATTCATATTAAGAGGGTGTTTAAAATGAATATTTAAAAAACACATCAGACATTTCTAAGGCTTTAAGCATTAAACTGAGTTTGAGTCATCTCCCCCAGATAACAAATTGACATGGCAAACAAGTTCACAGGTTGGGTTGAAGGATCACTTTTCTTGATCCATTCGGCTCCAATTGCATTCAGTTCATTCAGCTTTGTTTTGGATACAGGCGGCAGAAATGACTCTAAGGGCAGCTGAATGTTGAAACTTCTGGTATTACCGTTATGGCTTGCATCATTAAAAGTATAACCAATCAAGTACCAATGATATTTTTGTTCAGACATTTTTTATTCTCAAGTTGAATAATTGAGATATTTTTATACCACAAAAAATCAAAAAACAAGCTCAAAAATCATTCAACTGCTTGTTTTTTGATATAGAAATAAATTAAATAAAGAGTAGTATTTAACGTTTGAATAGTCTTTACCTACAAAGACTATCTAGCCTCTCAAGAAATCAGCAAGCTGCTCGAAGCAGTCCTTTTTCTTTTAAAATTGGCATAACCTGATCCCTAAAATATGGGAATTCTTGCGTATAGTTTAAAAATGATAAGGTACTGCCAGAGAAACCTGTTTGTTGTAAAGAAATTAATCCGTCCGCAACCTGTTCTGGTGTCCCTACCAGCGGGTAACCGCCGTGGCCCACTACGATTCGTTGGCGCAGGCCTTCAAATAAGTCAGGTGGAAACGATTTACAAAAGGCGAATAAAGTATCAATTAAATGTTGTACCGCAGCTTCATCGGCATTATTCAATTGTCGATCCCATTCCGCTTGCGCTTCTTCTTCAGTAGGACGACAAATCACATGTGAAAAAGTTAATACTTTAATATTTCTATCAAGTGCTTCGGCTTCTTTCTGAAGCTGTTTAATTTCTATCACGGAACGTTCAAGATCGGATGCGGGGGTGAACAAAAAATCTGAATTTTTAACTGCAAATTCTCGGCCCTCTTTCGAACCCGCTGCATTAAATAACGGTGGGGCTGGTATCAGATTCGGCTTGCCATAGGTTCCTTTGGTTTGAAAGAATTTTCCATCCCAGTTAAATGGCTCAGAACTGTGCCAGATTTTTTTAACCAGTTCACACCACTCATCGGCATACTCATATCGGGTTGCATGATCATCGGGTAACTTCAATCCCATTGCATCGTATTCTGGCTTATTCCAACCAGCCACAATGTTTAATCCAACCCGATTCCCGCTGATTTGGGCCATGGTTGCAATTTGCTTAGCAACTACGACGGGATGATTTAGTACAGTATGTAATGTAGCAAATACATGAATATTATTGGTTTTGGCTAATAAAGCTGATGTCCAGGTCACAGTTTCCAGCACGGTACCATGAAAGTCCTTTTCGCCGCCGTGACCGATAAATCGTGCAGCGGATAAAAGAAAATCGATCCCGGCTTCATCCGCCATTTGTGCCAGTTCCAGATTTTTGGCCCAACTGGCATCCCAACCATCTTCCAGCGTAGAAGCAGTCAGTCCACCTGAACAATTAGAGGCAAAAATACCCAATTTAAAATGTTCTGATAAATTAAAGTCATGTTGAGACATATTCTTTCCTATTTTTAATGTAACTGAATAAATTAAATTCTTTGTTTATCAAGTAAAAAATTAGAGCTTAGCAAGTATTTAAAATTTTTAAATCATATGAAATATAATTTTTTCTCAGCGCTTAAGTCTTTCTATTGCTTCTGATGATGATTACCTTAAATACAGAATCAATATGATGCCCAGCTCTTGTTTAGAGCCAGGTTAACAAGTCCGGATTTTTTGATTTAATAAATTGATGTTCATTCATACTGATGAGTTGAAGTTGATCATTATTCAGTTTTAATGTAGTCACGCTCGTATTTGCAATCGACCAGCTGAGTGCGAAAGTACGTTGTACGCTTAGTTCAAGTAATTTTCCGATAATCACGGAAATGACACCACCAGACGTATATACGATCGCTTCTTTAGGCTGCTGTTCTGCTAATTCTATACATAAATTCTGTAAGGCCTGATCTACTCTGGTTTTAAAAATAGGCCATGATTCATCGTATTCATGATGAAACGCGTCATCAGCCCAGCGCTCAATCGCCTTATCAAAGATTTGTGCCAGATAAGCTCTAGGGTCGACCTCTTTAGAGATATCCTGCTTTAATACTTCTGGCTGGGAAAATCTCGGTTCATACAATGAAAAGACCTGATGATGATTAAACTCATTCCATAAACCATCTGTTTTATACAACGCTTCAGGAAAACACTCTTGCAAAGAGATTTGTGTGGTTTGCTGGTGACGCTTCATACTGCCTGAGACGATAAAAGGCTGTTCAGTAAAAATATTTTTAAAATATTGACCCAAAAGTTTGGCTTGTGCTTCACCATTTTCTGACAGCTCATCATAATTAGTTTTGCCAAATGAAGCTTGGCCATGTCTGACTAAATAGATGGTGGTCATTTTTATATCCTAACTGCTACGAGTTCCAAAATAAGAGCTAGTTTTAACATAGCCCTTTCATAAAGTACAAAATTTTTGTTTTGTTTTTCATTGACGATTGCTTGTGCTGCTTTTTAAATCTTTATATTTACTTAGGCTATTTTGAGTCTAAATAGCAAGGTGGCAATACTTTGCCACCGTTTCCATGCATCAGGATTTGAAATAATTTAAAGGAAGTTTTAAATAACGAATTCCATTGGCTTCTGGTTCAGGAAAACGCCCTGCATCCATGTTGATCTGAATCGCAGGCAAAATGAGCCTAGGCATCGATAAAGTTGCATCACGCTCCTGCCGCTTACGCACAAACTCATGTTTCCGGGTGTTAGCATTTAAATGAATATTGGATTGTTTTTGTGCTTGAATGCTGGTTTCGCAAATATATTCATCGCGCCCTTCTGGTTTATAGTCATGACAAAGAAAAACCCGGGTCTGTTCTGGTAATTGGTAAAGTTTTTGTATCGAATCAAATAACTGGTCTGCACTGCCTTTAGGGAAATCACAACGTGCTGTACCATAATCAGGCATGAACAGGGTATCACCGATAAAAACGGCATCTCCTATCACATAGCTCAAGCATGCCGGTGTATGACCTGGCGTTGGAATATTGTATGCTTCTAACTGCCCGATCTTGAAAGATTCATTATCCTTAAACAGATGATCAAATATTTGTTGGGAATTAAAATACTTTATATCAAGATGATAGATCGCACTGAAAGTCTCCTGAACCACTGCAATTTTCTCACTTATCGCAATCTTTCCACCAAGTTGTGACTTTAAATATTGCGAAGCGGTTAAATGGTCCGCATGTACATGCGTTTCCAGTATCCATTCAACTTTTAAGCTATTATTTTGAATATACCCAATGATTTCATCCGCATGTGTAGTAGAAGTTGTCGCAGAAGCTGCATCATAATCCAGTACACTATCGATAATTGCACAATGGAGAGTTTCTGGATCAGTCACAACATAGCTAAAGGTATGACTATCGTTATCAAAAAAAGCTTTTACTAATGGATTTGACATTGCTACTCTCCTCGCGATTTAGCCCAAAGATGATGAATAAACATACCGATTAACATGGCAATAATGAAATACCAGATTTGGGTATAACCCAGCCCGATCAAGGTGATCGCGGGTGCCGGGCAGATCCCTGTAATTCCCCAGCCGATTCCAAATAGTACAGCGCCGACAATAAGCTTTTTATCAAGCTGGCGATTTTGAGGTAAAACGATCGTTTCTCCCAAGACAGTTCTAGGATGACGGATTGCTTTTTGGAATGGAATAAATGCCACAGCAATTGCACCAATCATTACAAACATTAAACTGATATCCCAATCACCAAAGATATCTAAAAAACTTAATACTTTTGCTGGATTAGACATGCCGGAAACAATCAAACCTAATGCAAATATACTGCCAAAGATAAAGGCAAATAAGTTTTTCATTATATTGCTCCGAATAGATGGCGTAAGACATAAACGGTTAACATTCCTGCCAACATAAAGGTCATAGTTGCAATCATTGAACGTAGAGATAAACGGCTAATTCCACAAATTCCATGGCCGCTGGTACAACCGGAACCTAAACGTGTACCAAAGCCTACCAGTAAACCTGCTACCATCAACATCACCGGAGAAGAGTTCAAATCAATCTGTGGTTTTAAGAATAGTTGATAAATGAAAGGCGTACCCATAAGTCCCAGTAAAAACCAGAAAGCAGAACTTCCGACAAAGGATTGAGGATGTAAAATTTGCGAAATTAAACCACTGATGCCAGCAATCCGGCCATTTACATACAAATAGCCAACAACAGCCAGACCAATAAGAGTCCCACCTAGGAGCGCCAGAATAATGCCAGACATGTGTCACCATAAAAACATTATATATTTTTATAATATATTATTTATAAAATTAATTAAAGCAATTAATTTACTTTATAAAAAAAAGGCTTAACTACTTTAAGTAATCAAGCCCTTTTAATTAAGCCAAAAACCAGCTTAACGTACTAAATCTTCAATACCGATCAATTTAGGTAATTTTTCAATTACTTTGTTCAACTCAGCATTTGCCGGTGAAATACAGCCGGTGTAATGGCTCAGCTTTGTTACCGTACCGTCCGCTTGTTTCCATGCAAAATATGCACTTTGCTGGTCAGTTGCAGTTTCTGCACAACCGGTAGTTTTAACACTTGCACCTGTGGCAGGACGATAAGTTTGAAGCTCTTGCTGAAGCTTTTTATAAACAGAAGGATCAACTTTTAAATCCTGAGTTCCAGTCACTTTGGTGTACTGTTTACCATCAAAATGAACAGCGCCTTCAGGAGTAATCTCAACAGAATAGATTGGACATGCGCCAAAGCATGGACTGGTAGAGTAACGAATCGTTTCTTGAGCAGTCTCTTGTGGTTGTTGAGGAGTCGTTGCACAGCCCACTAAAGAAAAAGTAAAAAGGCCCGCAAGTAATAATTTTTTCATTTATTGATCCATTGTTAAGTATGTTATTCAAATTTAACAAATCGTCAGTTTTTTGTCATTTAGGTTAATGTAAAAAAACAGTAAACTTCACTTAAGTTTACTTAGGCTATTTATGGAAATAGCATCTTAACCCTGCCTTCTAGTTAAAAAAATTAAAATTTAAGATGAGATTTGAGATTGTAGAATCAGTCGTGCCAGTTCAAGATCATCGGCATAGGTGATTTTAATATTATCCGATCTTCCCTGTACCACTTGCACAGGTTGCTGTGTATATTCCAAAGCACTGGCTTCATCTGTTATCACAATATGATCAGCCAAGGCCTGCTCAATAGCATTTTTTAGCACTCCCAATCTCGCCATTTGCGGAGTTTGAGCTTGCCATAACAATTCACGGCTAACAGTTTTATCAATTAGATTTTGCTGCGCAACCTGCTTTAAGGTATCACGAACAGGAATGGCCAGAATTGAACTTTGATTTGAATGCTGTGCAGATTCAACCAGACGGGTTAAACAATCTGTCGTTACACACGGACGTGCCGCATCATGAACCAGTACCCAGTCATTTTCATCTGCGATTTCAGATAAATACATCAAAGCATTTAAAACAGAATGCACCCGCTCTGCACCACCTTCACAAAAATGCAGTTTATCTTTATGTTGAAATGCTAGTGTCGCGGCAAAATGATCTTGCTCACCAATGGCCAGTACACATCCGGCCAAATCAAGTGTATGAAGGCGATTAACGGTATGCTCAAGCACAGTATGATTTTGAATATACTGATATTGTTTTAATTCGGTTTTGGAAAAACGACTGCCCGATCCCGCTGCTGGTACAACCGCCCACAGCTTAGTCTGGGTTTTCATTGGTTGCCGTATCTTCTTTTGCGTTTGGATCAATATAAATTGGTTTGTAATGGGTACTAATTGTACTCATTTGTACAAAGGTTTCATTTGGCTTAATTAAACCTAAGTCTAGACGGGCATGCTCTTCAATCGCTTCGCTGCCATTTTTCAAATCAAACACTTCGGCTGCCAAAATACGATTACGTTCTTTTAACTCAGTATTAATTTCAGCTTGCTGACTGATTTGCTGAGTTAAGGCTTGGTGAGGAAAATAACCGCCCTCACCTAACCAGAATTGGTACTGTAAGCTTGCAACCAAAACGACTGCAAGCAACAGAATCAATTTACTCGAGGTCGATCGAAATATCTCTAACATGAAAAGGCCCCTACATCCTTCTGAAAGGAAGATCATCTGCGAATTCTATAGGATTATGAATTTGCAGAGTTTCTCTCTTTTGTAAAGAAAGATGATCAGAAGTTTTCAACATAGATTATTTGACCTTATTTTAAACCTTTGAATTCAGCTTTACCGCGGTAAGCTGCTTTCGTTAACTCTTCAATACGAAGCAATTGATTATATTTCGCGACACGGTCAGAACGGCAGAGAGAACCCGTCTTGATTTGACCCGCTGCTGTACCAACTGCCAAGTCAGCAATTGTTGAATCTTCAGTTTCACCTGAACGGTGTGAAATTACAGTGCTATAGCCATTTGCTTTCGCAAGGTAGATTGCATCTAGAGTTTCAGTCAATGTACCAATCTGGTTGTATTTGATCAGAATCGAGTTACCGACTTTCTCATTAATACCACGTTGTAAAATCTTAGGATTGGTTACGAATAAATCGTCGCCAACCAACTGGATTTTGTCACCCAGGATTGATGTTAAGTAGCTCCAGCCTTCCCAGTCAGATTCATCCAGACCATCTTCAATCGAAATGATTGGGTACTGGTTTACAAGACCAGCTAAATAGTCAGAGAACTGGTTGCTTGTGAATGCTTTATTGCCTTCACCAGCAAGGACATATTGACCATTTTTGTAGAATTCTGAAGATGCACAGTCAAGTGCCAGCATGATATCAGAACCAGCTTTGTAACCCGTTTGACCAATCGCTTCAAGAATAACAGTGATTGCTTCTTCGTTTGAACGCAAGTTTGGCGCAAAACCACCTTCATCACCTACAGCAGTGTTTAAACCTTTTTTGTTTAAAACTGATTTAAGCGAATGGAAGATTTCTGCACCTGCACGTAATGCTTCAGCAAAAGATGTGAAGCCCACAGGCTCAATCATGAACTCTTGAATATCAACATTGTTGTCTGCATGCGAACCACCATTGATGATATTCATCATTGGTACAGGCATCGTCAAAGTCGTTTGACCACGAAGATCTGCGATATATTGGAAAAGAGGAATTTTCTTTTCTTCAGCAGCAGCGCGAGCAGCAGCCAATGACACCGCTAAAGTTGCGTTAGCACCTAATTTTTCTTTGTTTTCAGTACCATCAAGTTCGATCATCGTATTATCGATGTCTTTTTGTTCAAATACTGATTTGCCCACTAAAGCGTCACGGATAATCGTATTTACGTTATTAACCGCAGTTTTAACACCTTTACCCAAATAACGTGCTTTATCGCCATCACGAAGTTCTAAAGCTTCACGAGAACCAGTTGAAGCACCAGATGGTGCACATGCACGACCAACAACACCAGATTCTAAAATAACGTCTGCTTCGATGGTTGGGTTACCACGAGAGTCCAAAATTTCACGTGCACGGATGTCAACGATTTGGCTCATGAACAATTCCTCTGTTGAATGAAAAACAAGATGCAAATTATTGCATCAGTGGGTGTCTAACTTTTTGAATCCTTTAACTAAAGTATCCAATTCTTTTAATTGTGCCAAGAATGGCTCAAGCTGAGATAAACGCAATGCACATGGTCCATCACATTTTGCAATTTCCGGTTCCGGATGCGCTTCCAGGAATAAACCTGCTAAACCGGTTGCCATACCCGAACGTGCTAAGGTTGTGATTTGCGCACGACGGCCACCCGCAGAATCAGCACGTCCGCCTGGTGTTTGTAAAGCATGGGTTACATCAAAGAATACTGGCACATTCATTTCTTTCATGGTGTCAAAGCCAAGCATATCTACAATCAGATTGTTGTAGCCAAAAGCTGAACCACGTTCACAAAGAATGAGTTTGTCATTCCCGGCTTCCAGACATTTATGCAAGATATGACGCATTTCATGTGGCGCTAAGAACTGTGCTTTTTTGATATTGATAATGGCTTGGGTTTTTGCCATTGCTTCAACAAGGTCAGTCTGACGACTAAGGAAGGCAGGAAGCTGGATAATGTCTGCAACTTCAGCGACAGGCGCTGCCTGGTAAGGTTCATGGACATCGGTAATGATTGGCACATTAAAATGCTTTTTAATATCTGCCAACCATTCGATGCCCTTTTCCAGACCGGGGCCACGGAATGAATTCAGGCTCGAACGATTTGCCTTGTCAAAGCTTGCCTTGAACACGTAAGGAATATCTAAGCGTTTGCAAATATCAACATACGTTTCAGCAATTTCAAATGCTAAATCTTTCGATTCAAGTACGTTCATTCCGCCAAATAATACAAATGGCAAATGATTTGCCATTTGTATATCGCCTAAACGTACAACTTCTTGTGGTTTTAATTGTGACATTTAAACTATCCCAGTTTATTTAAAACTCAGTATTTACTTTTGGTGCTGATTTTTAGCAGCCCCGATAAAACTAGCAAATAATGGGTGTCCATCACGTGGTGAACTTGTAAATTCCGGGTGGAATTGTACAGCAATAAACCAAGGATGTTCAGGAATTTCTACAGTTTCAACTAAATGTTGTACTGATGAATAACCTGAAATTTTCATACCAGCTTGTTCAAGTGCCGGAATAAAACGATCGTTCATTTCATAACGATGGCGATGACGCTCAGTAATTTCAGCTTTGCCATAGACTTCACGGGTCTTGGTGCCTTCAACCAGTTCAGATTTCTGTGCACCTAAACGCATGGTACCGCCCAAGTCAGACTCAAGGCTACGTTGCTGTAATTCACCACGTTCATCTAACCATTCAGTGATTAAACCAATGAGTGGATATTTAGTTGAACGGTTAAATTCTGTTGAACTTGCTTCTGGCATGGCTGCAACGTTACGTGCATATTCAATCACGGCCAATTGCATACCTAAACAGATGCCAAGGAATGGAATCTTGTTTTCACGTGCATATTGAATGGCTTTCATTTTGCCTTCAGTACCGCGCTCACCAAAACCACCTGGGACCAAGATCGCATCAGCTGTACTTAAAACACTAATGTCTTGCTGTTCAAGCTCTTCAGCATTGACATAATCAATCTGAACTTTAACGCGGTTCTGGATACCTGCATGTAGAAGTGCTTCGTTTACAGATTTATAAGCATCTGGAAGTTCTACATATTTACCCACCATTGCAACACGTACGGTATATTCTGGGTTCAGTAATGCTTCAACCACATTATCCCAATCTTCAAGATTTGCTTCTGGAAGATCATTGAAACCAAAACGTTCGCAAATCAAGTCATCAACATTCTGTTCGTAGAATGTACGTGGAATTTGATAAATGGTTTTAGCATCTTTACATACCACAACGGCACGCGCTTCAACATTAGTAAACAATGCAATTTTACGTTTAGTATCAACATCGACATCGTATTCAGTACGGCAGATCAAGATATCTGGCTGAATACCGATTGAAAGAAGTTCTTTCACGGAATGCTGGGTTGGCTTGGTTTTCAATTCAGCAGCAGATTTGATATATGGTAATAAGGTCAAATGCATCAGCATTGTGCGTTTATGACCCAACTCAACCATAAGCTGACGGACTGATTCCATAAATGGAAGTGATTCGATATCACCAACCGTACCACCAATCTCAACGATTGCAACGTCGTAACCTTCACCTGCACGAAGTACGCGTTCTTTAATGTTATCGGTAATATGTGGAATAACTTGAACCGTACCACCGAGGTAGTCACCACGACGTTCTTTGTTCAAAACGTCCTGATATACTCGACCGCTGGTAAAGTTATTCAGTTTGGTCATTTTCGCACGACGTAAGAAACGTTCGTAATATCCCAAATCTAAGTCAGTTTCAGCACCATCCTCTGTGACGAAAACTTCACCATGCTGAAATGGACTCATGGTACCTGGATCGACATTAATGTATGGATCCATTTTTACCATAGTGACTTTTAAGCCACGAGCTTCCAAAAGTGCAGCAACAGAAGCAGCAGAAATACCTTTACCTAGTGATGAAACCACACCACCAGTGACAAAAATAAAATGGGTCATTGAGTTTCTCGTACAATCGAGCCGAAATCGGCCTACAATGTTGGGCAATTTTACTGTACTCTGCCCCTATAAAGCAAAGTCAAACCGCATCAATTCAAAGAACTATAAACAACTGGTTATTCTATCAGCATTTTCGATAAAAATTTACGGGATTTGTCGATTTTTCATCCTTAAATTACGTTTCATCGCGCAAATTTGTCCTCAATGCCGTTAAAAATCTGTTTTTCAATTCCTACAAATGAACCATTTGGCTGACGACAATTTGCAAGCAATTATAAAATATAAACAAACTCAACAAAGCATGGGGATTTCTTCACTTACTTTTACTGTTATAATTGCGGCTGTCCTTATTCAATATGTTGTTTTAGCAATGGCAAATAAAAAACTTTTAATTTGTGCAGCACTGGCGACTGGTCTTTTATTAACTGCGTGCGTGAAAAAAGAAGAACCTAAAAACGAAGAGCAGCAAGACCAGACCACGACTGAAACTCAAACTCAGCCACAACCTGAACCTGAAAAAATTCAGGAGTTTGAATCGCTAGAAAGTGTTGATAAGCAAGAAGCTCCTGCAGCTGCTGTTGAAACAACGCGTGAACAAACTGAAAATACCACCACTGAAATTCGTCGTGAAATCCGCCCTGCTCAGACTGAAACACCTGCTGCAACCGAGACGCCACGTACTGAACAACCAAAACCAGCTAATACAGAACAGCCTAAAGCTGAGCAATCTGTAAAAGCTGAACCAAAACCAGCGAAAGTAGAGCAGCCTAAAGCTGAACCAACTGCAAAAGCGCCAAAATCATCTACACCAGCTCAAAGTGAAGATGATGCTGTTGCTGCCGCGATTGCTGCTGCTACGCCTGCATTAAACAACTAATGTTTTAATCGCTTGCTGTAAAAAGCCATGAGCTGACTCAATTGCAGCTCATGGCTTTTTTATTTCTACAACATTAATAGTTCTTAAAGAAATCAGCCATCAAACGTGAAGCCCAGGATTTCACACTCAACGTTTCATAGAAACCGCAATGGCTGCCCTTCTTGGTCGTGACTACTGCTATATTTTCCATCTGCTGTATGGCTTCTTTATACGGCTCCAGATTCTTGATTGAGCATACTGGATCATCTTCGGCATTCAAAATCATCAATGGAATTTTGACATTTTCAAAAACATAGATCGGGTTGATGGCCTGACAATAACTTTGATAATCCTGAAATCCTGCCATTTCAAAATATTCTTTCTCAAACTCTTCCAGGCTGGTTGTGGCAAGCACTTTTTCTATAGATGCAAGCTGTGTCCATGTGTTCTGATAGGGATAAATGAAGTATTTAAACAGCTTCTTGGTCATCATCTTGCTATAAAACGGATGAACATTCTTAAAGCCAATTTCTGTGTTATAGCCTGGACACATTGCAAATGCAGCTTTGAACGGTGTATCTGCACCTTGCTCACCGAGATAGCGCACTAACAAACCGGTACCCGCAGAAGAGCCAACGGCATATAAGTCTGAGTCCGGAAACAAGCCTTGAATATGCGCCAGTTGCTCTTTTAAATCACTGGTCGAACCAAATAGTGAAATGCGTGGCACAGGCATCGGTAACCCCGCATGGCCACGGCGCAAACACAGCGCAATTCTCCATCCGGTATATTCATGCAAGTCTTTGACCAGTTCGCGCATACTCTCAGGTGTACCAGTAATGGTATGCATGATTACAACCGTTGGCGTATCTGCCGGTAAATCATAACCATACCATGCTATTGCCGTTACCCCACCATCCTGCATGTGCAATTGCTCGATTCGATCATATTCAAGTTTGACCATCTTTTTACGGATCACATCAAAATACAGAAGATGGAGATGGGTATTGCTCAGCCACGGTGTTGGACGATATTTTTGCTTTAATTGCGGTAATTTTTCCAGAACATCTTTAATTTTCCCTTTAGGGTCATAATACATTTTCGGTTGTTCGGCACCGAGCACTGTATCAAAAAGTTCTGAACCTAAAACTTTGATTTTATCTAAAGCTGATATACCCATATCTAGTACCGCCTCTAATGATGAGTAAATGTTTGTCGCACTAAAGTAGCGACCTGTTGTCCCCAGATGGCATAAATTTCTTTGCCAGGATGAAAACCATCGCTGGCCATTGGCAGATTCATCGCCTGAAAAGTTTCTACATCATACTGAATGAAATGAAATTGTGGCTGCGGCGCCAGCCATTGTTGTAATACTTGGTTCATCTGTTCTGCATATTGTCCAAATAACCAAGCCAAAGGATTCGGCAAGGCTGGAAAATGCTGCATCGGTGGTACACCAGACACAATAATAAGCTTGGGCTGAAACTGTTGTTGGATATAACTAAAAAGTTGTTTTTGCTGTTTCAACCAAGACTTTGCCGAAGTCAGTTTGGTGACGTCATTGACACCCATTGAGGTGACGATTACATCATAACATTGCTGATCTAACTGTTGTACTGTTTGGTAAACTTGTGCAGTGGTATCGCCTGTTTTTGCTTGCAGTTTCCATTGTAAGCGATATTCATTTTGCAACTCGGAAATGATGGCGCCCGATAAAGCCTGGTGTTGGCTTTCCACTCCCACGCCAGCAGCAGCTGAATCTCCGATAATCAGCAGAGACAATGACTTGCCTTGGCCAATAACACCTTCGCGCGCGCCATCGGCCTCTAAAAGTCGTGGTGTATTTTTACGAACTTTCGTACCCTGAATGAGTAATACAGGCAGTAAAGCCAAAGTTGAAAGTTTTAACCACATTTTAAATCTCTTTATATTACTTAGGCTATTTTTAGCGCTTTAGTTGGGTTGATACTTGGCAAATCTTGCGCCCATCTTCTCTGCCAATGCTGCCAAACCACTCATCGGACGGATCATGACTTCAAAATCAATGATTTTTCCTTGCGCATTAAAACGAATCATATCAATGCCCTTGAGCGATTTCCCGCTGACATTGGCACTAAATTCCAGCACTACATTCTCACCATCTTCAGTATAAAATTCACGATGATAAGTGAAGTTCTCAAATACCTGAATCACATTGGTCAAAATAAAAAAGACCACATGTTTGCCTTCATAAGGTTTATAAGCAACGGGTGAGCGGAATACCACATCTTCTGCGAGCAAGTCATTCAACGCAGACAAATCGCCAGCTTTGATCATGTCATGCCAGATTGCTAAGGCTTGTTTTGTTGTTTCAAGTGTCATTGTTATTTTCCTTCATATCTAAAAGTGAATGAGCACCTCCTCTCATGAGAAAATGCTCATTTCCACCTTATAAAACGGCTGCTAATTCAGCACCTTGACGAATAGCACGTTTAGCGTCCAATTCACCGGCTTCTTTCGCACCACCAATCAGATGAACATTTTTACCATCAGCTTTAAGTTGATCGAACATTGCAGTATAGGATTCCTGACCGGCACAAATCACTACATGGTCTACCTCAAGCACCCGGCTCTGACCATCGACGGTAATATGTAGACCTTGGTCGTCAACCTTGTCGTAGCTTGCTCCTGCAATCATTTTCACATCACGATGTTTTAAGCCAGTACGGTGAATCCAGCCCGTAGTTTTACCTAAACCAGCGCCAACAGATGCTGTCTTACGTTGTAATAAGTAAATTTCACGTTCAGACTTTTCCAACTCAGCTGCTTTTAATCCGCCGACATGCTGGTAAGTTGTATCAATTCCCCACTCTGCATAGAACTTTTCAGGATTTAAGCTACCACTATCCCCTTCGTGGGTTAAGTATTCTGCAGTATCAAAACCAATACCACCGGCACCAATAATGGCAACACGCTTACCAACAGGTACACGCTCTTTTAAGACCTGGATATAGCTCAACACTTTTGGATGATCAATACCTTCGAATTGTAATTGACGCGGTGTTACACCTGTTGCAATCACGATATCATCATAGTTGGCCTGACTTAGCTCTTCGTAAGTGGCCGTATGATTCAGCACCAACTCAATATTCGGCTGTAATTCAATCTGGCGTTTGAAATAGCGTAACGTCTCGTAGAACTCTTCTTTACCCGGAATGGTTTTGGCGATATTAAATTGCCCACCAATCTGATTACTGGCATCAAAGACTTTCACTTTATGACCACGACTGGCTGCATACACCGCAAAACTCAAACCTGCTGGACCAGCACCAATCACGGCAATATTTTTGACTGCATGGGTTTCTTTAAAAATTAGTTCTGTTTCATAACACGCACGCGGGTTGACTAAACATGTCGCAATCTTCATTGAGAAAATATGGTCTAAACAGGCTTGGTTACAACCGATACAGGTATTGATCTCATCGCTACGGCCTTCACTGGCCTTTAATACGAACTCAGGATCGGCCAGCATTGGACGTGCCATAGACACCATATCGGCATGACCAGAGGCCAATACATGTTCCGCCATTTCAGGAGTATTGATACGGTTTGAAGTAATCAAAGGAACTGAAACTTCACCTTTGAGCTTTTCAGTCACCCATGTAAATGCTGCACGCGGTACTTTGGTTGCGATGGTGGGAATACGCGCTTCGTGCCAGCCAATCCCTGTATTGATAATGGTTGCACCCGCTTTTTCAATTTCTTTCGCCAGTTGAATCACTTCTTCTAGGGTTGAACCACCTTCAACCAGATCTAGCATCGACAAGCGATAAATAATGATGAAGTTCTCACCGACCAACGCACGGGTCCGCTTTACGATTTCAATCGGGAAACGAATACGGTTTTCATAACTACCGCCCCATTCATCATCACGATGGTTGGTACGGGCCGCAATAAATTCATTGATCAGATAACCTTCCGAGCCCATAATTTCAACCCCATCATAACCTGCATATTGTGCAAGCTTGGCGCAGTTGGCAAAGTCATCAATAGTTTGCTGCACTTCGGCTGAAGTGAGGGCTTTGGGTTTAATCGGGTTAATTGGCGCCTGAATCGCAGAGGGTGCCACAATCTCAGGCTGATAAGAATAACGGCCAGTATGCAAAATCTGCATGGCTATCTTACCGCCCGCCTCATGCACAGCTTGGGTAATCACTTTATGTTTGTCTGCTTCGGCAATACTATCGAGCTTAGACGCATGGGCAAAGGTTAAACCAGCATCGTTTGGCGAAATCCCGCCAGTGACAATTAATCCAACATCCCCTTTGGCACGTTCCGCATAGAATGCAGCCATACGCTCATAACCTTGAGGTGCTTCTTCCAGGCCAACATGCATAGACCCCATAAGCACACGGTTTTTTAAAGTGGTAAAGCCCAAATCAAGTGGCTTTAATAAATGTGGATAAGCTGACATGTTTTCTCCTTTGGCTCGCATTCTGCTTGCTAATGCAACTTGTTGCATAAAGTTATAAACAAGATTTGATTTTTATGCAACATATTGCATAATTCTGATGAGTCATTTTTTATTATGGAACATCATGTCACTCGCCCATGTTTTATTGACCAGCCTATTAGAGAAACCAAGCACAGGTTTTGAACTGGCTCGTCGCTTTGACCGTTCAATGGGCTTCTTTTGGAATGCGACTCATCAGCAAATCTATCGTGAACTCAATGGTATGCTGAAAAAAGGATGGATTTCGACATTAGAAGAACAAGCTGCAAATAGCCGAAAAAAGACCTATCAAGTGGAACAACTGGGTAGAATACAACTGGCTGCATGGATTGAACAGCAAAGCGAACCTGCACAATTACGCGATGATCTTATGGTCAGGTTAAGGGCTGAAGCTCAACTGGGCGGCAATAGCATTTTGCCGGAGCTGGAACGCCATCTATCGCTTCATAAGGAAAAATTAAGCCTTTATCAAGCCATTCATGCTAAAGATTTTGACAATAGCGAACCCACCAACCGTGTACTGTTCATCCATAAAATGATTCTTGAACTTGGTATCATTACAGAAAGTGAATGGATAAAATGGTTGGAACAGATGATCCCTCAATTGAGAAAGTTTGAGGAAGCAAACGAGACTGGAGAACAATAATGCCATTTTATAGCATGCCGGATCAGGAAAAATTATTTGTACGACGTGTCGGTGAAGGTGAACCTGTGCTGGTGTTGTCAGGTCTGGGCATGCAAAGCTGGCAATGGCTGCCTTTCTTATTTGCCAATCGCAAACAATATGAATTTATCATTCCAGACTGGCGCGGTTTTGGCGGTTCAAAACATTGCGCAATTCCGGATCTCGATGCAATTTCGAGCCACTGGAATGATGTCAATAGTCTCATTCAGCAATTAAAACTGGATCAGTTTATCCTGATGGGCTATTCCATGGGAGCGACCACAGCCATGCATGGCATGAAGCATGGTAATTTGGCCGAGAAACTCAAAGCCTATTTACATATTGACCAAACGCCAAAGATCTCTGTCGATGACTCCTGGCAGTACGGCTTATTTGGTGAAAAGCATCCGCAATTTAAACAGCTCTTGCTTGAAATTCAAACCCTATTACTCCAATACAAATATGCACAGAAGCTTGAAGATTTACCGAATGATATTCGCTATAAGCTGGTGAGCTTATGGGGTGCCTTTATTGAGCTACAAGGCAGTAATAACTATAGTCCGAAAATTTTCAAACTGGCGCTCAATCGTCCTTTCTTACAAAAATATTTACTCCCGATTCAACGTCTGGATTACTTGCTTTGGTATGTAGAAAACTATCTTAACCATGATGAAGATTATCGCGATGCAATTCGCCAGTTAAATTGCCCGACCACCTTCTTTATTGGTCGAGAATCTACCCTGTACCCTGAAATAGGACAAACCCTGATCGCAGAGAGCTTGTCAAATGCGACAGCGGTTTATTTCGAACGCTCTGGGCATACGCCTCTGATTACTGAACCAAGAAAGTTTAGTCAGGAAATTGGTCATTTTCTTGCGGCTCATTCCATTCAGGCCGCTTAAATTAAGCTGAATAAAAAAAGCCAGTCTGATGACTGGCTTTTTTAGCTTTAGTTTTTATGTCGCATTTGTTCAGCCATATCCAGCAAAGCCTGTGCTGTTTTATCCCACCCCAGACAACCATCAGTAACTGACTGACCATAGGTCATATCACAGGAAATTTTTTGATTACCATCCACCAGATGACTCTCAATCATGACACCGCGTACTTTCGATTCAGCACGTTCGGCAATGATTTGCTGCAAGACTCGGGGTTGTTTTAATGGATCTTTGGCACTATTGCCATGACTACAATCAATCACCAATGCCGGCAAATGCTTATGTTTGAAATGCATTGCTTGAATTGATGCCAGATCATAATTGGTACCATGATTTGAACCACGTAAAATCAGATGTGGCAATGGATTACCTGCACTATGCAGAATCGCAGGCAGACCTTGTTGAGTCATACCGAGGAATTGATGCCCGTTCATGGCAGATTGAATCGCATCTAAAGCGATCTGGATCGAGCCGTCAGTGCCATTTTTAAAACCAATGCTGTATGGCATGTGGCTGGCAATTTCACGGTGAATTTGTGATTCGCTGGTACGCGCACCAATTGCACCCCAAGCCAGCAAGTCATCAAAATAACCTGTAGCCATTGGACTTAAGATTTCACTGGCAATCGGCAAGCCTTTTTCCACCAGTTGCAAATAAAGCGCACGGGACTTTTCTAGACCCAGTTGTAAATCTGATGATCCATCTAAATTTGGATCGTATAAAAAACCCTTCCAGCCGACTGTAGTACGTGGTTTTTCAATGTAGGCACGCATCACCAGGAAAATCTGATCTTTGACTTGTTCTTGGAGTTGTTGCAGTCGATCAGCATATTCGAGTACTGCGACAGGATCATGAATCGAGCAAGGCCCGGTAATCACCATTAGGCGATGATCATGTCCTGATAAAATATTTTGAATCGTTTGACGATGTTTTGAAATTTGCTGCGCTAAAGTTGCAGACAAGGGATACTGCGCTTTGAGTTGTGATGGCAAGCTAAGCATTGATTCTTTTGTGTGTGTTTGTGGTTGTGTCAAAGCAGTATTTAAAGCATTCATTTTTCAATTCCTTTGGACTGGCCTTCTTCGCAGTCCTTTTCATTTATTTGAGCAAGAGTGATCTAAGCGATGTTGATTTTTTTGCAAAGTAAAACCAGGTGATCTTGCTAAAATATGAATAATTAAATGTGTACATGCTATTTCTCCTAAAATGATGATTGTTAAAGCATAAAAAAACCTGATCGGTGTTGCCGATCAGGTATTAACTGGTTGGGCAACCCTTTTTGCTGCCCGAAACGCATCAGGCAACGATTAATATTGCCAAAAATAAAAGTATGCGTTTGTGTTTACAGTATGCTTTAACATGTTTATTTCAAATATCTAAAAAACTGTGTCTAAGTATTAAATTACGCACTATTTCAGCATTTGACAAGCATTTTTTATGTTTTTTTAATCAGCACTTAAAATCCTGAAATTTGACCTTTGCCCGCTTAACTCATAGAATAGATGAAAAATACAGCAATCCGAGATTACGCTAATGAAGTAAGTCCTATTTATATCATCAAAATCCATTTTTATTTTTGATGTGCAAAATAGACTTATCTATCATTTAGCAACATTCCTAAAATTATCTATATTTCTCTATTTTGCATATCCTGTTTATGAGGTTTCTTATGACTCAGCAGGCATGTATCGTTTCAAATCTATCGCTTGAATTGGCGCAGCACAAAATCTTTGATCAACTCTCATTCCAGCTTCCCTTAAATCAGTTTTGCGGGTTGATTGGACGTAATGGTCAAGGTAAATCACTATTGATGTCTCTGCTTCAGGGGCAATCGCCTGAATTCGCTTATTCAGGCCAAATTAACTGGCAATGCCCACATCAGCATCTTGCTCAGCTTCAGCGTGTACAAGCCCATACCATTGCTCAAGCATTGGATATTGAAGATTTATATCAGTGCTTTGAACGGATTCAGCAAGGTACGGCTTCATTTTCTGATTATGATCAAGTTGAACAACTTTGGCATTTACCCACCGAATGGCAACACCTGCTAGAAAGTGCAGGATTACCTACTGCACTGGATACACCTACTCAACATTTGAGTGAAGGCCAAAAAACCAAGCTTGCGCTTTGTCGGTTATTCCTTCTTAAAGATCATTATCTTCTTCTAGATGAACCGAGTAATCATTTAGATACTCAGGGACGACACTGGTTGATTGAGCAAATGGCACAACACCCTACCGGCGGTTTAATTATCAGTCATGATCGACAGCTGCTGTCTCATGTACAGGGTATTTTTGCCTTAAATGAATTGGGGCTACATTACTACGGTGGCAATTATGCACTCTATCAGCAGCAGCATCAGCGACAAGTCGAAGCATTGTCAAATGCAGTGCAGCAAGAAAAACGCGAATTAAAACAGCTGAAAGAGCAACAGCATCAAAGTCAGATGAAAGCACAAAAGCGTAAAAAAACAGGTGAAAAATTAAGAGTCTCTGGTTCTCAGGCTCCTATTTTATTGGATGCCAAGAAAGAACAGTCTGAGCAATCGCTTTCACACCTGCGCAAACAGCAGAGCAAACAGCTTGCAGATGCAAAAGATGAGCTGCAGCAAAAACAAACGCAACTCGAACACTTTAAATCCCAGTCTTTTGAGTTTACTCAAACGACGGGTAAATCAGGTGAAATCTTACGTTGCCAGCAATTGCAACTAGTTTACACAAAGACCAAGCCGATTGATCTGGCTCTATCAGCGAGTGAAAAATTGCATTTACGTGGTGCAAACGGTACGGGCAAATCCACTTTACTCAAAACCATTCAAGGCTTAATCCCGCCACTTGCAGGAGAAATTTATTGCAAAGCCAGTGTTGTCTATCTGGATCAGAATCTTTCTTTACTCAATGAAAATCTATCTGCCGTTGAATATCTATGTGGTTTAGATTCAAATCTGACCGAACAACAGGCCCGTACCCTATTAGGTAACCTACAAATCCGTAGAGAGAAAGCCCTGAGCCCTTTAACAACATTGAGCGGTGGAGAACGTTTGAAAGTGGCATTATTGGGTTTAAAACAACAAGCAGTTGAGCTGTTACTTCTCGATGAACCAGAGAACCATCTCGATATTGAATCTCGTGAGTTACTCGCCCAAGCGATCCGCTCTTTTAATGGCGCTGTGATACTGGTGTCGCACGATAAAAGCTTTGTTGCAGAATGTGGAATCCATGCAAGCTATCTACTAAGTTAATACTTATAGGACTAAATATCAGCATGTTGATCATTTGCACCATGCTGATGTTTATTTAACGCACCAAACCTTGCGGTTGTAAAATAATCAGGCAGGCGCCACAAACAACAACGATCCCACCCAAAATATCCCAACGTGTCAGCATGACCTGGTCAACATAGCGTAACCACATCAAAGCCGTAAAAATGTAGATCCCACCATAAGCCGCATAGATACGACCCGATGCAGCCGGATGTAAGGTTAACAGCCAAACAAATACAGCCAGACTTAAGGCCGTAGGAATCCATAACCAATGTGACTTTCCTTGATTTAAAATCAAATAAGGAAAATAACACCCTAAGATTTCAGCAATTGCTGTGACGAAAAATAACCCAAATACTTTAAGTACTTGGGTTATTGAGAAAGAAAGTTCAAACATTAAGCAGGTTCAGCACTCGGGTTAATATGATCTTCAAATACTTCCAGTTTTAAACCGACTTCTTTGCCATTTTCTGTTTTCACAGAAACTGCAACGTTACCGCCATGCTCAGCAAGCTCACCGAATAGAATCATCTCGGCAAGTGGCTTTTTCAGATGTTCCTGAATCAGACGCTGCATCGGACGAGCACCCATCAGACGGTCATAACCATTAGTCGATAACCAGTCACGTGCACTTTGATCGACATCCAGCACCACCTGTTTCTCATCCAGTTGCGCTTGCAGCTCGGTCAAGAACTTATCGACCACTGAATCAATAATCGTGGTTGGAAGTGCTTTAAATTGTATCACGCCATCTAAACGGTTACGGAATTCAGGTGAGAATGCACGTTTCATTGCATCCTGATTGTCTGAACTATGATCTTGTTCAGTAAAGCCAATGCTGGCACGGACTATACTTTCAGCACCGATATTGGTGGTTAAAACAATAATCACATTTCTGAAATCAGACTTTCGACCATTGTTATCGGTCAAAGCACCATGGTCCATGATTTGCAACAACAAGTTGAATACATCTGGATGCGCTTTTTCAATCTCATCAAGCAAGAGTACACAATGCGGATTTTTATGAATCGCATCAGTCAGCAAACCACCTTGATCATAGCCCACATAGCCCGGAGGTGCACCGATCAAACGGGAAACCGCATGACGTTCCATATATTCCGACATATCGAAACGAACCAGTTCGACACCTAACAGCTTGGCAAGCTGTTTGGTAACCTCAGTTTTACCTACCCCTGTTGGACCAGCAAAAACAAAACTACCAACTGGTTTATCTGGTGCTTTCAAGCCGGCACGAGACAATTTGATCGCTGATGAAAGTGCCGTAATGGCTTCATCCTGCCCAAATACCACACGTTTCAGATCACGTTCCAGATTCTCAAGTACGGACTTATCATCTTTAGAAACCGTTTTCGGTGGAATACGAGCAATTTTGGAGACGATGTCCTCGATATTTTCAACAGAGATAGTGGTACCATCTACTTCCGCTTTTAAACGACGTTGCGCACCTGCTTCATCAATCACGTCGATCGCCTTGTCTGGCAAGAAACGGTCATTGATAAATTTCGCAGACAACTCAACAGCCGCAACTAACGCTTTATCATCGTATTCAACATGATGGAAATCTTCGAACTTGTTTTTCAAGCCACGTAAAATTTCAATCGTTTCATTGACACTTGGTTCATTCACGTCAATTTTCTGGAAACGACGAGACAATGCATGATCTTTTTCAAATACCTGACGATATTCCTGGAAAGTGGTTGAACCAATGCAACGCAAGCTACCATTTGCTAATGCAGGCTTGATCAGATTCGATGCATCCATGGTGCTACCCATGCTCGAACCAGCGCCAATAATCATATGAATTTCATCAATGAATAGAATCGCATTTGGATTCTTTTTCAAAGCATTCAACAATTGTTTTAAACGCTTTTCAAAGTCACCGCGATATTTGGTACCTGCAACCAGCGCACCGATATCCAGACTATACACTTCGGCATTTGCCAATGGTTTTGGCGCTTTACCGTTCACGATTAACCAAGCCAGACCTTCAGCAATTGAGGTTTTACCCACGCCTGGATCACCCACTAAAAGCGGGTTGTTTTTACGACGACGGCATAAAATTTGTGCCGCACGCTCAATTTCTTTTTCACGTCCAATTAAAGGATCTGTTTTACCCTTTTGAGCTTCAACATTTAAGTTAAGGGTATATTGCTCCAATGGACCTGCATTGGCAGACGCCGCATTTTCACCTTCAATATCTTCAACTTCTTCCTCAACCTGAATCTCATCTTTACGTGTGCCATGAGATAAGTATTGAGTCAGCGTCAGACGGTTAATTTGATGACGTTTAAGTAAATAAACGGCAAAAGAATCTCGTTCCGAATACATTGCAACCAGTACATCCGCGCCTTCAACGGTACGATCGCCGCCGCTTGACTGAACATGAAAAATGGCACGTTGCAGAATTCGATCAAAACTCTCTGTCGGATGAGGCGCCTGTTCACTATTATCACCAAGTTTCGGGGTATGTTGCTCTACATATTCCTCTAGTTCTTTACGCAAAGTAACGATATCAGCCCCACAGGCTTTTAACGCATTTACGGCTGAATCATTATCCAGCAAGGCAAGCAACAAATGTTCAACTGTCAGAAACTCATGTCTCTTTTGACGAGCCATGCTAACAGCCAAACGTAACGATACTTCTAATTGACGACTGAGCATGTAACCCCCTTATATCTTGGGCTCTATCAAAAAAAGAGAATCTTTTAATGAAAAAGCGAATTATTAACTTGATCCGCTGAGCTTCTGTAAACGTGGTTGAATCTACATCTACAAGTCTCTTTGCTTCATATTCTACTGTTAGCATTAGTTGACTATCTTGGTCAAGTTTCAAAACAAAGTATTGTTGTAAAAATTCAATTACAAAGTGGATAAAAACCAGCCATTTGATTAAATATTCAACAAATTTGATGATTTACTTAATAAATATCAGAATAATGTGGTTAAAGTGAATTTTTCAAATATTCATTGTGTCTCTTAAGAATTAAGCCAATTTGATTTAATCCTTTAAGCTGAATAGCTCATCCCGCTATAATCAGCATGCGCTAAACTCCCGAGAAGTGTAGAAACTTCTCAAGTGTCTTGCTATGCGTTTATAGAGCAGGAATAAGTTTTAATGCCTTCACTCTCAGCATAGGAGCCATACATCGTGCAAGGTCTTGCGCTTGGAACAAAGCGTTGCTTTTCTTAACGCTTTCACTCGCAACATATGAGCCATAACATGGCGCAAGGTCTTGCGCATGAGGAATGGAATTCCGCAAGTGCTTCGCTTTTCTTAACGTCTGCACTCACAGCATGGCTGTTCGTCTTGCGCAGCTAAAAAGCGTTGCTTTTCTTAACGCTGCTCAGGTTCGATCTGGCATAACAATGGATGACCTTGCGCGCGGGCATAGTTATTCACCTGATTGGCTTTAGTTTCAGCGATATCTCTTGGATAAATGCCTGCTGTTCCCTTACCTTCATAATGAACGGTCAGCATTACCTGACTGGCCTGATCAAAGTCCATACCAAAATAGCTTTGTAGAACTTCAATGACAAAATCCATTGGGGTGTAATCATCATTCATTAAAACCACCGCATATAATGGCGGACGCTTTAATTCAGGTGGGGCTGTCTGTACAACCACTTCACCTTCATGATCTTCCTGCGAATCACTTAAACGTGGATTTAAGTGCCAATCGACATAACCTGATTGATGAAAAGAGTTTTTCACTTCACTTAAATTCATTTGACGTTTGTATCTTCGCATATCCAGTTCTTAATCTAAAAAATTATTGAGCATTTGCTTCAGCTTGAGGAATTTCTGACACAAAGGCAGAACTTACATCCACAGGCTTACCACGTTGCCAGCTAAAACGTTTAATGATCGGTGTACCTGATCCATTTAAGCGCACTTCAATAAATTGCGGCGTAAAGCCTTTTGGCATGGTCCAGCGGCCAGTTAAACGCTCAAAATCTTCAAAGTTGAAGTTTTTATCTTCTAAAGGTACCACTAAAACTTCAGTATCCTTAATCAGACGTAATTCGACTGAACCTGAAGCACGGCGTTTGTTCGGGCTGACCTGAACAAGATCAATCTGATATTCATACGCATTTTCAGGTAATGACTTAATTGCCATATTTTGAATCGTTAAACTTACACCACCACGTTGTCTGAGGATTTCACGATAAATCGCATTCATTCCCTCAAACTGGGCTTTGTCCGCATTGGCCTGATTCACAGATTTGAATAGATCATCTGCGTTGCCTACTGCCATATCACGCTCTTGTACAGCCGCATTTAAGCTCTTACTCACAGCATCCAAAGCGGTCTTCTGTTTCTGGACAACATCGACCAATTGTTCCGCATCAGCATCGTAACCAACCACGGTTAAACCCTGACGGTGTCCGACAGTATAACCCAGCATAAAACTACTACCGATCAGAACAGTAGCACCAATAATCAAAGGTAAATTCGTTTTTAAAAACTTATTTTTTTCAACGGAACTGTCTGGTGAAGTAGTCGGTTCAACGTTTTCCATCATCATCTCTATCGTTATGATTTGCATCAAAGCACACATTAAAATCGAAATTTAAATGTGTGTGAAGTAAAAAAGCGTTTTTTATGGTAATAAACCAATACCTTCTAAGCCAGCAGCCTCATCGAAACCGAACATAAGATTCATATTTTGAATCGCCTGACCCGCTGCACCCTTCACTAAATTGTCCTGAGCCACCAACACAATCAGCTTACTCGGCTGTGGGCGATAAAGTGCAATTCTGAGCTCATTCGCACCGCGAACACTACGAGTTTCTGGTGAGCTATTTGCAGGCATCACATCAACAAAACGTTCATCTTTATAGAGATCTTCATAAAGCTTCTGCAAGTCAGCTTGCTGTCCCTGTTCATTTAAATCCACATAAATCGTGCTCAACATACCACGAATCATCGGAACCAGATGAGGAACAAAAATCAGCTGATCAAACTGACCTTTTTGTCCTGAAATATTTTCCAGTGCTTCAACAATTTCTGGATGATGACGATGTCCAGCAACACCATAAGCCTTGAAATTATCTGCATTTTCACTGTAGATCATACCTAGACTGGCCTTACGACCAGCCCCGGATACACCCGATTTTGCATCCACAATGATACTTTGCGTATTGATTAGTTGCGTTGCCGATTTTAGCAATGGCGCCAAACCTAATTGTACTGTGGTTGGATAACAGCCAGGATTACCAATCACTTGCGCCTGTTTGATCTTTTCGCGGTTTAATTCAGTTAAACCGTAAACTGAGTCTTTCAGAATCGCTGGACAGCTATGTTGCATACCATACCATTTCTCGAATTGCTCAAGATTTTGTAAACGAAAATCGGCTGCTAGATCAATCACTTTAGTACCAGCAGCTGTTAAGGCTTCTGCATGCTGCATGGCAACACCATGCGGTGTTGCGAAAAACACCACATCACATTGTTTCAACTGTTCTAAATCCAGATCTGAAAACTCAAGTGTCGTGTGGCCACGTAAACTTGGGAACATATCCGCAACGCGCTTTCCTGCTTCTGTACGAGAAGTGAGAATACGAACTTGAACCTGTGCATGTCTAAGTAATAGACGTAATAGCTCAACCCCTGTGTATCCAGTTCCACCAACAATACCAACAGAAATCACGTGTGACACCTCTAGCTTTCATTTAGGCCAGTAGTATGGCAGTTTGCCCTGTTTTACACAATCTTCAAGTCTCTAACTTTTAACAAAATAAAGATGGGTTAGCTAAGAAATTGATAGACGGGTCTTCATTCTTTATGTTTCCTGAATGTTTAATAAAGTTCAAAACAAACGGCTTAGACCAAAATGATTTCACCATTGGTCAAGAAACACTATTGTTTCCACTAGCGATTCGAATAGAATAAAAAACATTGCGGTAATAATAAATTTCATGGATGCAAAATTTTGGAGAGCTGGAATGCCTTCTTTGAAACAAAAACAAAGATTAAATCACTATATTTGTTTGGGACTCAGTACCCTGCTATTAAGTTCAACATTGGTTGGATGTGGAAGTGGTGAAAGTCAAGCGAAGATAGAGACCACACCTACGGTTACAGAACCCAAACCAAAGAACTTTAGTATTAAGACTGTGGTTGAAATGCGCGATGTGGTACTTAAAATCTATGATAATTTTGACAATACACTGATTTTAGAACAAAAATTAAGTACTACTTCTAATATTAATGTTACTCTGCCGCGTACTCTAGATAAACAGCGTTTATACCGTATTGAAATATCAACCACCCCTAACTCACTGGTTTATGACTTTCAAAGTGGTCAATACCAAAATATTTCAATGACCTTACACAGTTTGGTTGAAGTCAATACCAGTAATCTAACCCAAACAATTTATATCAACCCCAATACAGAAGCTGTTTATCAGCGTGCTTTAATACGCTCAGGTAATTTACCAACGGATAGTAAGATCAATCCAACAAAAGTGAGTGCATCTCAATTAAATCTTGCTATAGCCGACATAAATTCAGCTTTAACCAATGCATTCTATCAACTGGATATTCCAAACTTAAATCCTTCTTATATTTTGAATGTATTTTCACCCTTAGATGCAACGTTAAATACAAACCTATATGTCAACACATATCTCAGTTTTGGCTTTATTCAACAATGGATCAATGCCTATCCTAATAATAACTTTGCTGAATTTACCAAGAACTTGGCGATCGATTTAAAAGATGGCTATCTGGATGCAAAAACAATCCGTGGTGATCAGAGCTCATTAACAAGTCTAGTTCCACCAACTCCAGACAATGTTGATCCTTCTAAAAATAACTTGGTATTTATTGCAGAAAATCAAAAAAATACGAGAGACACTTTTGCTAGTTCACTCAAACAGGCAGTTTTGCAATTGGCAAATCGCTATAATCAGGCCTCCACAAATCCGCAAGCTTATACTTTATTACAGCAAAAATCCTATGCTGGAAATGGTCCTGTCAATAATAACAATAATGCTTTCCGTGTCATTGGTGCGGGTGACTACCGTCGTGCTGTCGGCTTTTCAGATAGCACCCAAACCTGCAATGGTTCTATTTTCCCATGCAAACAAGGTATAACAGGCATTAATATTGTTAGTGCAAGTTTACCTTCAATTGAATATCTAATAGGCAATTACAAGGATACTAGCAGGAACTGTCAACTCAATATTCGTGCAGATGGAGAGTTGGAGTTAATAAAAAATGGACAAACATTTAGCTCAAAACTGGACGGCGATAGCACTGACAATCTATTACAGGTTGATAAAGCCAATTTTGAATATCTACTGAATAGTAGTTCTACCGAACCCAACAATAGCACCCTACAATACAATTTCATTCAGATCAGAATCAAAGCCAATCAGGTAATCAGTGCAAGTGCTGGCCTTGACAATCGTAAAGCTCCAGATCAACTGCAAACAACACAATTACAATGTAGTTTTTAAAAACTTAAAATATTAATGAAGGCACTGGAATTTCGATTCCAATGCCTTTTTAAAATAATATAAAGAAAATCAAAATATAATTTTAACCAAACCTTAACATTTTATTATTACTATCTATTTCAACTAATATTTAGGTTGAAATTAAGTGAAACTTAAACCATTACTTTTACCAGCCCTTATTTCATTGCTTGTTGGTTGCGGAAGCGACAATGATTCCGCTAATAATAACCAGCCATCCCCACAACCCAAACCACCAACAACAGAACCTCCGATTTCCTCTCCCAATCCACAGCCCGGAGAATTATTAGAACCGGGTGCAAACGGTGATATTCGTCAGTTCGGTGGTGCAACCCGCTTAAAACAAGAACGTACCCAAGCTTTAAAAAATTCTTTAAGTGACAAGACCGTAAAAAATATTATTTTGTTTATTGGCGATGGCACCAGTGATTCCGAGATTACCTCAGCCAGAAACTATGCCGAAGGCGCTGCGGGTTATTTTAAAGGTTTAGATGTTCTCCCTTTTACCGGAAGTTATACCACCTATGCACTGGATAAGAATGGTGCGATTGATTATGTAACAGACTCGGCAGCTTCAGCGACAGCATGGACTTCAGGTGTTAAAACTTATAATAATGCGCTTGGCGTAGATATTTATCAAAAACACCATGCAACTATCTTGGAACTTGCGAAAAAAGCTGGTTTTGCGACAGGTAATGTCACGACGACTGAACTGCAAGATGCAACTCCAGCTGCTTTGGTCTCTCATATCAGCGCACGTAAGTGTTATGGGCCAAATGAAACAACCAAACGCTGTCCAGAAAGCGCACTGGAAAATGGTGGATTAGGTTCGATCACAGAACAGCTTCTAACAACACGTGCTGACGTGACTTTAGGTGGCGGTAAGAAAACATTCTATGAAGTTGCAAAAGCAGGTCCTTTCAAAGACAAGACTTTGCTTGAGCGTGCGAAATTAGAAAATTATCGTATCGTTGAAGATCTGAACTCGTTAAAAGCCGTTAATAGCGCCAATCAAAACCAGCCTTTACTCGGTTTATTTGCAGAAGGTAATCTTCCTGTGATCTGGACAGGTCCCGCAACTCAATTGAATGGCCATAAGAAAGAGGCAGAAAGCTGTAGAGACAATGTTGAATTTACGGCATCTACACCACGCTTGGCACAAATGACCGAAAAAGCCATTGAGTTACTTAAACCCAACCCTAAGGGTTTCTTCTTACAAGTTGAAAGCGGTTCAATTGATAAAAGAAATCACGCAGCTGATCCATGCGGACAGATTGGGGAAACGGTACAACTCGATGAAGCGATTCAGGTTGCTTTAAAATTTGCAAAACAACATGGCGACACCCTGATTATTGTTACAGGTGACCATGCGCATACCAGCCAGATCATTCCTGTGGATGGTGACAGCCCTGGTCAAACAGCAGCACTCAAAACCAAAGATGGCGTCGCAATGGCAATCAATTATGGCACTGCACCTGAAGGTAAGAGCCAGCATCATACCGGCGCCCAAGTTCGTACAGCGGCTTATGGTCCGCGTGCTGCCAATATATCAGGCTTACTCGATCAAACTGATTTATTCTTTATTATGAGAGATGCTTTAGGCATTAAATAAAATAGTTTTAAGGACAGCAGTCTTTCGAGGCTGCTGTCATTTACATGAAAGCGATCATGTTAAAATTCTTTCATTTATCCAAATGCTATACTCAAAATAATTATGCTATTTCAATTTATTCATGTCTTTAAAATATCAAATTCCGACCTTGCTGGTTTATTCCAGAGTCATACTCGGTTTTCTTATCGTCGCAGTAACTTTATTCCAACCGGAATTTTATCCGATCTATACCATCATTTTTCTCACAATGGGTCTGCTTAGCGATATCTTCGATGGCATGCTTGCCCGATATCTCGGGGTTTCAAATGAGCGCTTACGCCGACTTGATTCCAATGTTGATCAAATCTTTTTTATTTGTGCAATCGTTTCGATTTACCTGCAACAACCAGCTTTTTTCCAACAACATCTCTATCCAATCATTATTTTAGTTGCATCTGAAATTGCAATTTATGTGGTGAGTTTCATTAAATTTCGCAAAGAAGTTGCCACCCATAGTCTCGGTGCCAAAATCTGGACTTTATTTTTATTTGCACTGTTGGTACAAGTGACGCTAACAGGACAATCCCACGTTCTATTTCTGATTGTGTTCTGGTTAGGAATTCTGACCCGTGCAGAAATCATTACTATCATTCTTGTGCTAAAACAGTGTCAGAATGATGTTCCAAACCTTAAACAGGCCTGGCGTATCCGAAAAGGCTTAGCTGTACAACATAACCGCTTTTTTAACGGTTAGTCCTTTTTATAATACCAACTCGGTAATTGAATTTGTTTCAACTGCTGACGATGTACAAGATAATCTGGATCATATTTGGCAACTTCATTCCAGAACGCAGCGCTATGATCAAAATGTCTGGTATGTGCCAATTCGTGTACACAAACCGCCCTGACATTGTGTTCAGGCATCAGCGCTAATGCGGCACTGAGCATAATGTCATGTTTGGAACTACAACTCCCCCAACGGGTTTTCGGATTTCGAATACTACAAGATTGATAAGCCAAGCCGATTTCCTGACTGACCTGATCCAGATAATCAGGTAAAAATTGCTTGGCATAAGCAATGACGGCTGCCTGTAACGCTTTCTCCGACGCCATATCTCGTATAAAGATGGTTTGTTGTTCCCAATCAAACTTAAAAATATGTCGTTGTGTTTGTCGAATGATCTGAAACGGTTGAGAATGAAAAAATAATGAAAGTTGCTCAGGCAAATCCACGTTCAGACTAAATTGTTTTTGTTGTCTACTCCAAGTTTCAACCAGCCATTGCTCAGAATGAGTTAAAAACTGCTGGATCTGTTTTTTACTGCAAAATAGCGGAACCGTTAAACGAATACCTGTGGGCTCCACACGCAAGCGCAGATTCCTCGCCCTTGCATGTCGAACCGCCTTAATTTCAGGTAATAACGTTTCTAATGAAACTGCCTGCATTATTGTGCAGTACGCTCTTCGATACCATTATTGGTTGCAACAATCGCAATGCTTGCTGCATTTAATGCAAAGATACCGTTCGTGACAACACCAGGAATGTCATTAATGGTTTTTTCCAGTTCAAGTGCATTCAGAATGTTTAAGTTAAATACATCCAGAATCACGTTACCGTTATCTGTTACCACGCCTTCACGGTAAACCGGATCACCGCCTAAAGCGACGATTTTACGTGCTACAGCAGAACGTGCCATTGGAATCACTTCAACAGGAAGTGGAAAATCACGACCCAACTGGTCGACCCATTTTGAATCATCAACGATACATACAAATTTCTTTGCGATCGAAGCAACGATTTTTTCACGGGTTAATGCAGCGCCGCCGCCTTTAATCATATGCATATGACGGTCGATTTCGTCAGCACCGTCCACATAGGCATCCAGGCCACCTACCGAATTCATATCCACAACTTCAATACCGAGCTTCTTCAAACGCTCAGCGGTTGCATTCGAACTAGCGACAGCTGCTTCTAATTGCAATTCAGGCAATAAATCAATTAAAAAATTAACGGTACTTCCTGTTCCTACGCCCAAAATGCCGCCTTTAGGCAAATGTTTCAAAGCTGCTTTTGCCGCAGCTTGTTTTTTTTCATCTTGGGTTGCATATAGACTCATGACTTCACTCAACTATTTTGACATTTGCTGCAAGAAAACAGCGCAAATGCACAGGGGTTTGCTACAATGATCGTCTATTTTAAACTGTTATAGGGAAGAAGAACATGCTGTCTCGTGTGGTACGACAAATTTTACAAGCAACGGTTTATGATGTTGCAATTGAAACACCGCTTGAAGCAGCTCCACGAATTAGTCAAAAAATTAATAATAACATTCGATTTAAGCGTGAAGATTTACAACCTGTGTTCTCTTTCAAACTCCGCGGTGCTTATAACCGTATCAGCCAGCTTCCTAAAGACCAGCTTGATCGTGGTGTTATTTGTGCATCCGCAGGTAACCATGCGCAAGGCGTGGCATTGTCTGGAAAAAAATTAGGTATTCCTGCGATTATCGTTATGCCAAGCACGACACCTGATATTAAAGTCCAGGCTGTTAAACGCTTGGGCGGTCAAGTGGTGTTATACGGCGATAGCTTTGATGTTGCCAATAAATATGCAAAACAACGTGCGGAAGATGAAGGACTGGTTTTCATTCCGCCTTATGACGATGAGCTGGTGATTGCCGGTCAAGGCACAATTGCCAATGAATTACTGCGCCAATGGCGTGATGTTGAATATGTTTTCGTTGCTGTTGGTGGTGGCGGACTCATTGCGGGCGTTGCGGCCTATCTCGGTGAAGTCGCACCACATGTCAAAGTCATTGGCGTTGAATACGAAGAATCAGCATGTTTAAAAGCGGCACTCGAATCCAATGAACGCGTGGTATTGCCGCATGTAGGTCTATTTGCTGACGGTACAGCGGTCGCTCAAATTGGTGAATTACCTTTTGATGTGATCCGTTTACGTAAATCGGATAATTCAGGCCCAATCGTTGAACCTGATATCGTAACGGTTGATACAGATGAAATCTGTGCTGCCATTAAAGATACCTATGATGAAAATCGTAGTATTGTCGAACCGTCCGGTGCAATGGCCTTGGCTGGCATCAAGAAATATGTTGCAGAGCATCAATTGACTGATAAAAACATGGTCTCGATTGTATGTGGCGCCAACATGAACTTTGATCGTTTACGTTATATCGCAGAACGTACCGAGCTAGGTGAACGCCGTGAAGCAATTTATGCCGTGACGATTCCTGAACAAAAAGGTGCATTCCTCAACTTCTGTCGCGCATTGCAAGGTCGTAACATTACTGAGTTTAACTATCGCGCGAGCTCAAGCAATCTGGCTCAGGTCTTTGTCGGAATTAGCTTAAAAGGTGGTGAAGCTGAGCGTCATGAAATTCACATCATGCTGAAACAGCAATATGAAGTGGATGATTTATCTGATGATGAAGTGGCAAAACTGCATATTCGTTATCTGATTGGCGGTCATGCCAATATTGAAAATGAGCGTTTGTTCCGTGTTGAATTTCCGGAACGTCCAGGTGCACTACTCACTTTCCTTGAACGTTTAGGCCCGACCCATAACATTACCCTGTTCCACTACCGTAATCACGGTGCAGCGGAAGGTCGTGTATTGGTGGGTCTGGAAGCGACTGATGCCAAACAGAATCCAGATGGTCTGATTGAAACACTGGAACAGATCACTTATCCATATGCCGAAATCAGTAACAATATTGGTTATCAACGCTTCCTTAAATAAGCAGTTTAATGACTTAAAGCCGGCTTGATGTCGGCTTTATTTTTTCGTCTCTGTTGATGGGTTGCGCGACAACAACACAAAATCATTACAAACGGAAAACCATTCCATTTTAAAATGAACAAAAAGACATTTTTATCATTTAGTTAAGGACAGTTATGGCACAGTTTGCAGTCATTGGTTTAGGCAGTTTTGGGGCAACTGTTGCGTTAGAACTCACCCAACTGAAACATGATGTCATCGGGATCGATACCATCAAACGCAATGTGGAAAATCTGGCGGATCGTATTACACATGCAGTGATTGCCGATGCTACAGATGAACATGTTCTGGAAGAACTGAATATCCAAAATTGCGATGCCGTGGTCGTTGCCATTGGCGAAGATATTGAAGCCAGTATTTTGTGCGTACTCAACCTGAAAAATTTAGGTGTTGAAAAAATTCTAGTCAAAGCCAAAACCAAGGCCCATCATACGATTCTTTCCCATTTAAATGTCAGTAAGATTATTCATCCAGAAGAAGACATGGGGGTCCGTGTTGCTCAGGCATTGAACTATCCAATGGTGAGCCGTTATATGGCACTGGATGATGATCACTATATTGTCAAAGTTCCAGTTAATGAAAAGCTCAACAATGTCAACTTATCAGGGATTTTGAAGCAAGAGCCCAATATCAAACTGTTATTACTTAAACGCGATCAACAGATTTTTTATGACACTGATCCAAATTTCACCTTAAAAACAGATGATGTACTGATTTTGGAAGGCTCGCTTAGCCACCTCAGAAAACTTTCAGGATGTTTTGCATAACATGGCATTGAAAATAAACTCCCAAAAAATTTTTAATCTGAGCCCACCTTCTTTGCTGGCAATCGGTTTTTTAAGTTTTATTGTCATTGGCACCTTATTACTGAAACTCCCGATTGCCAACAAAGGCAACGTGAGCTGGATGGATGCCTTATTTACTGCGACATCAGCGGTGACCATTACCGGTTTATCTGTAGTGAATCTAAATGAGTCATTCAATCATTTTGGGCAGTTTATTATTCTGTTATTGATCCAATCCGGTGGCTTGGGTTTTATGACCTTCGCCATACTGGCAGCGTTAAGCCTAGCACCCAAGTTAGGTCTTAAACAGCAAATGATGGCACAGGACAGCCTTGGCCAAACCAGCCTGTCTAAAGTTACCTTTGTCGCCAAAGGCGTAGTGTTATATACCCTGCTGTTTGAGTTGATTGGTGTTGTGATCTTAACCGCCTCGTTTGCACCGATGTACGGATTTGCCCGCGGGCTTTATTACGCTATCTTTTACAGCGTGTCTGCCTTTAATAATGCTGGCTTTTCCCTATTCGATAACAGTCTGATTAATTTCCAGAGCCATTACCTGATCTGTTTAACCATTAGCCTGCTGTATACCTTAGGCGGGATCGGTTTTCTGGTCTTAATTGATGTTAAACAGAATAAGCGCTGGAGCAAACTGACACCAAACAGCAAACTGATCCTGAGTACCATCGCGATTCTGAATCTGGTCGCGTTTATCCTGATCTGGTTATTAGAGTCCAATAATCCGCTGACACTCGGCTCGATGAGCTTGGGTGAACAAGCCATGAATGCCTGGTTTCAGGCCACCGTTCCCCGATCTTCTGGGTTTAATACCATCGATACTGGCGCAATGGAACATAGTACAGCCTTACTGACCATGTTATTGATGTTTATTGGTGGTGGCTCTCTGAGTACTGCAGGTGGCATTAAAGTCGGTACGTTTGTGATCCTGTTGCTGTGCGTGCTTTCTTTTTTACGGCGTAACGAAGAAATCCGGATCTTTAATCATTCCGTTTCAGCAGAAACAACCTATAAAGCACTTGCTGTGACGGCAATTACAGGCATGCTGGTGTTTGTAGGTTGCTTTATCATTTTCTTGCTTGAACCAAAACTGGATGTACTGGACCTGATGTTTGAAGTGGTTTCTGCCGCCTGTACTGTCGGTTTATCACGTGGCGCCACAAGCCAGTTACATGACGGCAGTTTGTTTGTACTGAGTCTATTGATGTTTACAGGTCGACTGGGGCCTTTAACCCTTGCCTATTTGATTGCAACACCGAAAAAGAGCCGTTTAAAACACGCCAATGCCAATATTCAGATTGGATAAGCATGAGTAGGCTGCTCAATTACGATCACTTGCTGGCAGATGCCATCAGCTTGGCGTTGTTGCTCAAATACGGCTTTAGACATCACATCAAAATGATCACAGAAACTGACTTCCTGTTGATCAATTGAATACAGCAAGGACTGATTACCCACTCCTTGCAAGGTGTCGTAAAACACAATCACAAAGTGACCCTGTTCAAAAGTATACTGAATCTCAGCATAGGTTAAAGCAGCCTCAACAGAAATTCCGAGACGCTGTGCCTCTGCATAATACTGCTTTTCATTTTTATCGATATGGGGATCAGGCGCCGTATAAAATGAAACGCTATAACCTAATTTCTTCATGGCTACAGCCAGCGCAATCGTGAATGTGCCATCTATACGATCATGACCACACAGCTGGATCAGGTCAGCAATATCAATATGAGTTTGATATTGCTTTAAGATCAGCCATAGGGCAAACACCCCACAATTTGCTTCAAGCTGTAATAAGGGTTCCGGAATATGTAAACTCATTTAATACCAGTTCATCAATGAAACACCCAAGCCCGCATAGGTTGCACGATGGTTGTAATCAATCAGGCTTTCACCATAACCGTCAAATAGTTGCAAATGACCACGCAACTTCCCTGTGATCGGGAATGCCCAGTCAAACTGCACCGCACCGTGTGAACGATCACCACCTTTTAAGGAGTGACGCAACATCAGAGAAAAGTCGTTATCGCCCTTCCGGTAAAATGCGGTTAAATCGCCACGACCAATATAATCTTTAATATCCGGGTTATTGTCATCTTTGGCATCTTCTTCAACGCGATACCAAGGACGCAACATCAGTGCAAAGTTATCTTTTTCAAAACCAAGATTAAAAATCACACGGTTCCAGCTACGCGATAACGGATCAGAACGGCCATTGGACTGGTGATTCAAGGTCACCCCAAGCAAGCGCGCATTCAGACCCAAAATTTCATAATTGGTTCTAAACATCAAGCTGGCTTCAGGCTCGTAATTGGTCTCACGGAAAGGTCGCGACTCATCCGAATTATAGACTTGCCAGCGTGAGGACTGGGTATAGCCTAACCACAGATCGCCATTATCGCCAAAGATGTTTTCCCAGGCCTTGGTCTTGAATGAGATCTGAAACTTGGCTTCACTCGAAGTGAGTTCTTGCTTGTCTTTGACCGTATTTTCAGGATTTGGACTACTCGGAAATTCATTTTTGTCGCTGGTCCAGAATACAGGCAACAAATACACAGGTTGATAGGCACGGATATTCCATGTACCCAACTTGCTGTCTTCTGAGAGTTCCCAACGGCGATCTAGCAAAGAGACATTCGGATCAAACTTTGGCGCAGCGCCCAGAATATGCAGATCACTCACCTTCTGAACCACTTTTTCTTTTAAAGATTCAGGTTGAGCTCTCACCGTACTGGCTGCAGCTGGTGCAGCCGCCACAGCGACCGCGGGTTCTGGCGCCTGCAGTTGTGACTGGATCACCACCGGTGCCTTAAAAAGTGCATCATAACATGCCAGACGCTCAGCATTTGAAGCCAAGGCCACACACGCATCCGCGGTTGCAGGACTGGCAGGTGCAGTCGCTTCCGCGTGTGCCAGCGATGTAGTCAAGCCAAGTATCGTCAGGACACTTAGCTCCAGATAACTACGCTCAAAAGATTTGAACGCCATAGATTTCTCCAATTTTTCTTTTAATTGACTTGCTTGATGCTAAACCCAAGTTTCTGCAATTCTTCACGTTTCGCAAATGGCGCAACCACTGCTTTTACAGGTTTTTGAGCCAATAAGTACTGTTTGGCAACGCGTTGTAAATCATCCAGATTCACGTTTAACAAGCGTTCACGCAAAATCTTGCGGAATTTTGGTGTACGTGCATGCAGCAATGCATAACATGCTGTAATCGCTTCACCCGCCGGAGAACCTGGTTTATCCATACTTGCGACTAAGCCCAGAATCGCTTCTTCAAGTTGGTGCGGCTGTTGCTCGGTATTGATTAACCATTGCACACTGGCTTCAAAATCATTAAACGTTTCAGCTAAGCGTGGATCACGGTAGCTATAGAAACGGAACGAACATGCGTTACCATCATAGCTTGCACCACCGCCATAGGCACCGCCTTTTTCTCGAATGGCACTATGCAGGAAACCATTACGTAAATAAGCTGCTAACACCATCAACGGTGCTGCATCCTGATGCGCCACATCTACCGCCTGATAGGCTGACGCGCAGAATTGAACATTGGCTTGAATCAACCAGGCTTCATCGTCTGAAGTATTGACCTGTTCAACTGACGTTAAACTCACAGGTGCCTGATCAACAGCCAGTTTGTCCCAGACATTTTGCACTTCTTCAACCAAACGGTCTGATTGATGTTCTTCACAGACCAATAAGAATTGTTTAGGCGCTTGTAGCAACTTGCGGTGAATCGACTGTAACTCGCCAATCAATGCTTGATAAGCAGTATCATCCTGATCAATTTTGGTCACCAAGTCACTGAGCCAGTTTAATGCGCCCAAGCCGGTGTTATGATAATCACGGCGCGCCAAGGCACTCATTTGACGAGATGCAGCCTGCATTGCATAGCTATGGCCAGAGCCAGACAAACGTGACTGCCAACGGGTTTTACGCTGCTGTAATAATTCAATAATGCGATCTTTCTCATCAAAACGGAGCTGCTCAAAAGCAAGTTTCAATAATTGAATGGCATCCAGTTTTTGGGTCAGCGATTTGGTAGTTAAAGTGAGCCATGCACTGATCCGGTCTTTGTCGTCGACCTTACTGCGCAAAGAAGCGCCCATGCCTAAACCGCCACTGACGGCTGTCTGAATCTGCTGGAATTCAAGATAATCATATTCACCAGCACCGACCTCACCCATCAGGATAGACAGCAAGTTGAAGTAAGGTGACTGAACAATCTCATCCGGGATCTGAATCAATACCTGTTGATAGTAAATCCCATTGGTGCCTGCATGATATAGGTTTAATGGGGTATCCAGACCATTACAGATAATTTCACGCAGCTGGCCTTGAACGATCTGCAACTCGGCCGGGACATCTTCCAGACCGACTTTTGGTAGTAGCTCAAGGTTATCAGGGGTGTCCTGACGCTGTTTTAATGCTGCGGTTTTTGCTTCAATCTCGATTTTCTGTGCATCGGTTAAAGTTGCAGTAATGTCAGCCAGACGTGCCTGTTCTGCCTGTTGCTCTTTCACCGATTTGGTTGCATCCGGAACCAAGGTCATTTGTACACGGTGCGGGTTATCCAGCAAGTGCGTTTGAATCAGGTTTGACAACCACATCGGGTCTTTTAACTCTTCTTTGACTTGTTCAATCGCAGAATCCACATCCCAGACATGCACCGGATCACTATGGTGAATGGCACTGCCCAATCCATTTAAGATCAGACTGAGTCCATACGGCGTACCATCACCATTAATTTCACGTTGATGTAATTCAATTTGATGCAGGATGGCATCGACAAAATCAGTATCAACCGGCTTGGAAGCCACCTCTTTCAGAATATCCAGAATGCCATTTTTAAAGGTTTCTGCATGTTCAGCATTTGAACCTTGCACCCCACAATAGAAGGTCATTTCAAAGTTGCTGTCATCAACGCCCATTAAAGGACCTGTTGATTGTGCATAACCACAGGTTTCCAGATAGTGACGTAATGGCGAAGCCGAATTCTCTAATAGAATCCCTTCGACCAAACGCATCCCTAGGCGTAGTTTGGTATCACTGGTTTCTGGCAACAACCATGACATCACATGATAGGTTTTATCTTTTAAATCTTCACTATCAACCGCATAGCTTTCAGTCACTTCGACCGGAGCCGTTAAACGCTTCTCAGGTTTTGAGTATAAGGTCGTGCCTTGAGAGAATTTGTGTAATGCCAGCGTCTCAAACTGTTCTTGCAGGTCATAGGCGCTTTGGTTACCAAAGGTCATGAATACTGCATTACTTGGGTGATAATGGGTTTTATAGAAATCAACCAGTTGCTCATAGCTTAAATCTGGAATGTCTTTTGGATCACCACCAGAGTTATAGTGATAAGTTGTTTCCGGGAACAAATGGTGCGCAAGTTGATGATAGAGCTGATCGGTTGGAGAGCTCATCGCGCCTTTCATTTCATTAAAGACCACACCTTTGTAAACCGCCTGATCATTTTCAAGCTCGATGCGGATTCCTTCCTGAGCAAAGTCTAAAGGGTTCAGATTGGCAGCAAAAGCGGCATCTAAATAAACAGACAGTAAGTTTTGAAAATCTTTTTTGTTTTGGGTTGCAAAAGGATAAGCGGTCCAGTCTGCCGCAGTAAAAGCATTCATGAAAGTATTCAGCGAACGACGGATCATCAGGAAAAACGGATCGCGTACCGGAAACTTCTCGGAACCACATAATGCGGTATGCTCTAAAATATGAGCCGTTCCTTTTGAATCCATGGGCTGGGTTCTAAATGCCACCAGGAATACATTTTCATCGTGATTGGTGGCCAAATGATAGTGAACTGCACCAGTTACTTTATGCTTATATTCTGAAACTTGAATATCGAGTGCTTCTACATGGTGTTGACGTAATAGCTGAAACGCGGGATGAATAGTTTGGGTAATGCTTTCAGTAACATCTACAGTCATGTGATCTCCAATTTATCTCTATTAAATCATTACGATTGATTATAGAGAGTCTACCGAAGAATACGTATCGATATCCATGTAAATTACTCTATTTTTGTAGAAAAATGCAGCGCCTAAGCGAAAACAGCATTTCCTCAAATCTTCTAGAAATTGCACTGTGCTATTCCAACAGATTGATCACCCTGAATTTATAGGAATCAGCGGCTGGTGCAGTATCTGTGATACAGATTAAGTCACTCAAAATAAGCCTTTATTTATGATTCGCTCTACTCCTAGGAAGATAGATCGGTTCTCTTGACCCCAATCTTGCTCATCTGGTCATCTTGATTTGACTGTAATGCCACGATTTGCTGAATTTTCTTCAACAAACTATTGTAATCCTGAGCATTGGTGTAAACTTTGCTTTTTGATTTTTACTGTGATGACAAACATGGCAACTGTTGATCTTTTTGCAATTGGTAATGCACTCATTGACCAGGAATTTAAGGTTTCAAATGAGTTTCTAACGCAACAAGGATTGCCGAAAGGCACAATGCATTTGGCCGATGGCGAAACACAGGCAAATTTATATCAAAAATTACAAGCGACCCAAAGCTATAAAGGCCAAGCCAGTGGCGGTTCGGCAGCGAACACCAGCGTTGCTTTTAGTGCTTTAGGCGGTACTGCATTTTATGGTTGCCGTGTCGGCAACGATGACCTTGGTTCAATCTATTTAAGCGGTTTAAACGAAGCTGGTATCCAAACAGCTACCCAATCTATCAGTGAAGGCGTAACAGGCACCTGTATGGTGCTGATTAGCCCGGATTCTGAACGTACCATGCAAACCTATCTCGGTATTACTGCTGAACTGACCGCTGAACAGATTGACTTTGAACCGTTAAAAACAGCGAAATGGCTCTATATCGAAGGTTATTTATCTACAAGTGATTCGGCACGCGTTGCAGTAAAGCAGGCACGCGCGCTCGCCAAAGCACATGGTGTTAAAATTGCCCTTTCGCTTTCTGATCCTGCAATGGTGCAATATGCACGATCAGGTCTAGAAGAACTTCTGGATGAGGGTGTGGACCTGCTGTTCTGTAACGAACAGGAAGCACTGATGTTCACCGAGACAGAAAATCTTGAAGCTGCAATCGAAATGCTGAAATTAAAAAACCAGCAGCTTGTGATCACACAAGGTGCCAAAGGTGCAGTGATTGTAGATGCAGCCCATCAGTTCCATGTCAATGGCCGTGCAGTAGAAGCCGTCGATACTAACGGCGCGGGCGATGCATTCTCAGGTGCATTCCTGTATGCAATTAATGCAGGTTTAAGCTTGGAAGCTGCCGCTCAACTTGCTATTTTAATCTCTAGCGAAGTTGTAGCACAATTTGGTCCACGTCTAAGTGTCGAAAACTACGCAGAACTTTTAGAACAATTTAAAAAAGCTCAACAGGAATGTGCTTAACATGGAAAAGATTTGCATGACTGAAGAAGTCCCGGAGCGTGAGTCTCGTGCATACGATACGATGAAAGGGACCACCATTTTCATTACTCAAAAAGATGGCAGTTTTTATGCCTATCAGAATGTTTGCCCGCATTTGCAAACAGAACTTGAGTTTTTGGAAAACCAGTTTCTGGATCAGGATCGCGAATATATCCAGTGTTCTACTCACGGTGCATTATTTTCTGTCGAGACAGGTGAATGTATTTCAGGTCCCTGTCTGGGTGAATTTCTTGAAAAAGTAAATCTGGAAGTGCACTCGGATGGCGGTATCTATATTGATTGATGCTTAAATCATGAATTCTGCAATGACTGAGTTTTTTCTCAACTACTACCTGATGCCATTTCATATGAGCGTCGTGGCTTTGATTGTGCTTAGCATTGCAGAAACCATTGGTATCTTTATCGGTTTACGTCCGAGTCATCTGGTGAAGAAACTGACACCGGAGTGGTTACTGCACTCACCTTTGCTGGATGTAAAGTTTTCCAAATACCTGATTTTTGTTTTCTTACTGATTAACTTTAGTTTTGCAGGCTATTTTCTGGAACTGTCGTTCTTCGCCTTACAACATTACTTTATTTCACCCTATTATTTATTTGTTCCTGCGCTGGTCATCGACATCTTCTTTACCGTGTTTATGATTCACTGTCTGGATCAGGTCATTAAACCCAAAGTCATTCATACCCATACCAATCTGGTGGGTCGGCTCGCAACGATCTCAACAGGTAATGCCCGTCCAGGTTTTTCAGCTCAGGCGCGTGTTCGTGATGAATTCGGACAACTGTATTATGTACAGGTTGAACCCGAATACGGCGAACTTGAATTGCAGTCACAAGTGTTGCTGATCAGTCAAAAATCAAATTCGCACTATCTTGCCAAGAAGATTTCGCTTTCCAATAACCTGTTTACTCCAGACTAAAACTCCCCCGATAACGTTTAAAACGAACTTTAAGCGCAAACCAAACACATTGTTACAAAAGTACACAATAAAAAGTTTAGATTTGTACCTTCCTTTTTTAAATGATTCGTGATCTAGAAATCCCAAAAAAACAAAAGTGATGTTGATCACATTTTTGCAAATAAATCCAAGCTAAATACTAGGTTTTATGAAAATGAGATCGTAAAAATATTTTAAATTGATGACTAAAATGATAAGCCTATGTATATATTATATATTTTATATTCATACCATTTTAGTTGGTTTAATTTTTATTTAATTTATTTTAAATCATAGCTTTTTAATCAGGTTTAATATTATAAATACAACTGTTTTAATCAGATTTAAAAGTTAATTCCAATTATTTTAGTCGGCTAAATAAAATATTTTAATTTTTAATCAAAAATAAATACAAATTATTGTTTTTAATGCATTATTTTAAATAAATTATTTTAAAACCCTTAAAGGTTTATTTTTAATACTTTTTATTTAATAATGTTTTACATCTTTTAAAAATGTGTATGAGGCTAAGTTCTATGAACACGAGTTCTCAAGATCCAAATCGGCGGCTCATCCGAGAAATCACGATTATTCTTATTATTAAAGTTGCACTTCTCTTGGTGATTAAACACATCTGGTTTGACGCCCCTACGATTCCAAAAGATTTTAACAATGAAGTTGCCGAGCGTATTGCTGGTGACATGTCTAAAACTCAGGAGACACGTTGATGATTTCTGAAAGCGTGGTCGATCTTTCGCGGTTCCAATTTGCAATGACCGCAATGTATCACTTTCTTTTCGTCCCTCTTACTTTAGGTCTGGCTTTTATCCTTGCCATTATGGAAACCACCTATGTGATTTCTGGCAAGGAAATCTATAAGGACATGACCAAATTCTGGGGGAAACTCTTCGGGATTAACTTTGCCTTAGGTGTAACCACTGGTCTGACCATGGAATTCCAGTTTGGTACCAACTGGGCCTATTATTCTCACTATGTCGGCGATATTTTCGGTGCCCCGCTTGCCATTGAAGGTTTAATGGCCTTCTTCCTTGAATCCACCTTTATCGGTTTGTTCTTCTTTGGCTGGGATCGCCTGTCTAAAGTCCAGCATTTAGGTGTGACTTGGCTGGTTGCAATTGGTTCGAATATGTCTGCCTTGTGGATTCTGATCGCCAATGGTTGGATGCAAAACCCGGTCGGTGCTGCATTTAACTACGAAACCATGCGTATGGAACTGGTGGACTTCGGTGCATTGATCTTCAACCCGGTTGCTCAGGTGAAGTTTGTACATACCGTTTCAGCAGGTTATGTCACAGGTGCGATCTTCGTCCTTGCGATCTCTAGCTACTACCTATTAAAGAAACGTGACTTACCGTTTGCACGTCGTTCATTCGCGATTGCTGCCATCTTCGGTTTAGCGTCAACACTTTCTGTGATATTGCTTGGTGATGAATCAGGCTATGAACTCGGTGATGTTCAAAAAACCAAACTTGCTGCGATCGAAGCAGAATGGCATACCGAACCTGCACCTGCAGCATTCACCTTATTTGGTCTCCCAAATCAGCAGGAAATGCGTACCGACTATGCAATTAAAATTCCTTATGTGATGGGGATTATTGCTACGCGTTCTACAGACAAAGAAGTGACTGGTTTACGTGACCTGATGAAAGAACATGAAGTGCGTATCCGTAACGGTATGGTGGCTTATAGCGAGTTAGAAAAACTTCGTGCGGGTGACCGTTCTCCAGACTTATTGGCTTCATTTGAGAAAAATCAGAAAGACTTAGGTTATGGCCTGCTCTTGAAAAAATATTCTCCAAATGTGGTTGATGCAACTGAAGAACATATCCAAGCCGCGACCAAAGATACTATTCCAAATGTCGCTGCTCTGTTCTTCTCCTTCCGTGCGATGGTGGCTTCTGGCTTCCTGATGTTATTGCTCTTCCTTTTAGCAACCTGGTCCGTGGCAAAACGTAATGCCGAAGATAAACCTTGGTTACTCAAATTTGCTTTGTTTGCTCTCCCGCTCCCATGGATTGCAGCTCAAACAGGTTGGTATGTAGCTGAAGGAGGTCGTCAACCCTGGTCAATTGGTGAAATCTTACCAACACACCTATCTGCTTCAAGTATCAGTACAGGCGATGTATGGGGTTCAATTATTGCGCTGGCTGCGTTCTATACTGTACTGCTGATTATCGAAATGTACTTAATGATCAAATTTGCGCGTCTAGGTCCAAGCTCGTTACATACAGGTAAATATCACTTCGAAAAACTCGAAGCAAAAGCTGGGGAGGCTCAGTCATGATCGAATATGAACTCCTAAAAATTATCTGGTGGGTACTGGTTGGTGTTTTGCTGATTGGCTTTGCCCTCACCGACGGTTTCGATATGGGCTCAATGGCACTCATGCCATTCGTAGGTAAAACCGATTCTGAACGCCGTGCTGCAATCAATACGATTGCACCCCACTGGGATGGTAACCAGGTCTGGTTCATTACCGCTGGTGGTGCTTTATTTGCAGCCTGGCCAATGGTTTATGCCGTTGCCTTCTCAGGCATGTACTGGGCCTTGCTTCTGGTTCTATTTGCCCTGTTCCTGCGACCTGTCGGCTTCGACTATCGCTCTAAATTAGAGAATACCCAATGGCGTACTTCTTGGGATTGGGGCTTGTGTATCGGTGGTGCAGTGCCTGCGCTGGTGTTTGGTGTAGCATTCGGCAACTTGTTCCTCGGCGTACCCTTCAGTCTGGATGACACCTTACGTTCACAATATACCGGTAGTTTCTTTGGCCTATTAAATCCCTTTGCACTGATTTGCGGTATTGTCAGCTTATCGATGCTATGTGCACACGGTGGCGCCTGGTTGATGCTACGTACCGATGGCGATTTACATAATCGTTCTGCCAAGGCAACGCAAATCATGGCAATTGCTTTCCTTGTATGCTTCTTGGCTGCGGGTGCCTGGTTATTCTTCGGCAATATCTCTGGTTATAGTTATGCGACTGCGGTGAATACCAATGCTGCGCTGAATCCGCTTGCCAAAGAAGTAGTGACCAATGCCAATCATGGTTGGTTCAATAACTATGCCACTTATCCCATTACCATGGCTGCACCTATTGTTGCAATTTTAGGTGCACTATTGGTCATCATTAGTGCAGGCAAACATAAAGCGGCTGCAAGTTTTACAGGCACAAGCTTAATGATTGTCGGTGCAATCCTGACTGCCGGCTTTGCATTATTTCCGTTCTTGTTACCGTCAAGCATTGATCCAACATCAAGCTTGACCATGTGGGATGCTGTTTCCAGTCATAAAACCCTTGGGGTAATGACGGTTGCTGCATGTATCTTCGTACCTCTCATTTTGATCTATACCTCTTGGTCGTATTACAAAATGTGGGGCGTCATCACCAACAAACACATTGAAGAAAATTCACATAGTTTGTACTAATCAGGAGATGTGACATGTGGTATTTTGCATGGATTCTAGGCATTTTGATGGCATGTTTTGCAGGTGTACTCAGTGCACTGTATATCGAACATCATCAAAATTTAGATGAGGAATAATAAAATGGCTGAAGCAATGACAACACCGAAGAATCGTAAAGCGCAAGTGCTTGCAATGACCATTTCGTTTTTGTTGGCATTGCCCCTTGCTACTATTTTACTGGTCCATCCATCGCTGATGCTGGATGCTAACGGACACTATAATCATAGCCTGCTGATGCTGGTGATGATTGGAATCTCCGGTGGCTTCGTGCATGGGGTTGGATTTGTGCCAAGATTCTGGTTATGGAAATGGTTATTTAGCCCTTATATCGCCTGGCCTTTGATGATTCTCGGGTACTTTATCTGGTTAGGCCAATAAGTTATTTTCCATTGCTGTATCTTTTAAAAAAAGGCTGCCAGATCTGGTGGCCTTTTTTAATTTAGACCGTCAATAAAATTCTTATGAAGTAGCCTGATAAATTGCTCTTTGTTAGTACGATCTTAATAAATTTCTATATAAGCTCTAATTCTGCTAAAATTTAAATAATAATTATTATCATTCTTATTTATGGATTTTACCTATGTCTTTAAAACTACTCGGAATCATGGTTTCGCTTCTATCCTGTCTGGGTCTTTATCTCAGCCATCCCAATCAGCTTTTCTTAAAAACCCAACTAGGTCGTTATTCTTTTTACATAGCCCTCATCGGTTTATTGCTCGGTTTAAGCATGTTGCTTTATGCGCTGCCTTTACTCGTGGCAATCTTGATCTGGCTTGCAATTGCGACACTGGTCTGGTCGTTCGCGCCTCTGCTGATGTTCATAAAAAGGCCAAATTAAAATGAATCTACTCAAACAAAAACTTCAACCAGACTGGTGGACAAAAACGCTTACGGGTTGTTTTCTTGGCTTGAGCTTTGCGATGGCGATCGGTGCAATCATTGTTCTACTCAGTAAATCTCATACAGATTCTTCCCTAGCCCCTCAGTTAGGCATGTGGTCGATCCCGTGGTTCTGGCTATTTAGTTTCTTTATGGCCTATTTCATCCCGAAAGGTTGGCAAAGTATTGTGATTTTCAGCATTGCGAATGTGCTTGCTTATGCCCTGTTGTTCTGGTTGAGAGGTTAAAAATGAAAGTTCGCGCAGATATCATTAAAACCGGTAAAAATCTTCATACATGGGTCGGAGTCAGTGCCGGTATTCTTCTCTTCATCTGCTTTTTTGCTGGTGGACTAACCATGTTCCAGCACCAGCTGAGCCAATGGGCAACGCCTCCTCAACAAAAACTAGCGGCCATTCAACCTAACCAATATAACCAGCTCGTTGCACAGGTACAGGCACAATATCCAGAGACAAAGCAAGCCTTTACCCTGAGTTTTAGCTCACCAGATGGCCATAATGCACCGATTCAATGGCAAGCAGCACATGAGTCAGCGGAAGATCATCATGGAGTTGATATCGCTCAAACCAGTATGTTGGCAACACTCGATGCCAATGGTCAGTTGATTGCACAACAAGAGAATGTATCTAAATTAGGCTGGCTGATTGAACAACTCCATGAAACCGCAGGTATTCCCGGCATGATGGGTCATCATACTGCGGGTGTTATGGTGATGGGTGTGGTTGCAGTTCTCTACTTTCTTGCAATCATGTCCGGTCTGATCGTGTTATTGCCGACATTGATCAAAGATTATTTTGCGATCCGCCCAGGTAAAAATAAGAAACGTTTTTGGTTAGATACCCATAATGTCATTGGCATCACCAGCTTACCTTTTCATATCATTATCAGTGTTAGCGTCGTTGTTTTTGCCTTTCATGATATTTTCTACAGTGCACTTAGCCAGCTGGTCTCAAAAGACAAACCACTTTTTGAACGACCACCTGCGGTAAAAATTGTTGATCCAGCTCCACAGCTCGATGTAGAAAAGATTTTGCAGAATATACAGAAAGCTGCCCCTAATTATCGCATTGATGGTATCCGTTTCAATCAGCTGAATCATCCTGAACGGGCCTCTGCATTCGTTGCACTGTATCATCCAGATCGCATGCTACGAGGTGATACTTTTGATTATATGAGTTTTAATCCTTATCAAGATTCACCATATCCAACCAAAACCCTCTCAACAGAAGAAAGCACGGCTGCGTCACTGATCCGTTCTATGTTCGCATTACATTTTGGCAATTATGGTGGCGAACCCATTCGCTGGATTTATTTAATCTTCGGTTTAGGTGGGGCTTATTTATTTTATTCTGGCAATATCCTGTGGATTGAAACGCGCTTAAGGAAACAGAAAAATCCTAAACTGCCCGCTCCACAACAACGTAAGGATGTGATGTTTATTGCTAATCTTACGATCGGTGCCTGTCTAGGCTGTATACTGGCAATATGTGTGAGCATGCTGACTGGACGATGGGCCTACGTCATTCCAATGCAATTACAAAGTCATAACCATGTATTTATGTGTAGCTACTATTTTGTATTTATTGCTTGTATTTTATACAGTTTTCTTATTGGCGCAGCCAAAGCATTAGCTCAACTCTTCTTTGCCATTGCGGTAATTTTATTACTGATTCCATCCACCTCTATTCTCGCTTACCTATTTCCTATTCAAGGGTTATGGTATTCAACAGGGCATTTAATCTGGATAGATATTGTTGCGATATGCTTCTCTTTACTGTTTTTACGCTTTTACCAACAAGCAAGAGGTCGAGCACAAAGTGCACCAAATGGTTCGATCTGGTCTACTCAAAAACCGCATCGTACAGTTCTAACAGAAAATCAGGTTTAACGTACTGCTAGATATTTAAGTAAGAAACACTCTAATTATTTTTTAGAGGCATAAAAAAGCCGATGAGATCATCGGCCTTTTTATTGATATGAAATTTAGTTGCTTTGACCAGCTAACCATGCCATGAATTTTTGACGTTCAGCCTTAGATGCTTTTTGCCATAAATCTGCCATTTGCTGATCGGTCGTCTTTGCTGTTCCCGTTGGGGCTGTCGTTGTGACCGCAACCGGCGCAGATGCAACTACCGCTGCTTGTGAGGTAGCCCCTGAATAAACAGGTGCTGGCTGGTTTACAGCATTGTTTTTATTCTTTTGCGTTAAATCCAGGGTACGGCTTAGGAAATTATTTCCTGTAAACCAAGGTTGCGCTTCATTGTTCGCACCGGTTTGTTGTACTACAAGTTTTTTATTTTGATCATATAAAGCCACTGTCGGTTGATCAGCATATTTTTTGGCAGCATCAAAGTCTTTTGGTGCATTTACAAGCGCCAGACTATAAGACTGATTATCCTGCAAGTTAGGGGCCTGAAGCGTGACCACACCGGATTTAACGATGTCATGTTCACCGTTCAAATGCTCGAAATATTCACGATAACGCACATTGACCAGCAAATTGCCAGGATCGACCTGATAATTATTTTTCTTCGAAGGAATTAATCCGTTGTTTACTTCCTGTCCATTTACAGCAAGAATCACGATTTCTTCAGGTGCAGTGATTGTGACTGCTGAAAAAACTAAACTACTTGATAATAACCCTAAAGCAGCAACACCAACTCTTAAAGACATTAGACTCTTCTCGTTATAAACAATTTATGAAACCGTATGCACTATGCAATGCGATTATGACGATTTTATGACAAAAATTGAAACTGTCTATTGCAAGAATTTAGCTTTTTTTCAGATATCTACAGCACAAAATCAACATAAGCCAATAAATTGATTTAAGCTATTATTTATAAAGAGAAATATTACTTCATTTAAAAACGCCTACAAAATCTTTTTGCATTTTTTCACATAAGTTACCTAGCCTTTGATTTTGTTAAAATTTAAACTAGTTTCACGCAGATTAAAGGTTTATTCCAATAAGCTTTGTTCTATTGTTATTAATGTGATCGAAAAAACATTTTCAAGCCTTTTACATCATCATATCTCATCAACAGGATCAACCTTGCAATGTGGGCGTCTAAAAACGCCAGACATCACTTTTGCCAGTTTAAGCCTCATTTCAGTTCGGGCTTACAATATAAAATAAACATATCAGTACTGCGAGCATAATGCTTGCAAGCACCAAATAGAAATCTACCGTATTAAAGCTTTTTAAAAACTTAAAAATATTCATAATTATCAACCTCTTTTTATTAAAATTTTTTATATCAGATTAGATGTAACACTTTACAATAAGTTTGTAATTAGAATGTTTAAATTGTTACCAATAGGTAAATAATACTGTGTAATTATATCTAAATCAAAAAATATCCAGCATAAAAAACCACCCACAGGTGGCTAAAGACAGACTTTGGTATTTAATTGGGGTTAATAAAATAAAAATATACAATCAACATCAGCAACACAATACTTGCTAGTGTTAGATAAAATCCCATTGTATTAAAGCTTTTTAAAAATTTGATAATATTCATACTTTTCAACCCCTTGAAAAGTAAATTAAAGTAGCACAAAAAAGTTAGATTTTTAACCTATTTTTTTACCAAATAGTAAAAATAATTGATTCAACCTTCAGCTTACCTGCACTGCTTTTATAAAATAATTTCACCTATGCAAAATTGATTCTCAACGAGATCAGCCACGCATGCGAATTGATTTTTTCATCAGCTTATCTATCAATAGTACATTAATCCACCTATAAAAATAGCGATACTCTACGACATGAGAGTTCGCTTCTTAGAGAGCAAAGATGTGGGTAGTTCAATAAACTGTCTACCCCATCTTTTAAGACAAGGGGAGCTTTTTAATCTCCGATAGGAATCGTTAATTTAAGCTGGTCGCTTCGATGTGCTATAGGCGAAGGATTGTATTTTACAATTTTCTGTTGATAGTCCCGATTTGAAATTACTCCTCTATTACGGGCTTTTTCTAATGAACTGAGTTGTTGACCATTTCCATGCGCATCTAAAGCCCCATAATGTCTATGCTCCAGATAATACTGGGCTCTATCATGCGGACTCATGTTAGCGGTATTTGCTTGAATTTCGTGTAAATTCTCTAAATCTTGAGTGCGTTGATTGATCTGATCCTGTTCTTGCTGTTTCAATGACTCAAAAAAATCGACCTGCTGATCGTTTTTGAGCTCCAATTGGGTGTCCTCCTTCTGCAACACCAATATAGACTGAGGCTTAGCCAATACATCATCAGCACTAAACACCGAACCAGAAGCAACCGTAGTTATAGAAAGAATTAGTATTTTTTTCAAAAAAGCCACCCGTTAAAAAAACAAATAAAGACAAGTGTATATTTTACACTTTTCACATAATTATTTCAAATTTAGCATTATAAAACAAAAACTTATAATTAAAACCACAAATCATAACCAGTTATAAAAATGAACAGGACTCAACAATTCCAGCTTCCTAATCTCATACTTTTTAAGGGAATTAATTCATGCGTTGATGTTTGTGCCCAAGCTCAGCTCTCGTGGGCTTAATTATCTTTTGACACGTTTTAAGCCATTTTTTTAAAAGATATTGAGATCATTCGATTTAAATATTTTTTAATAATTTCATTAACAGGAAAACAGCATTTCTAGCTGGATAAAACAAATAGCGCACAAACCGAAACCCTTAACCCTTTTATTTTCAGTGATATTGGAAAAACAAACTTTAGGAGAATTTCGTCATGAACAACCTGAATAGTGAATATCAAGAATTAAATCAGCTACTTAAAGGCATTAAATTTGCCATGATCACGTTTATTACTGAAAAAGGTCATTTGCATTCAGCACCAATGACCACACAGGATACTGATTTTGATGGAGTGGTCTGGTTTTTAGGTTCTAAAAGTTCAGAGCTTGTAAAAAGTATTCCTCAAAACCATCAAGTCAATTTGGGTTATAGCAATACATCAAATAATGACTATGTCTCAATTAATGGCGTGGCTGAGTGTGTAAATGACCCTGCAAAGCTGGATGAAATATGGTCTTCGGCTTATGAGGCATTCTTTGAACAGGGTAAAACCGATCCTGACATTCAACTGCTTCGTGTGAACTGTAATGGAGCCCAATACTGGAAAGGTTCAGGTAAGATAGCGACCCTTTTTAAACTGGCTAAAGCTTCGGTCACAGGTGAATCGGAACAATTGGGCACAACCAAAAGCATTTCCCTGTAAATTGATTGTGTTTATTCAAGACAAGCTTCATTTAGTCATGCATTCTGCAGGTAACGTCCAGTCCTTCATTTTAACTGTTAGACCTCTTACTTCACGTAAAAATGATGTCTAGGCTATCCATTGGGATATACAGGATAAATGCAATCTGCATATTTTATGCAAACAAAAAAAGAGCACTCAAGGTGCTCTTTTTACTGCGCATTCTTTACTTAGTTAAAAGTTTTGAAACGTGCTGCATCATCCATATATGTTTTTTCACCCGCAGCAGCTTCGATAGAACCGAATACCAACTGAGCGCGTAATTTCCAGTTCGCAGGAATATCAAATGTTTCTGCAACTTCAGCATCAATAATTGGATTGTAATGTTGTAATGACGCACCAACACCAATTTCAGATAAAGCAGTCCAAGTGGCAAACTGTGCAATCGCACTTGAATGTTCTGACCATACCGGGAAGTTATCTGCATATAACGCAAATTGTTCTTGTAAACCTTTCACAACATCTTGGTCTTCATAGAATAACGCTGTACCAAAGCCTGCTGCAAAGCTATCAATTTTCGCACTTGTATTAGCGAAAGCTTCTGCTGGAACCATTTTACGTAATGTTTCACGTACAATTTCCCAGAACTTAGTGTGAGACTCACCATATAAAGTCACAACACGAGAAGTTTGTGAGTTAAATGATGATGGGCTTTGTTTTACAGCTTCACGGATCGTTTCTTCAATTGTAGCTTGGTCTACAGTCAGGTTTTTACCAATTGCATAAATTGTACGACGTGATTTAATACTATTTAAGAAGTTGCTCATGTTGTTATTCCTACCTTGTGCCCTGGGGCGTTATCTTGGATTGAATGTAGTGTATAACGACATATTTTTTAGGAATAGTCTAAAAAACATGACAGATCGTTTTATTTTTGAAACAATTAAAATCCTCTTGCATTAATCCGCTTCTGCGCTCGCTTCTTCTGCCTCAACCACAGGAATCACCCAGTCTTTTGAAATCATTTTGTATTTCTTCTGTCCTGCTTGATCGAGTTGCTTAAGTAAATAAGACATCCTTAAATAATGCTGTGCATCCAGATCTCCCTGTTCGGCTGCCTTAAAATACCATTGATGGGCTTTATTATTATCTTTCTGCACACCCCGCCCATGCGCATACATCACCCCCAGATTATATTGTGCATTGCTATCGCCTTGATGGGCTGCACGTTGATACCACTCAAAAGCCTTTTTATGATCCTGTGCGATTCCTTTGCCATTTTCATACATCCAGGCTAAATTATTCTGAGCGTTAACATTTCCTTTATCTGCGGCCATAAGATACCAATGTACTGCTTTAGCATTATCTTGTTCAACTCCGTCGCCATCCGCATACATCGTCGCTAAAGAATATTGTGCTTCACTATCACCTTGTTCAGCATATTGGGTGAGTGTGTTTATGGCATCAGTATCGCCTAAGGCCAATACTGGAGTTGTGCCTAAGAGGCTGGTTAACATAATAAAGGCTAAAGGTTTTAAGAAAAAATTCATGTTAAAGGCTCTTTTTTAAATTATTCATGTATTTTTTTAAAAGTTTATTTTTAAAAAAATAAAAGCCGAAAACTCGGCTTTTATTACATATAAAAAACGATTTATTTATCTGTTTCAAATAACGCAGCAACAAATGATTTTGCTGAGAATGGACGTAAATCATCAATCTTCTCACCTACACCAATATAGCGAATCGGCACATGAGTACGGCTTGCAATATTGAACAAGACGCCACCTTTTGCTGTGCCATCCAGTTTGGTAATGGTGATACCGGTGAGACCAACAGCCTCGTCAAACAGCTGTACCTGATTAATCGCATTTTGACCGGTGCCCGCATCTACAATCAGCATGATTTCATGCGGTGCGGTTGCATCGATCTTTTGCATGACACGTTTTACTTTTTTCAACTCTTCCATCAGGTTGGCTTTGTTTTGCAGACGTCCAGCGGTATCTGCAATCAATACATCAATGCCTTTGGCACGTGCACTTTCAAATGCATCAAAGATCACAGACGCACTGTCAGCGCCATGGCCCTGTGCAACGACTGGAATGTCATTACGCTCACCCCATATTTGCAATTGTTCAGTTGCGGCTGCACGGAAGGTATCACCCGCAGCCAGCATGACTTTCTTGCCTTCCCCCTGTAAACGCTTGGCCAGTTTACCGATGGTTGTGGTTTTGCCTACACCATTTACACCCACCATCAAAATCACATACGGTGATTTATTCGGATCAATATGTAGCGGTTTAACACGGGGTGCCAATAAAGCAACCAATTCTTCTTGCAACGCCTTGTATAAAGCATGTGAGTAGATTAAATCTCCACGCGCAGTACGTTCAGTCAGATTCGCAATAATGGTTTTGGTCGCATCCACACCAATATCTGCCACTAAAAGCTGCTCTTCAACTTCTTCCAAGAGCTCATCATCAATTTCTTTACCGCCAATCAGAATGTTGACCATACCATCCGTAAAACTACGGCGGGTTTTGGTCAATCCATCTTTCATACGACCAAAGAAACCTGTTGATTTGGCTTCTTCTTCAACCACTGGCACAACAGGTTCTACCGCAGCAGTAACAGCTGGCTCTATTGGCTTTTGTACTGCAGGCTCTATAATGGGAACATCGACAGCAGGTAAACTTGGTAAGGTGACATCATCATCGCCGATATCAGCATTTATCAAGAATTTATTTTGCATATTCGATTGCTGTTGCATGTCGATTCCTTGAAAGTAAAGCAGCTTTTAAAATGGGGCCAGTCTAGCATAAATTGCTATCCTTTTCCCGAATAAGGCAATGCATTCATTTATAATGGAAATGAGTCGATTAAAACTCACTCATCTTCTTTTGCCATCGCTGGATATTGTTTAATCCGGTTCGATTCAAATTGATAAGCATTTAATAATTTTAAATAATTAATACGGCGAATGGGAGTCTGCTCTAACACCTCAATGGCCATATGCTGGGTCCGCGGATGGCTGGCCTGATGAGCAAACTGCACCACTTGCTGATATTGCAATGAACTGACTGGACGTAATAATGCGTTATACGCAAGTATAAAAATGGACAAAATAATAATAGCGACCAAAATATTATAAAATTGGTCGAGTTTGAATCCTACTCTGGATTGCATCAATTTATGTTTAGAAAGTATAGACAACATAACCTACCTCGAATTAGAGGTAGTGTATGTCTCTGATTCGCTTAGGACAAGTACCACGTTCAATAAGTCACAATTCCACAACCTATTGAACATGCAAATAACTTTAGCCGTGATTAACTGACCAGCGAACGTACAAAAGCAAAGTACAGGATAAATGCGATTATCACCAAAACAATGAAAATCGCAAACATGCCGACTCCACTTTCTGCATCAGCGGGATGCAAATCGTCATCGTCGGCAATATTCCTCAGCTCTCCATCATAAATTTTATAAAAACGGTCTTTCTGCTCAGGGCTTAAATGGCTGGCAAAGTCATACACACGTTTGCGTTGTGCCAGACAATAGTCACCTAAATGAATTTCCTGATGAAAGATCGCTTCATCCAATAATTTACGGTGATGATGCGCTAGCGCAATAATCTGGCTTTCTAATGGTGGAACATCAACATTCACACCATCAATGACATTTGACATGTTATTCTCCTTTTCTCTTATTCTCACTTTGATTCTACTTAAAATTATTTGTGGTAAATGTTTAATCGTGTAAGCTTTTATTTACGCAAAATTGCTGAATATATTTGACAATTCCATCAATTTGTCATATTACTTTAATAATTCTAAGTTAAAGTAGCTTAAATTCGAAGTAGTATAACTTTGGATAGAATTTGCGGTAATCATAATTAAAATAAGGAGTTATTATATGATTCAACATGTTACACACCATGAACTAGAGCATCTATATGCAAATGCGGTCAATACAATTCAATCGCAAAAAAACTTCCAAGATGCAGTAAAAGAGCTTGAGGAAGTTGCTAAAGCAGGCCACGGCAAAGCGGCACTATTTTTAGCAGAATTGTATTATCAAGGCTTCCGAGTAGAACGAGATTCCTTAAAAGCCCAGTATTGGCAGAAGATGGCAACCCTCCAAGCTTAAAGAAACGTCCTTGCGCTATATCAAAGCTTTTATCGCTTTGATTTGCTCAGGTGGCGTTTTTTTAATGCCTGTTAAATTATAATGTGTAAAATGATCTCTACTTCTCCATTGGTACTGCATTAAAACATTAAGCTACCCAGATCAAATTTCCTGATTACTAAAAATACAATAATTCTATTTTATCCAACGCCTTAGCTTACAAATTCAAAGAACTTACCAATCAATTATCTAAGCAACTACAATATTTGCTTACGATTTTAGTCAATTGTTAAACATAAATGACATCTAGATTTCTTATAATGAGCCATAAGTTTAAGAATATTAGTTCAATAACATGTATCGCTTTAACCATTTTCAGCCGGTTTCACGAGAGTTGATGATTAAAATTTCAATTCTAAAAACAATGATGTACTGTGGTGCACTTTGGGGCCTTTACCATCAAGGTTGGGCAATCAAATCAGATCAGGACGGTCATGTCTTCCCTTTCTGGCTCAATGGGGTTCAAGCCCATCGTTATGCCAAGGCCAACTGGAAACACTACACGCCACGGAAAATCACCCCTAAGGACTTTCATGAGTCCTTGCTTCCCACCTTAACCCGTTTACAGGTTGAACCTGCATTATTCAACTCATCACACCGCAAATTTAAGCTTTCAACCCAGCAAATGCAGCATTTCTTTTTTATGCCACGCGAAGCGGTCATACCTGCTTAAAATTTACTTGCAGACCAATGATGACTTTTTGAACATTTATGCGCAAAAGTTATCATTGGAATGAAATTAGCGCTTTGCAATTAAAAAAAATACCGTTAAGTTAAATGAAAACGACAATACAACACAGGTGGATAAACAATGACAATCGTTGCTCAAGTCATCAAGAATAAAGCAGTACAATCCATTTTTACGATTTCACCCAATGCGACTGTACTTGAAGCAATTAAGATCATGGCCGAGAAAGGTGTTGGGGCCTTGGTTGTTGCTGAAGATGAAAAAGTCGTTGGCATTTTTTCCGAACGTGACTACACCCGCAAAATTGCCCTGATGGAACGTTCTTCCAATAATACGCCTGTTGCAGATATTATGACCTCAAAAGTGATCTCGGTCAGCCTGAATCATACCGTAGAAGAATGTTTACAACTCATGACCGATCGACACTTACGTCATCTGCCAGTACTGGATCAGGAAAAGCTGGTGGGCTTTATCTCGATTGGAGATCTGGTAAAAGCAGCGATGGACGATCAACGTATTCTGATTGAACAGTTACAACAATATATTTCTGGTTGATTTTAATCAAACATAAAAAAGGGCAAATGAATTGCCCTTTTTTTATGAATATTAGCTATTTAAGCTTTGAGAAAATTCTGGATGGCAGGGACCAGACGTTTAAGCAATTCATCTGCTTGTGCTTGAGTCATATTCAAAGGTGGGAGTAAACGCACCACAGAACCTGCAGTCACATTAATAATCAACTGATATTGATCACGTGCAATAGCAACCAGCTCGGCACAGTCTTTTGGCAATTGAATCCCGATCATCATGCCGAAACCACGCACCTGAACATGATGATCCGCCAATTGCGCTCTTAACTGATCAACAATATACGCACCTACGGTTGCCGCATTTTCAACAGCATTCTCTTTTTCCAGCGTATCCAGCACCGTGTAAACCACACGTGAACCCAATACCGTACCGCCATAGGTTGAACCATGACTGCCTGCACCCAGCAAGCCTACCGCTTTACCTTGGGTCATCACCGCACCTACAGGAAAGCCATTCCCCAAACCTTTTGCCGTGGTCATGACATCAGGAATGATATTGGTATGCTGATAGGCAAAATATTTACCGGTACGGCCATTGCCAGTCTGGATCTCATCTAGCATCATCAACCAGTTGTGCTGATTACATAAAGCACGTACCTCTTCCAGGTAGCTAAAGCCCTGAGGTGCAGTATTTACCCCACCTTCGCCTTGAATGGGTTCAATCAGGATCGCCACGATATCTGGATGAGTAATGGCTGCTTCCTGAATTGCTTCAACATCGCCAAATGGCACACGAACAAAGCCCTCTACTAAGGGAGCAAAACCTTCCTGTACTTTCTTGTTACCTGTTGCAGATAAGGTTGCAAGTGTACGGCCATGGAAAGATTGTTCTGCCACTAAAATTTTAGGATTGACAATCCCTTGTTGCGACCCGAACTTACGCGCAATTTTAATCGCACCTTCATTGGATTCCGCCCCGCTATTGGAGAAGAAGATTTCCTGCATTCCAGAAACTTCAGCCAGTTTTTGTGCTGCCGCCGTTTGCCAAGGAATTTCAAATAAATTACTGGTGTGAACCAGAGTTGCAGCCTGTTCAGCGATCGCTTCAGCAATTACCGGATGAGCATGCCCTAATCCACATACCGCAATCCCGGTTAATGCATCTAAATACTCGGTTCCATCTGCGGTATATAAATGCGCCCCTCGCCCTCGTACAAAGCTGATCGCCTGACGACCATAGGTCGCCATAAGATGTGTGGGTTGATCAGGTTGCACGGGAGCAAGAGTGATATTAGTCATAACAAACTCAATCTATCAGTAGTTGGAGTGGAAAAAGTTATATAAGCAAAAACTTGCATAGATTGAAAGCTTAAAGTCACTTTTATACAAGAAAAATCTTTTGCAATCCTCCGCCACGCTTTTTTTTAGGTATAATGCAGAAAGATTAGTAGAGGATCCTATCTATGACGGAACAAGCGCGTGATACAGTAGCGTTAATTCGTGATCAAATTGCGAAACACCCTGTTTTACTTTACATGAAAGGCACTCCACAATTCCCGCAATGTGGTTTTTCTGCTCGTGCAGTAGAAGCACTTAGCCAAATTGGTCGTCCATTTGCCTACGTAAATATCTTGGAAAATCAAGATATTCGTGCAACTTTGCCGCAAATTGCAAACTGGCCTACTTTCCCACAACTCTGGGTCAATGGCGAGTTGATTGGCGGTAGCGATATTATGCTTGAAATGTTCCAGAATGGTGAGTTAAAGCCATTGGTTGAACAGTACAGCCCAGCGCCTGAAGCATAAGCTGTAAAGCAAAAAGCCAATCACATGATTGGCTTTTTTATTGGGAGTTGTTTAGTTTTGGCTAAAGCCTACATAGCGAAACATACCTTCTACCCCCAAATCGGCTTTAAAAATTTGCATTTCAGGATAATTTGCCTGACTCACCGTGGCGAAAATATTCATATTCGGATCTTCATGAATTTCATCAACCGATTGTGACAAAACCTCGTCGAAACGATCGGCGATAAATTCAAAGCCTAAATCCATGGCCATAAATAAGGTATGTTCACAAGGTTGGATATACTGTTCCTGTTCCCAATCTAAAACGGCATGCTGGCAATACGGACAAGCAATATTTTGAGTAGCATCGGCAATGTGAATAAGTTGATAGGACATAATAATAAAGCATCAAAAATTTGATCCAGTTTAAAAGAATATGATGCCTGAATCTATCGTCTATACTTTGAATGAGAGGATTTCAATCATGGCAACACTTGAACGGGCGATTTCACTTGCAGCAGAACGGCATGCAGGCCAAGTAGATAAAGCCGATGCCCCCTACATTCTGCATCCCTTGAGAGTGATGCTCAACATGCCGGATATAGAGCACAAAATCGTTGCGGTTTTGCATGATATTCTAGAGGATACCGCAACTACGACGGATGAGCTGTATGCGCTTGGTTTTCCAACGCATTTGATCGACGCAATTGTTGCCCTGACAAAACAGCAGGGTGAATCGCGTATACAGGCTGCGCAGCGCACGGTACAGAATCCGATTGCACGTATTGTGAAACTGGCTGATCTCACCGACAATATGGACTTATCACGGATTCAGTCTCCGACAATGAAAGATTTTGAACGATTGAAACAATATCAACAGGTTCGAGATATCTTATTATCCCAAAATGTTTAATAATTACATTTATACTGTTTTAACCTGAACACAATAAGCTGGAGTTTATAGCGTAATGCTAACGGATTTAGATGATTTTTATTGCTTTGCGCTGGTGGTTGAACACGGCGGTTTTAGTGCAGCAGAACGTGCAACCGATATTCCTAAATCTAAACTCAGTCGTCGGGTATACAACCTCGAAGAGCAACTTGGTGTACGTCTGATTCAGCGTAGTTCGCGTCATTTCGCCGTGACCGATATCGGCATGGATGTATACCGCCATGCACAAGTCATGATGAATGCGGCGCAAGCAGCGCATGATGTGGTCAATCATTTAAGTAGCCAGCCGCGTGGTGTGATCAAAGTCAGTGTGCCGGTCGACATTGCCCAGAACCAGATGGCAAAAATCCTGCCAGCTTTCTTGAAAAAATATCCTGAAGTACGTGTTCAGATGATGGTGAGCAATCGCCGTGTGGACGTGATTAATGAAGGCATTGATCTGGCCTTACGGGTGCGCTCTAAACTGGATGATGATCCAAATCTGGTGCTCAGACAGTTTGAAGCGATTGAACAACGGCTTTTTGCCAGTCAGGCTTATTTAAATGAGTTTGGCAATCTCACTACACCAGAACAACTGCCTGAACATCGAATTATCAGCATGGCTGAAGATCATCTTGATCAGCAATTTCTGTTAACAGGTCCGGATCAGCAGCAGAAAAAGATTAAGGTCAACCCGGTCATTATGGGCTCAAATCTTTTGATGCTGGCCGAGCTGGCAATACAAAATTGTGGAATTGCCTTATTACCGGACAGCATTGCACAAGACTTTGTTAAAACAGGACAACTGGTAACCGTACTACCAGAGTGGACCGCTCCGCATGGTATTTTCCATGCCGTCTATCCATCCCGCCGTGGCCTATTACCCGCTGTACGCGTCTTTATTGACTATCTGGTTGAGCAACTCACCCAATGCTCAACAAAGAAAAGGCCCGGTTGATATCCGAGCCTTTTCGACATCACAATAATAATTAAACGGCTGGATAATGCCCTGTACCTTCCGGCCACGGGGTAAGTAATTCAAAACCATCATCCGTTACCGCAACCATATGTTCCCATTGCGCTGACAGTGATTTGTCTTTAGTGACCACCGTCCAGCCATCATTAAGTTCTTTGACATGAGGTTTGCCTGCATTGACCATCGGCTCAATGGTAAAGACCATGCCCTTTTTCAGGACCATGCCCTGACCCTTTTGTCCGTAATGTAAAATATTGGGCTGTTCATGATAGATACGACCGATACCATGCCCACAATATTCACGAACAATGCTATAGCCGGCATTCTGGGCAACGGTCTGGATTGCATGCCCAATATCACCCAATGTTGCACCCGGTTTGACGGTATGAATGCCTGCCAACATGGCTGCATAAGTGGTTTCGACCAGTTTCTTGGCCTCAGCGCTTGGTTGACCGACAAAATACATGCGGCTGGTATCACCGAAATAGCCATCTTTAATCACGGCAACGTCGATATTCAAGATATCACCGTCCTGCAAAATCTTTTTGGCAGAAGGAATCGCATGACATACTTCTTCATTCACAGAAATACAGGTCGTCTTGGTAAAACCGTGATAACCAACATTGGCTGGAATCACCTGCAAGGTATTCACGATATAATCATTGCAGATATCATCTAAATATTCAGTTGAAACACCCGGTTTAATATACGCACCGATCATTTCTAACACTTGTGCCGCCAAACGACCTGAGATTCTTAATTTCTCAAGATCTTGTTCAGTTTTAATGGTCACAGTAGAAGCTCTCATTCGAGATTTTCCTTATTCATCTATCAGATTAATTTCACATGCAAGCAAAAGATATGAGGGCTGCATAAAGTATTTCAATAGTTGTACGCCCTTGCATGGAAATCTTCAATCTTTTTAAGACTAAAAGCGTACTTTTATTTTACATTTAATTTCGATTGTGCTGATTGAGAAAAGACATCAGCACTTTTTATTTTCTGAGTTTTAAAAACCTTTTCAATGCATTAGCTTTACCACAGCTAATTATATGATTTTCATAATTTCTTTTTAGTCAAAAAACAGACAATTTTCACATAAATTAGTTTCAAAAGAACGCTTTTTTATTCTAAAATTTGCACTTTTATTTTATGCCTCCCTCTTTATGAATCAACTTCGTACAGGAGATATCATTGCTTTAGGGTTTATGACCTTTGCGTTATTTATTGGCGCAGGCAATATTATCTTTCCTCCTATCGTTGCGCAGCAGGCTGGTGAACATGTCTGGCTGGCCGCTTTCGGTTTCTTAATTACTGCAGTTGGTTTACCTGTGATTACGATCATGGCTTTATCTCGCATGAAAGGCTCGATCGAAATCATCAGTTCGCCGCTTGGCCGTTTCTTTAGCTTACTGCTCACCATTGCTTGCTACCTGACTGTAGGACCTCTATTCGCGACACCCCGTACAGCAACCGTTTCTTATGAAATTGGCTTTGCTCCTTATTTTGGTACCTCCGGTAGCAGCCTTTTTATCTATAGTATTGTTTATTTTGCTTTTGTGACTGCAGTTTCGCTGTATCCCAACAAACTGCTCGATACTGTAGGCCATGTACTGGCGCCTTTAAAAATCATTGCCTTGGCCATTTTAGGGATTGCCGCTTTTGCTATTCCAACCGGTCTGATTTCACCTGCAGTGAATAATTATGTCAGCAGTCCGGTATCTGAAGGTTTCGTCAGTGGTTATCTCACCATGGATACCTTGGGTGCGTTAGTATTCGGTATTGTGATTATTCAGGCGATTCAATCTCGTGGTGTCACAGATACCAAGCTCATTACCAAATATGCCATTATTGCAAGTTTGATTGCCGGTGTAGGACTGACCCTGGTCTATATCAGTTTATTTAAACTGGGTTTAGGCAGTCACGAAGTTGCGCCTGACGCAGCCAATGGTGCCATCATCCTCCATGCTTATGTACAGCATGCGTTTGGTGATTACGGTTCTTACTTCCTCACCTGTCTGATTTTCCTTGCCTGTATGGTGACTGCGATTGGCCTGACCTGTGCTTGTGCAGAATATTTTAATGAATTAACCGGTTTATCTTATAAATTGCTTGTTTTCATTCTGACTGGCTTCTCGTTATTAATTTCCAATCTGGGTTTAACCAAGCTGATTGCTTTCTCTGTACCTGTACTGAGTGCCATTTACCCGCCAGCAATTGTTGTGATCATGCTCAGCTTTTTCTGGAAACGTTGGAATAATCCTTCTATTGTGGTTGGATCAGTTACCGCTATTGCGTTTCTATTCGGCATTGTTGAAGCAATTAAAGCTGCCGGCTTTACCGCACAACTTCCAGCATTTATTCAGCACTTACCTTTAAATGAACAAAACCTTGCATGGTTACTCCCATCCCTGGCTGTTCTGGTAATTGCGATTGTGATTGACCGAGCGATGGCTCAGAAAAAGTAAAATGATTTGTCGTTAAAATGATGTTTTACCCAAACATGATTTTAGCTATACAAAAAATGTTCTTTTATCCAATGTTCATTTTTTGTTTACGACAAATCTTTCTTTTTTGATCAGGCAAGCATAAAAATTACTTATTTACATTGATGTGGTGATAGTAGATATTTTACGATAAAGTGATATCACTCACTTTATATACCCCTTATAAATATTTCATATTGTAAAAATATCGACCAATATTTAACTAAAAAATACTATAAATTAATATAAAAAATACTTTAAACCTTTATAAATCAATACATTCAAAAATTTATTTTCAAAATCCCTCTTTTTGCTCTTGAAATGCTCAGAAAATACCAGTACAACTTAAAAAACAATTCAGACAAAAACGCATGGTTTTGTCGTCACAACAAGGAGGGATGGAGATGTTATCAATACATTTCAACAAGCAAGTCTTCATTAACGCTCTGAAGGCAAATGATACAGTAGTATATGCAACCACAACGCTCGCCTTAATGGTTACGTTGTTATTTCAAGGCACAATTAAAGGTAATTTAAAACCTGAATATTTTGCATATGCATTGATTGTCTCTGTTGCCTTTTGTATGTGGGCGATCGTCGATCGAAAGTTTCGACAGTTAAGCGTAGCACGCCAAAAAAATTCTCTAGGGAGAATGGATGAGTAATCATCCATTTTTTTTTAATTTAAAAACTTCGCTATCGTTCCACATAACAATACTGTTGTAGCACCCAACTCGACAATAATTAAACTTAACATCATTAATGACATGCACCATGCTGGCAAATTCAACCGCCCCACTTTATGCGGTTGCTTAAACTGATTGGTGGTGTCCTTTAATACACCATGCAAGATATAAATCAAAATCGACATCGCAAAAAAGAATAAGTTTGCAACCACACAGAATAAAACAAGCTGATCAGATAAAACCGTGAAATAGCTAAGTGCAGCTAAAATCAGGCTTGCAGATGCATATAGCAGACTACTCCGATGAGCGATATCGACATAATAGTGTGCTCTGGCCAGTTCAGACTGTCTGATCTGATAATACTTCCAGACCCCGGTTACCATGCCCACCCAAAGAAAAATACCACTGAATACAATAGCCAATTGCGTTGCTGTATTTAATACATACATGTTCTTTCCAGATTTCCTATACTTTGTTTTATACGGTTATATAACATAAAGTTTGACTTTTAAGTCATTTTTTAAATGGGTTTCTTTTTGGAACTTATGTAAAGTAATCCTATATATACATAAGAGTATCGTTTCCATGAATAGCGTTGAATCTTTCTGGATCAGTTGCAAGGACGGTTATCAACTTGCTGCTCAATTCTATCCAGCACTCAATTCCGATAAGTCCTACCCGATTCTAATCTGCCCAGCGACTGGTATCACCAAAAATTTTTATCATGCATTTGCCCAATGGTTGAATCAACAAGGTTATCCAGTATTGAGTTTTGATTTCCGTGGAATTGGGGAATCCTTACATGGTGCATTAAAAGACTCCACAGCAAGCATTAATGACTGGGGAATTTATGACATTCCTGCTGCAATTGAGGCATTGTTGAATCGTACACAAGCGGAAAAAGTCATTATTGTTGGCCATAGTGCCGGAGGACAACTGCTTGGCATCGCATCAAATTATCACAAGGTTGCCAAAGTATTAGCAATTGCGGGCTCAACAGGCCATGTCAAAGGCCTCAAAGGTAAAACCAAGGTACTGGCACCGCTGATGTTCAATATCATTTTCCCAGTTTCAAGCTTTGTTAAAGGTTATGGCGCAACCCAATTTATCGGGATGGGCGAAAACCTGCCTAAAAATGTTGCAAAGCAATGGGCTGAGTTTTGTAGTAAGCCCGGTTATGTCATGAATGCCATAGGAAAAACTATTTTTGAAGATTATCATCAGCAAATTCTATGCCCTATCACCTCCTTCTGGGCAACCGATGATGAAATTGCCACGCACAGCAATGTCAAAGATTTACTTCGTTTGTATCCGAATGCACAGACCAAATTAATTGAACTGAATCCGCAACAGCTCGGTTATAAGCGGATTGGACACATGCTGATGTTCAAGAAATCACATCAAAAGATCTGGCCAATATTGGAAAGTGAATTACGGATTTAATCTGGACGTTTTAAAAGGTTTAAGTTCATTGCCTGTTCTGTTTTGCGCATCTCAACCTGTAATCCTGTTGAGATGCATTTTTTTTGTATGCTGTATCTAAAAAAACACAACACAACCTGATTGCCCTAAGCATCTTTTTATAAATTTACAAGAAAAGTGTGACAAAGAATGTATTTATTCATCTTTTAAAAAAGATTCCACAAGTCATATTTTAACCAATTGTTCAAAGCAAACTTATGTATTCGCTATTTATTTAAGCTTTATTTATTTTATAAATATATTGATTTTGTATATTTATGACATTTTAGACAGAAATTTTTATAAAAATGTCACGTCAAAATTCGTATTTTTTTTCTACAATACAAATATTCTATAGTCCAGCACAGCTGTAAAACTGTAGAATCCCGTTAGGGGTTAGACGACTGGATAGTTCATCTTTAATAGCTGATTTATGTGACTTTTATGATGACTTCTCTATTCAGAACAAAGATAATTCAAAAATTATCTTCGGACAAAGATGTTAAAAATGGAATGTTAAAAAAATCAGGAAAGGGATTTTTGTTAACAGGCAAATTGTAGACATTTCATGGAATCTTAGAGCTAAATTGGATTAGCTCCTTGTGCAAGCATAGGAAATAAGTAATGCCAAAAAAATATGCGCGTTTTTTACCTACAGCCGATTCATTTAATCTGGAAGACTTCCCTTTTTACTGGATTTCTCAAGTAAATGCTCAGTATGTCCAAAACATCGATAATGTACTGAAAAAGTATGGTCTAGACAATTCACGTCGCCGTATTCTGATTGCCTTGCACGTCAAACCTCATGCCAGTGTGTCTGAACTTTCCGAAATGGTTATTTCAAAAATGTCGACCACAACCAAGATCGTGTACCGCCTCAAAGATGAAGGCTATATTGATACTTATTCGTGCAAGGAAGATGGACGCATTACTCGTGTTCATCTGACTGAAAAAGGTCAGGAAATGATTACCAAAATCAATGATCTGACCGCCATAATCCTGGAACAGTCTTTTGACGGTTTGACACCATTACAAATCGAGAAGACCATGGAAATCCTGCGACATATGTTTAAAAATCTCGCACGTTAATACAATGATAAAAAAGGCTTCATCAGGAAGCCTTTTTTTGATTTGAAAAATTAAAAATCAAACATATTTAATTGTGGTGTGACTTTTTCTATTTTTGCCTTTGGTACATGTAGGCACTCAAACTCTTCCACCGGAAAACCTTGCATAAACTCATACAGCTGATGAGGTTGTTTTAAGCTTAACCATTCATCTAAGCGCTCATGCGGAATCACCACGACCGACCGTTTAACATCACCCGGTTCATGGAAATCCTTCATCATCGGGTGGTCTATGGCATCCATGGTCAGCATGGTGGCCGAACGGATCACCTGATCATTCAGTTTGCGGATCTCATATAACGCTGCGATAAAGAAAGCTTTTCCATCCTTGCGACGCACTGCCCAACGTTGCGGCTTATTATCAATATACTTGCTTTCATAAAACTCGGTCACTGGAATGACGCCGAACTTACATTTGGAGGCAGCTTCCAGAAAACTCGGTTTTTGAAACAGTGTTTCATGTCGGGCATTATAGGTATGCTTGGAAATATTGGTATCTTCCGACCATTTCGGCACCAAACCAAATAACACCTCACGCCATTCATAGCCGTGGTCCGATTTAAATAGCAACGGGGTTTTATAGCTCGGATAGACCTCTTCCACATATTCAAATGGAATCGGAGGCAAGCCCAACTGCAGCGCTTGCTCAATGGTCAAGGGTTTAAAATTGGCACACATGACTGTTATATGGGTGTAATTCGCAAAGTTTAAAGTTAAAAAAAGGAGGTTTATTCACCTCCCTTTTTATGGAAAAATTTATCCAAATAATTTTTTCATCTTTGCACTTAAACCATGAATAAAGCGGTGCTTGGCATTGGCTTTATCGCTGGTTAAAAAATTGATCTGGATTGATTGACGTTGACCTTCATAAGGAACATAGCCATGCCAGCCATTATCCGTGACTTTAAAGGCAACTAATGTACCTGGACCCGCATCAATCTCAGCCACATAGTCATCCATGTTCTTTTCATCATTCAAGATACGTAGACGACCTGTAGGCGCATCCCAAGATTCATTTAAATAAATAAGGATAGTCAGCAATTTGGTTTTTGAATCCGAGTGAATCCGGCCATCTTTTTGACGTGAATAACCACGTAACGTGATCATCATCGGATGTTCCATCACATCCACATCAAATTTTTCAGTTAAAATCTGGCGAAATTCTTTGGTATCTAATGATTTTAAGAAACGATCAAAATTAGGCTTAATTTCAACATCTTCAATGTTATAGCTTCCACCTTGTTCAATCTTTGGAAAATCCTGAATCACAGCTTTCACTTCGCTGTCTACAATTGAATTTTCCACTACAAAGTAAGGATATGGCGTAGTTGAAACCTGCGCCTGTTTTAAAGCATCTAATTTTAGAATTTGTGACATCGCTATGATTCGGCTAAATGATCAAACTGCGATAATTATAACAAATATTTCAGCGCTAATCTGTTTAATCCTGTTTTTAACAATATTTGATCCTCACCCAAACAAAGCAAGCAGATACCTCGTTTTTTTGAATCGCAGCTATAAAAAAAGCCTCCGAAGAGGCTTCTTTATTCAGATGAAATTAATCACCGGTATAACCTTTTAACTTTAAACGTGCGGCATGTAGTAATGGCTCTGTATAACCCGATGGCTGCTCTGCACCTTTAAAGATCAGGTCAGACGCTGCCTGGAATGCAATACCATCGAAGTTAGGTGCCATTGGCGTATAAAGTGCATCATTGGCATTTTGCTGGTCTACAATCACAGCCATGCGCTTAAGCACTTCTTCAACCTGTTCACGCGTTACGATCCCGTGACGCAACCAGTTTGCAACGTGTTGAGATGAAATACGTAATGTTGCACGGTCTTCCATCAAGCCAACGTTATTGATGTCGGGCACTTTAGAACAGCCAACACCTAAATCTACCCAGCGAACTACATAACCCAAGATACCTTGACAGTTATTTTCAAGTTCGTTGTTTAACTCTTCTGCAGTCCAGTTGGTTTCTGCTGCAAACGGCGGTGTTAACAAGTCATCTAAAGACAACATGTTTTCAGCAGCCAATTCGTCTTGGCGTGCTTTTACATTGATCTGGTGATAATGCAAGGCATGTAGTACCGCACCTGTTGGAGATGGAACCCATGCACACGATGCACCTGCATTTGGATGCGCCGTCTTGGTTGCCAACATATCTTTCATGCTGTCTGGCTTAGGCCACATGCCTTTACCAATTTGCGCTTTGCCTTGTAAACCGCATGCCAAACCTATGGCAACGTTACGGTTTTCATAAGCAGCAATCCATTTTTGTGTTTTAACTGCTTCTTTACGAACCACTGGTGCAGCTTCCATAGACGTATGGATTTCATCACCCGTACGGTCCATAAAGCCCGTGTTGATGAAGATAGTACGGTCTTTTGCAGCAGCAATACAGTTCTTCAGGTTGACAGAGGTACGGCGCTCTTCGTCCATGATCCCGATTTTGAGCGATTTTTCTGGTAAACCAATCGCTTGTTCAGCACGTTCAAACAATTCAACGGCAAACGCAACTTCTTCTGGACCATGCATTTTAGGCTTAACAATATACATTGAGCCTTTACGAGAGTTTTTATTCTCGTTTTGACCACGAATATCCGCAACGGTAAGTAACGGTGTGATTAATGCATCCATGATGCCTTCAAACACTTCTTCGCCATCTACAAGGATCGCAGGGTTTGTCATCAAATGTCCAACATTACGAAGCAACATCAATGAACGACCATGTAAAGTGGTTGTACCACCAATCAGGTTTTGAACAGTACGGTCTTTATTTAAGGCACGGGTAATGGTTTTACCATTTTTCTCGATAGATTCTTGCAAGTCACCTTTCATCAAGCCTAACCAGTTACGGTAGCCTTCAACTTTCTCTTCTGCATCGACCGCAGCAACCGAGTCTTCCAAATCCTGAATCGTGGTTACAGCAGCTTCAAGGGTTAAGTCTTTGACACCCGCAGCATCAGTTTTACCCACTGGGCTATTTGCATCAATCTCAATAATTACATGTAAGCCATTATTTAATAAAACGATTTCTGCAGGAGCCGCAGCATCGCCATTAAAGCCAACAAATTGAGATGGATGCGCCAAAGCAGTGGTTGAACCATCTTTTAAAGTCACAGCCAAAGCGTTGTTGATCACTGCATATTGGGTTGCATCTGCATGTGAACCTTGTGCCAATGGGAAAGTCTGGTTTAAGAAGTCCTTAGCAAAAGCGATAACCTTGTCACCACGTACCGGGTTATAGCCCTTACCTTTTTCTGCGCCACCCTCTTCAGAGATGACATCTGTACCGTAAAGCGCATCATATAAAGAACCCCAACGCGCATTGGCTGCGTTTAGGCAGTAACGTGCATTACGTACAGGTACAACCAATTGTGGGCCTGCAAGTAAAGCAATTTCTTCATCTACGTTTTCAGTGCTGACTTTGAAGTCTGCAACTTCAGGTACCAGATAACCGATTTCGGTCAAGAATGCTTTATAAGCATTAAGTTCAAATTTATTATTACGATGCCATTCATCAATCTTCGCTTGAAGATCATCACGCTTAGCCAATAATGCCTTGTTCTTTGGGCTAAGGTCGACAACGACTTGCTCGAAGTTTTTCCAGTAAGTTTCACTCTCTAAACCAGTCCCTGGTAAAGCTTCATTTTCGATGAAATCATAAAGTTCTTTAGCAATCGCTAGCTTGCCTTTTTGAATACGTACAGTCATTGTCTTTCCTGATGGTGCTAACTTTTTATAACAAGAATTCTAGTATACTGATTTATACTAGCCTGAATAGTAATATCACATTCCTAAATAGTAAGCATTTTCCCTATTAGACGTATTGACAAACAAGATTTTTTATATTCATCAAAATATCAAATACAGATACTTTTCTTTTTAGTTATGCAACATACTCCCTTTTCAAACTCATCTAGTTATAACAAAATTCAATCAGGAATAAAGCGTTATGCACGTAACTTTATAAAAAAAGGCATTCCGAAGAATGCCTTTGTGATTTATGAGGTCTGTGCGACCTGAATCTGCCGATGCTCCGAATGCAGATAATCATCCGATTGCATTTCCAGTAAACGTGAACGCGTCCGTTCAATTTCAAATGCCAGTTTCTCACCTTCATACAGATCAATGATTGAATCTTCAGAGGTAAGAATCAGTTTTACGCCACGGTCATAAAATTCATCGACCAGATAAATAAAACGGCGTGTCCCTTCAGACAGGAAATCAGTCAAATGCGGAACATTACTCACCAATACGGTGTTGTAAATGTTGGCAATTTCAATAAAGTCGGCCGGACTACGCGGTTTAAAACATAGTTCCGAGAATTCGCACCACAATACATCTTCAGTATGACCTAAAGTCTCTACTACACGATTATTGATCATGATTGGAGAATTAGATTGTGCCTGCGTCTGGGTCAATGCTTTAAAACGACCTGATAACCAAGCTTGGGCATCATCGGTTAATGGATACTTGAACAGTTGTGCTTGTTTCAAGACGCGTAAACGATAATCCACGCCGGCATCTACGTTTAAGACTACGCAATTTTTCTTGACCAGCTCAATGGTTGGCAAGAAACGGTCACGATGAATCCCGTTCTTATATAAGCCATCTGGTGCAATATTTGAAGTTGCAACCAGTGTAATGCCACGTTCAAATAGCTTCTGGAATAAATCGCTCAGGATCATTGCATCAGTAACGTTCGATACGAAAAATTCGTCAAAGCAAATTACAACAGCATCTTTATAAATCTGATCTGCAACCAAATCTAAAGGATTGCGTTGACCTGCAAGCTTATTCAACTCTTTGTGGACATGTTGCATAAAGTGATGGAAGTGCATACGCATTTTACGGCGGAATGGAACAGATTCATAAAACTGATCCATTAACCACGTTTTGCCACGACCTACACCACCCCACATATAAACGCCTTTCGGATAGGTTTGACGACGGAAACGTCGAAACGCCTTCTTGGAAGCCTTATAACGGGTGAGTAACTCTTTCCATACTCGGTCTAACTCTCGCACAGCCTGAGCTTGTGCTTCATCTGGCATGAATTGTCCTGACTCAAGTGCTTGAGTATAACGCTCAGCAGGTGACGTTGGGATAAATGCAGTGCTATGTGAGTCTGGTTTAGAATTTGACATAAGGTGTTATTGCAATTTTAATTGGTGAAAATTATATCGAACATTCTGTTCAATGACATTAGATTTTAGGCTTAATTATCATGGAGTTTAAACATCATAATGTACCATTTTTAATCATTTAATGATTGCGGCTATATTGTCTTGGACTCAGTCCAAACCATCTTTTAAAAGCATGATTAAACGCTGCCGGTTCAGAATAACCTAACATTTCTGCCACCTGTTCAATCGAATATGAACTGTTTTCGATGAATTTTATCGCCTTCTGTTGAATCAGCTTTTCACGAATTTCCTTATAGCTGGTCTGCATTTGCTGCAATTGATGTCTTAAAGTGCGCTCAGGAATATGCAAGGCACAGGCCGTTTCCGCCATAGTCGGAATGACCCCGTTTTGCATTTCCAGATAATCCTTCACATACTCCACCACGGTTAATTTCAGACTGGCACTTTTTTCTAGATTTTGAATATCCGCTAGGCATTTTTCTTCATAAATGCGATAGGTCAATACATCAGCAGAGGGGATTTTAATGTTCAGTATTTGGGTATTTTCTAATATGAAGGCAGCCTCTCTGCATCCGAATTTAACATCCTGCCCATAATAATCCTGATACGCTGCAAGCAAATTTAAGTCTTTCGGACGGGTAAATGGCAATTCGATCCGGATATTCGGGATCTCCAGCCCCATCATTTTAAAAATATCTTGTAAGAATTTATAAGTCCCTGAAATTTCACATTGCGCGCGCAATTGCCCTAAATGCGTATTCAGGTCAACCGGCTGATAGAACAGATAAATAAAATCTTCTTTAATTTCGAGATGTAAAGAACCAAACAAATGGGTTAATTGCTGAAACTGCACACCATTCAACAATGCCTTATGTAAGGTTTCACTGGTCACCAATAGCATCAGGAATGGTCCATAACCGGCCAGCGCATAATGCTGCCCGATAAACAGACCTTGTTCAGGTGAAATATCCTGACTAATATGTTGCAGGATATCCCATTCGATTTCATCAGGAATAATTGAAGCTGGATCTAAGGCATCAGCGTGTATACCCATATTGGCTAAACGTGCATCCACATCAATGCCGACATGACGCATGCCCTGAATCAAATACATCAATCCGAGGATAGATCTCTTCATAGTTCCTAATGCAGTTCTCAAAACTTTAATGTTTTACTATAAAAACCTGAGCAAATGAATTGCCGAAATGGTCAAGTTTTACGTCGGTACAATCATATTTAATCTCGATAAAACCGTTAAACTGGCACAAAATTTAGCTGTACAGGATATACGCTATGGGTAATGTAACCAAAAATGCGATTCAAAAAACAAAAGTGGCAATTATTGGTGCAGGTTTTGGTGGTTTAGCGATGGCCATTCGCCTGTTGCAAAGTCAAATTAATGATTTTGTAATTTTAGAAAAAACCAATGACGTCGGTGGTACATGGCGTGAAAACCAATATCCAGGCGCAGCATGTGATGTGCAGTCACATATGTATTCCCTGTCATTTGCGCCAAAAACCGACTGGTCAAAACGTTATGCAGAAGCAGATGAGATTTTTACCTATATTCAGGACATCACAGCACAATATCAATTAAAAGACTATTGCAAATTCGGACATGAAGTGACCAAAGCCGAGTTTGATGAAAACCGCAATGTCTGGACCTTGGACTTTAAAGATCAGGCCACCCTCGAAGCTCAATTTGTGATCTTTGCTTCTGGCCCGTTGCATGTTCCACAAATTCCTCATGTCAAAGGCATTGAAAACTTTAAGGGTAAAGTCTTCCATTCGTCTCAATGGGATCACGATTATGATTTAACGGGTAAATCCGTTGCATCTATTGGCACCGGTGGTAGTGCCATTCAGTACATTCCAGAAATTGCACCCGAAGTTAAGCAGCTCTATGTATTACAACGTACTGCCGCCTGGGTCATTCCACGTGATGAACGTAAATACTCGCAGCTTAGCAAAACACTCTTTAAAGCGTCGAATATTTATCGTCAGATTCACAGAACCCGCCTGTACTGGACCAATGAATCTCGTGTTGTACCGATTGTGCAGCCACAAATCATGAAATATGGCCAAAAACTGGCAGAAGCTTTTATCCGTTTCCAGGTCAAGGATAAAGAACTGGCGAAAAAACTGACCCCAGATTTTGTCATGGGCTGTAAACGTATTTTGATTTCTAATAAATACTTCCCGACCTTTAACCGTGACAATGTTGAACTGGTGACGGATGCTATTCAGGAAATTACAGCGAACGGCATTATCACTAAAGATGGCAAAGAACGCCAAATTGATTGCCTGATTTATGGTACGGGCTTCATTACCGATCCACGTATTTATTTAAAGCATTTCAACTGTATTGGTCGCAATGGCATTGAACTGAAACAGGCGTGGAAAGACGGTGCGGAAAGCTATTATGGTATCAGTACCAAAAATTTCCCGAATTTGTTCCAGTTGCTTGGACCCAATACCATTCTTGGTCATAACTCTGTAATTTTCATGATCGAATCACAAGTGAACTATATTCTGCAACTAATTCAAACCGTCGATCAAACCAAGACCCAAGCTGTCGAAATCAAGCAGGATGTTCAGGATCAGTTCAATGAACGTATACAAGAGCAACTGAAAGGTACGGTCTGGCAAGCGGGTGGCTGTAGCAGTTGGTATCAAGCTGCTGATGGCAAAAACTTCTCGCTATGGCCAACCTACACTTGGAGATACTGGCTTGAGACACGCAAAGTAAACGTGGCTGATTATAATTTTATTAGTCACTCAACTGCTGCCAAATCCGATGCTGCATAATTAGCAAAATACAGCTAAAAAGCCCTTGAACGTCTCAGGGGCTTTTGTATTTCTGAACCATAAAATGACTTTTACCTCTCACCTAGCACCTTCTCTAACTTAAAACCGCATTTCTTTTTATAGGCAAAAACGAAAAATTCATGCTAAGATTTTAACTACCTACCGTTAGGTAGCTAAATAATGTTTGTTCACTTCCTGCTTGTCCTAGAGTCTACAAGATATGCAATCTGCTCCGCCAATCTCTAAAATCAGTTGGTCTTTGTTACTGCTGCTGTCCTTATTTACCGCCTTAGATGCACTGGCAATTGATATTTATTTACCTGCATTTCCACTACTTGCCGAAAGCTTTGCAACCACACCTGGACATATCCAGCTCACCCTGTCGGTGTTTCTGATTGGTCTTGCCATAGGTCAAGGGATGTATGGGCCTTTACTGGACCGTTTTGGTCGACGCAAACCGTTATTAATCGGTATTGTAATCTTTATTTTGGGTTCATTACTGGCTGCAATTGCACCGTCGATTGAATGGTTACTGGCTGCCCGATTCTTACAAGCCATAGGTGCATCCGCGGGTTTAGTGGTACCCCGAGCGATTATTTCCGATGTATGCGATGCACAAAGTAGTGCCAAAAACTTTTCCATCCTGATGCAGGTGATGATGATTATTCCCATCATTGCACCTTTATTCGGTAGCTTTATTCTTCGATTCGGATCATGGACGCTTATTTTCTATACATTGGCCGTACTCGGTATGCTCTTATGGCTATGGGGCAATTACGCCATACCCGAAACCTTAAAACCTGAGTATCGCCAGCCACTCCAGCTCGGCATCATCAGAACCAGCTATCAAACATTGAGCTTAAATAAAAGCTTTATGGCCTACACTCTTGCGGGTGGTTTTATCTTAGGTGCTTTCTTTGTTTACCTGAGCCAGTCGCCTTTTATTTTTATTCAGCATTATCATATTCATAATGAAACCTTTAGTACCTTATTCGCGGCTAATGCGATTGGGTTAATCATTCTTGGACAGGTTTCAATCCTGCTATTAAAACGCTGGTCGGCGCAACGCTTACTGGTCCTCGGTATGTGTATATTCAGTGGGGCTAGCTTGGCACTCTTATTGGGGGTGTCTTTTTATAATTTAAACTTATGGCAATACATTGTACTTTTGGGACTGAGTATCTGGTCGACCGGGTTTATCTTTGGTAACGTCACCGCACTGACCATGCAACAAAGCCCACAGCATTTGACTGGCGCAGCATCATCCTTGATGGGCTTACTCCAATATGCGCTTGCGTCACTGATTGGTTTTATGGTGAGTTTGATCGAGGTTAATATCAGCCTGCTTCCCGCGAGTTTATTCATCTGTGGCAGCATCGCACTGGGTTTATCTATTTTTGCCGCTTCAGGACAACGGGCTAGTTTTCCTGTCGCAGAAGCTGAATAACGATATTCAACAGTATCAGTACCCTTTTAAATTGAGGTACTGATCAATACATTCAATGCCTTTAAGATGGCATCCAGACGAAGTCGAAACTTTTCTCGACCGCCATAGATCAATTCACTTTGCAAGGCATCCACAAAACTCATGCATACCCGAGCAAGTGTCTGAGCGTCAAGTTGATGCTGATTTTTAATGACTTCAGAATTCTGAATCGCTTGCGAAAATAGCTGCTCCAGATCAGCCATGAAGAGGTGCATCGGCTCAATCACCTGATCATACAAATGCACAGGTGGACTGATCAAGGCATTCATCCAGAACTGAACCGCATAAGACGCGTTAAAGCGCTGTTCGATACTGATAAAATAATCATGCAATTGCTGCTGGAGCTGCTCTCCACCCTGCAAAACCGTTTGGGCATAGCCCAGCTCTTCATCAATCATGATCGGAATCAGGCTAAGATAAAGTTCATCCTTATTCTTGAAATGGGCATAAATCGAAGGTTTCTTGATACCAACATCGGTTGCAATTTCATTTAATGACGTGGCTGCAAAGCCCTGTTTTGCAAAACGTTGTAATGCATATTTTTGAATTTTGGCTGCTGTCACAAATCATCTACCTCTTGTACTGATAAAAGTATATTTCACCTGATGCGATCTGCATAGATGAATCAATGCATTCAATCTGCATATCCCAATAGCATAAGAATTCCAGAAGCTTTACAAGCTTAAACTTTCTTGATCAAATGATATATAAACCTACCCAAGTATAGGATTTCCCTGCATAATAAATCAGCACTGTAAACGCTCTGATTGTATGACCTCTTTCGTTCTGATTTTCCAGATTTTTGTTTGTATTGGCTTAGGCTATTTTGTAGCACCACATTTATCTCCGTCGCTAAAAAAATTTGTTTTTAAAATTCTTCCCTATTTTTCTTATGTTTTACTGGTCAGTGTTGCCTTTGAACTGACTCAGGCACTGAATCATATTCAGAATCCAGCAACCATCTTGCCACCTGCGCTACTCATTGCATTTACCACGTCAATTGGTTCTTTTTTCATTTGTTTAATGACCTATAAGCTGATTGATCGGCAAAGTGTGCAAGGGAAAATCTCACTGCACCTGTTTCTCAATGCGCTAAAGAATATTGGTAAAGCCTTTCTGGCCTTGGCGGCCGGGATTGGCTTGGGGATGCTCATTCAAAGCTTAGAGCTGCAGATCGCCTTTAATAGCTGGTATTTATTACTGATCTTTATTTTCTTGATTGGCGTTGAGCTGGCCTTTACTCAATTCGATCGTAGCTGGTTAAGCTGGAAAATTTTACTGGTGCCCGTGGCTGCATTCATCGGATCTTGTCTGGCAGCAATTCTGAATTATTTTATTCTATCGAAGCATTACAGCCTGAATGAAGTCATGGCCCTAGCACAAGGTTATGGCTGGTATTCAATGTCTGGGATTTTATTTACCGAACTGCATTCGGCCAAACTGGGAGGTATTGCCCTGTTAACCGATTTATTTAGGGAAATTTTTGCAATTTTATTGATGTATTGTCTAGGTTGGCGCTTTCCACGCTCGGCGATTTCCAGTGCGGGTGCGACTTCAATGGATGTGACGCTTGCGATGGTGAAACAGTCATGTGGCACACATTATGTCCCACATGCCATGATGAGTGGATTGATTCTATCGCTGCTCGCACCACTCTTGATCAGTTTATTTCTTAGTATGAGGTTTTAACCTTCGACTTCATTAAATCGAAGCCAAAATTGATTTCAACATCTCAGTCGGTTTTTCCGCTTTAGTGATTGGACGACCTATCACTAAATGGGTTGAACCATCAAGGATTGCCTGTTTTGGGGTTACAATACGTTTTTGGTCATCCGCATTTGAACCCTCTGGACGAATACCTGGTGTCACCAATGCAAACTGCTGACCTAACAGGTCACGAAGGATTTTAGCTTCTTGGGCTGAACACACCACACCATCCAGTCCACTTTCCTGTGTAAGTTTGGCTAAGCGCTTCACCTGTTCAACTGGCTCGATATCCAGACCGATATCGCGCAAATCTTCACGTCCCATTGAGGTTAAAACAGTCACTGCAATCAGTTGAGTCTGATAGTTACCTGCTTTCAATCGCTCAACACAGGTTTCCATCATCTTGCGGCCACCTGAAGCATGCACATTGACCATCCATACCCCTAAGTCGGCAGCAGCACATACCGCTTGAGCTGTGGTATTTGGAATATCATGGAATTTTAGATCAAGAAAAACGTCAAAACCTTTGTCTTGCAAGTTCTTCACAATTGATGGGCCTTCATGAGTAAAAAGCTCTTTGCCAACTTTTACACGGCAAAGTGACGGATCAAGCTGATCAACAATTGTTAAGGCGTCATATTGGCTTTTTGCGTCTAGGGCAACAATAATACTCACGAATCTAGTTCCATCACATAAAAATCAGTTAATTATAAAGTGATTCCCCCCATGAACAAAGTAACAATCTACGCATAATGCAAAAAAGACTTTCTAGCACAGGGAAATCATCGCTATCTTTGTTCAGAGATCAGGATTGCTCTGGTATCCGCCTGTAAAGCTTCAAAGATATGCGGTTGATCGGCAGGATAACAAATGTAGTCTCCTTCATTAAGCAAGATCGGCTCGGAAATTAAACCGACTCTGGCCTGACCTTTCATAATCACAATATGTTCAATGCTGCCAATCGGATGTGGCTGACTACAACGCGGTTCACCGGGCTGGGTGGTGAGCATATATACATCTCGTCGGGCACCCGTTGGGCAATTGGCCAATAGAATAGCCTGATAATGGGCAATTTCAGATGAAACAGATGGCCCCTCACCAAAACGTATCACCTGGGTCTGGGCAATATTGCTTTCCATTAACTTTGCAAATGGAATATCCAAAGCCACACATAAGGCCCATAAGGTTTCCAGACTAGGATTGCCTTGTGCGGCTTCCAATTGCGATAAGGTTGATTTGGCTATACCTGCACGACGTGCGACCTCAGCCAACGACAATCCTGCTTTTTGTCTCTCTCTTTGCAATCCTTTTGCAACAATTTCAATTGGCAACGCCATAACCCACCATAAAAAACGAATGTTCGTTTTGACGAACGATATAAGATTAATCTATTATAACGTACGGTCGTTTGATATAGAAAACAAAGATGCAAGATAAACAGCGGTATCACTTAATCAAAGCCATTATTCTCATCTCGGTCGCAACAGGAATTGTCGGAATTTCTCTCGGCTCGGTTGCGGCCAGTTTTAACCTGCCCATGTGGATTCCTTTAGCGCTTTCCTTAACGGTACTGGCAGGTGCAGCGGAATTTACTTTTATTGGCATGATAGCGACAGGAGCCAATCCGGTATTTGCCGCATTCACGGGCATACTCATCAATTTGCGTCATTTACCTTTTGGATTATCTGTCGCAACCTTCATTGAGAAGAATGTCTATCACTTTATTGCCTGTCATATCATGAATGATGAAAGTGTCATGTTCGGGCTAAGTCAACAGGAACCACATTTAAAGAAATGGGCTTACTGGATGTGTGGCGTAGGTATCAGCATACTTTGGCCGCTCGGCGTGTTCACCGGTTATCTGCTGAGCAAAAATATCCCGGATATTTATGTATTTGGTATTGATGCAGCATTCCCGGCTATTCTTTTTGCCTTGATTTTGCCCATGCTCAAGAATAAGACCACACGCAATCGGGTATTTCTGGGTACCTCGCTTTCCCTAGCTTCTATTCCCTTACTTCCAACAGGCCTTCCTGTTTTAGTGTCTATGCTTGGTTTAATGATAGGTCGAAAAACGAAATGAAATACAGTGAGAGTTATATATTTATCGGCGTTGTCGTTCTTGCTTTAGGGACTTATCTGATCCGTTATTCAGGCTTTTATCTGGCAAATCGCATCGAAATTAAAGAACATCATAAGCAGTTACTGGCAGATTCCGCCTGTGTTTTGCTGTTCACCTTAGCGGTATTCAATACCCTTTTTACGGAAACCCATTTTAGCGGGATCAGCAAAATAATGGGTGTTTCGGTTGCGATCATTTTTGCATGGAAAAAATATTCGCTTATTGTAGTAATTTTAGTGGCGATGCTGATTACAGCTACGTTGAGATATTTGGGTCTGCCATAAAACAAAAAAAGCTCTTAAAATAATAAAGAGCTTTTAAATGCCTTATACAATCATCAAGATCTTATAAGGCTGCAATATAAAGATTATAACGGATTACGTGGATGGCTTTCCGGGTTAATATCCAGAATGGTTTTCTCATGTCTTACATTTGCAGCAGCTTCTGCGGCAGCTTGCTGTGCAAGTTGAATTTGCTCTTTACGCAGATGATCGATATCTTTACGTAATCGCTTAATTTCCCAACTGGTTTGGAAAACGCGGAAAACCTGGACGCCAAGAAGGAGCCCAACAACAATACCTAAGACCAAAGTCAATAAAAGTAATAACCCCAAACGCATTGCTGGAACTTGAGTAAATAACAAGTCTACTTGTAGCTCAGCTGGGTTTTGAAGCACCAAAGCAAGTGAATAACCAAAAATGGCAACGAGTAATGCAATTAGAACATAACGCATAAAGACCTCAATACTTATTCAGCAGATTCGTTTACTGCGTCACGAAGTGCCTTACCAGGTTTAAAGTGTGGAACTGCTTTTGCTGCAACATCAACCGACTTACCTGTTTTAGGGTTACGCCCTAAACGCGGCTCACGATGATGCAATGCAAAACTACCAAAACCACGAATCTCAATACGATCACCACTTGAAAGTGCTTCGATCATTTGATCAATCATAATCTTAACTGCGTCTTCAACTAAAGGTTCAGCCAAGTGTGGGTTTTTAAGCGCAATCCGTTCAATTAAATCAGATTTATTAAGTGCTTCAGTAGTCATTGATGACCTCTTTAATTATTGCTACTTCCAATGTTTTTAATAATAACCTGTTTAAATACAAAACGGTAGCGCAGTACATGATTACTACGCTACCGTTTACAGTATTTTTGTATAAAAAAGTACGTCTCTGTTACAAGAAACGTACTTTTTAACAAATTACTTCATTTGAGCTTTAATTAAGTCACCAATAGTCTTAGGACCATTGCTTTCTGCAGCTTGAGTCGCAGCAGCTTGGCGAGCATTGTTCACAGCTTCTTTCTCTTCAGCTTCGTCTTTCGCTTTGATAGACAAGTTGATAGAGCGAGATTTGCGATCAACGTTGATGATCTTCGCTTCAACTTCTTGACCAACTTCTAGGAATTTAGTCGCATCTTCAACGCGGTCACGGTTGATTTCAGAAGCTTTAAGTGTTGCTTCGATGTCATCAGCTAATTTAACTGTAGCACCTTTAGCATCAACAGCAGTTACAGTACCTTTAACTAAAGCACCGCGCTCATTCGCAGCCAAGAAGTCATTGAATGGATCGCTGTTTAATTGCTTGATACCAAGGCTGATACGGTTACCTTCAGCGTCTACAGACAAGATAACTGCTTCAACTGTGTCGCCTTTCTTGTAACGACGAATCGCTTCTTCGCCTTGTTCGTTCCAAGAAATATCAGACAAGTGAACTAAACCGTCGATACCACCGTTTAAGCCGATGAAGATACCGAAGTCAGTGATTGACTTGATTGTACCAGAAACTTTTTCGCCTTTTTCATGCGCTTTAGCAAACTCTTCCCATGGGTTAGCACGAGTTTGTTTGATACCCAATGAAATACGACGACGTTCTTCGTCAACTTCAAGAACCATAACATCAACTTCGTCACCAATCTGAACAACTTTAGATGGGTGGATGTTTTTGTTCGTGTGGTCCATTTCTGAAACGTGTACTAAGCCTTCAACGCCTTCAGCGATTTCAGCGAAGCAACCGTAGTCAGTTAAGTTAGTTACACGTGCTTTAACGATAGAACCTTTAGGGTAACGGCTCATGATCGCTAACCATGGATCTTCGCCTAATTGCTTAAGGCCTAAAGATACGCGGTTACGCTCGCGGTCAAACTTAAGTACTTTAACTGTAACTTCTTGACCAACTTCAACAACTTCTGAAGGGTGCTTGATACGCTTCCAAGCCATATCTGTGATATGTAGAAGACCGTCAATACCGCCAAGATCAACGAACGCGCCGTAATCAGTAAGGTTCTTGATCGTACCTGTAACTGTTTGACCTTCTTCAAGTTGAGCAAGTAATGCTTCACGGTCAGCTGAAGATTCAGCTTCCATAACTGCACGACGAGATACAACAACGTTGTTACGTTTAGCATCAAGTTTGATTACTTTGAACTCTAACTCTTTACCTTCAAGGTGAGTAGTGTCACGGATAGGACGAGTGTCAACTAAAGAACCCGGTAAGAACGCACGTACAGGACCGATGTCAACAGTGAAACCGCCTTTAACCTTACCAGAGATAACACCAGTAACGATTTCGCCGTCTTCAAAGATTTTCTCAAGTTTAGTCCAAGTTTCAGCACGTTTCGCTTTTTCACGTGATAAAACTGTTTGACCCATACCGTTGTCAAGCGCTTCAACAACTACGTCAACAGTATCGCCAACTTGAACTTCAAGTTCACGTTGTTCATTTAAAAATTCAGCACGGTCAACAACGCCTTCAGATTTAAGGCCAGTGTCAACAGTAACCCAGTCAGAATCGATACTAACAACAGTACCTTGGATGACTGCACCCTTTTCAACGTTGAGGTTTAATTCACTTTCTTCAAAGAGGGCTGCAAAAGATTCGGTCATGATATACCTGATAAAGTCCGCGGTCTTGGATCAGACAAGGCCGGTTTAGTTAAGTTGTTACATTGTCCAAAAAATCTGATCAAGCAATGCTTCAACTGAAAATAAAATGGTCTATCTATTGAATACGGCTATCGATATAGTCCACCATTAACTGAAACACTTCATCGATGCCTATTGTAGAACTATCAATGACATACGCGCCTTCAGCTGGCTTGAGCGGAGCAACTGTTCGCTCCATATCTCTTTTATCTCTAGCCTGTATGTTAGATAAAATGTCGCTTATTTTAGCATCAAGACCCATACCCTGCAACTGTTTTACACGGCGCGCTGCACGAGATTCAGCCGATGCGGTCAAATAAATCTTGGCTTGGGCTTCTGGAAAAATCGAAGTTGCCATATCACGACCATCAGCCACCAGACCAGGTGGCTGAATAAATGCGCGCTGACGTTCGAATAAAGCTTTTCTCAACTCCGGAACAGCCGCAACTCTAGAAGCGTACTCACCGACCTGCTCTGTACGGATGGTATTGGTGACATCAACCCCTTCGAGAAAAATCAGTGTCGCTGCTGGTGTCGATTTAAATTCAATATCGAGCTGGGTCGCATATTTAACACACTGCTCCAACTGGGTATCCAGTTGATCGAGTAAGCCATGCTGAAACAAAGACAGCCCAAGTAAACGATATAACGCACCAGAGTCTAATAAACTAAAACCATAATGTGCGGCAATTTTTGCAGCCAATGTGCCTTTACCAGAACCACTTGGACCATCAATCGTAATAATATGAACTGTCATTCCCATCTCTTATGAAGCAACTGATTTGGCTAATTTTGAAAAACCTAGTGTAATCGCTGCTTTGAGTTGTGCAAGAATTAATTTACTTACAAAAGGTGCTTTTGCTGTAAATTCAATCTTATAAGTGACCAAAGTTACAAAAGGTGTGATTTCTTTAAAGTCAATTTGTCCTAAATGGTGTTTTACCAAAGGGTTATTGATCAACTTATACTCAATTCGTTTATTCTCTTCCAATAAGGTGATTTCTTCTTGTAGCGGTTTAATCGGTCCAAATCCCATGCGGCGAACTGAACCGATTCCGTCAGGACGTTCTGGATCAGCCGAATCCTTCACACGAACCACCTGTAACGGTGCAAATGCCTTGTTATAGGTGGCGTGTTTTGACAACAAGTCAAAAACCTCAGAGATCGGTGCATTAAATTCTTTTTTTATCGTGATTGCATTACGCATAACTTCGCCTTTTGATTTTACCCAAAAATATTGGAGGCTTAGTGTGCCACAACTCATGAGACATTTTTAATCATTTAAGGACGTTTTTGACGAACGGATTTTCTTCTTTTCACTTCGTCTCTGTTTGAAAAATTCACTCAGCTGCAAGGAACACTGCGCTTGCAGACATCCTTGTTCAAAAACAAATTTATGATTGTAATAACCGCTTTCAAGCAATTGACGGGCGCTGACCAGAGAACCAGCTTTGGGCTCTGTAGTAGCAAAAACCACCCGCTTTACCCGTGCATGCACTAAAGCGCCAACACACATGGTGCACGGTTCAAGCGTGACGTAAAGCGTAGTATCTTCAGGTAGGCGGTAGTTATTCAATGCCTGACAAGCGGCACGCAACGCCTGTATTTCTGCATGTGCAGTGGGATCTGACAGTTTAATCGGTGCATTGTAGCCCGCACCAATGACCTGCTCATTACTAACCAGAACGGCACCGACAGGAATTTCTCCCTGTGATGCCGCTAATGCAGCCTGCTCATAGGCAAGCTGCATCCAGTATTCATCATCATGATTTTCTACAGTCATAGCAACTTAAGCAATCACGCCATAGTGCTTTAATAACGCATTCCAGCTCTCAATATTGGTTACAGGCGCACAGTCAGCCAAGATGCCTTTAAGCGTTAACTGTTCAGTTGCTTTCCATTCAGGTGACAAATCTTTATCGACCAGACGGGCGCGCACACCTTCAACAAAGTCAGGATGGCGGATTTTCCATTCAGAAATTTGCGCTTCCAGGGCAAATACTTCATCCCAGGCATGACCTTGTTTACCCCATTGCCATAACAACCAGGTAATCGCCGCCGTGCTTGGTGAACCCTTTTGCAGGTTTTCACTGGCCTGACGTAACCAGTCACTACTTGCATCACTGAGGCCAATAATCGATTGATAGTCATATTCAAAGCTCTGACCACGACAAACGCTATGAATCACATCAATTGAATTTTGCAACGGCCCCGCAGCCACAGGACGATGTAAGCTATTCAAGGTATCATCAATGGCACGGAATGCACCTGCTGGATAATGGTTCCAGTCGACATTTAACACTTTTTGCAGCACATTATCACGTTGCGCTTCACAGATATGCGTTGCCCAACCCACACTGAACGCACCCGCTGCAGTCATGATTGAACCGGTTAAACCGGTAAACAATCCGATTTGGCCACGGTCAGCCAGAAAACGGCTTGCACCAACATCTGGATATAAACCAATATTGATTTCAGGCATTGCCAGACGCGAATATGGCGTCACCAGACGGAAAGGTGCGGCCATAAACAGGCCAAGACCACCACCCATGACATAGCCTTCGCCCCAGACCACAATTGGCTTTGCATAATTGTGTAACAGTAAATCCAGTGCATATTCTTGCTGGAAAAACTGGTTTGCTGTTTCCACTTCCTTATTGATGACGAGCTGACGTAATTTACGCACATCCCCGCCTGCACAGAAAGCCTTTGGTGTGGTCGAATCGAACCAGATTGCCTTGACAGTTTCATCTTCATGGAAATGTTCAAATACTTTCAGTAGCGCACTTACAATTGGTTCATCTAAAGCATGTAACGATTTAGGGCGATTAAGACGAATGATTCGCCAGCCATTTTGTGCATGTTCAATAACCAAATCAGGATGATAGCTATTTAAATCGGGAGAAGTCATTATGCGTCCAATTGCCAGTCTATAGGCTCAATGCCATGTTGTTTCAAATATTGATTGGTTTTAGAAAATACTTTGCAGCCAAAGAAACCACCACGGTTTGCAGCAAGTGGTGATGGGTGAGCTGCACTAAGCACAAGATGCTTGTTACGATCGATACGTTGCCCTTTACGCTGTGCATAAGCACCCCATAAAATAAACACGATATGTTCACGCTGCTCATTCAATACATCAATGACCGCATCGGTAAAGTCTTCCCATCCCTGTTTTTGATGTGAAGTGGGCTGTCCTGCTGCCACTGTCAGTACACTGTTAAGTAATAACACGCCCTGTGCTGCCCATTTACTCAAGTCACCATGACGAGAAACCGGAACACCCAGATCGGTATTTAATTCGTGAAAAATATTACGCAAAGACGGAGGTAATGCAACCCCTCTTTGTACAGAAAAACTTAAACCGTTGGCCTGATTCGGACCATGATAAGGGTCCTGTCCCAAAATCACGACCTTTACTGCATTTAAGGGTGTGGTATTTAATGCATTAAAAATCTGTTTGCTTGGGGGGTAAATGACTCTTTCTGCGAGTTTTTCTTGTTGTAAAAACTCACGTAAATTATCCATTTTAGGACTCAGAAGAAACTCTGACAATGAGATTTTCCAAGACTCGTCCAACTGAACTTTATTAAGTTTGTCCTGTTGCTGTTCAGTAAATTGCATCAACATTCCTTGAAATAGATTCTTTTATTTAAGTGAAAATTACTTAAATATTAACTTGTAATTCTACATTCGGATTCTGGAATTTTGTTCCTTTTTTCAGGTTTTCATACATCTGAACATCACTCCATTCAGCCTGTACCTGCTCTGAAAAGACAATCTGTTCCAGACTCAATTCACCCATTTGTATATTTTCAATATCTTCCTGAAAACTCTGTGCATAGCCCGTATCAGTTTCATGAACAATGACGGAGTAAACCTCAACATCACCTTCACCATTCTGGGTTACGGTTGAATTTAACACTTGCTGGGCGAGAAAGAAAAAGATACGCGAAAACTGTTCTGCCGAAGGCGAAACCGGTAAGGAAATCCAGCGTGCACTAAATGTTTTACATGCATCAATATAAGCAGGATCATCTTTCTGCCAGAAACAAATGGCATGGTCGAAGCTATCATATAGCTCTTTAATCACGCCTTTAAGCAAGCCAAAATCATAAACCATTTGTCCATGATCCAGCTTTGACGCTTTTAATAATAATTCAACTTTATAACTGTGCCCATGAATCGAACGCTTACAGCGGTCCGATGTACAGTTACGTACAATATGAGCATTCTCAAACTTAAACAATTTACGAATTAACATGCACCAAGCTAATCTTTATCTGCAAACGGATTTTATTATAAAGCAAAAAAACATGGATTGGGATTGATTTTAAACCTTGTCACCATTTGACAAATCAATCTACACATTTACTGGAAAGGTGAAAGACTTCTTGAATAAACAGTCACTTGCTTATCTTTACGTGCTAAAGCACTGGTAAACTGACGCTTCCGTTCGCTTAAAACCACTTCAATCTGTGCGGTAAAATAATTGGATTTACTGTCCAGCAAAGCTGTTGCATCGGCTTTGTTTGCTTCATCTATTCCAGAAAAAACACTTAATTGCCATAAATCATCCACATTATTGAAATAGGTCAGGTTGGCCTGTTTGGTCTTTAATGCTTGTTCAAGTGCTTTGACATCAATCTTTGGATCAATACTGGCCAATAACAGGGCTGGTGCTGTATTCATATTGACCTTGGTGTACTCTGGTAATGCCGTGACATAAGCCTTAATCAAATCATAATTTTTGCCTTCAAAACCTCTGACCAGTTTCAATTCTTCCACACTATGAAACTTGGTATTTGGTGTCAGATAAGCGGGATCCAAGCCCTGATAATAATTACTTTCCGCACCCATCGCACCTGTAGTTTCATCATCAACATCTTGCCAGTCAATCACGGCCTGACTGAGCTCTGCAGGCAGACCGACCCGTTGCAGCAGCTTTTCAAACCAGCGTCGCGAAGCCTCATCTACTTGGGTTCCATCTGCCTTGACCAGATTATTCAGGTTAAATTTGCCCGACTCATCGACTAAACGCCCCGCAACATAGCCATCATCCACAGGAAATGGCGGCATTGGTTTGGCCCAGTTTTCCTGTAAATGATCAATACTTTCACCATTATCACTGTCTTGAATCAGCAATTCCGAAAAAAATGCTTCTGCACTTTTGGCATACAGTAAGGACTGGTTCTGACGCATCAAATAGCCGGTATTCTCGGCAGTATTGGTCTGTCGTTTGGCAATAGTTGCCGCCAGAATTGTGGCCAAGGCCACCATCACCAGAATGGTTAACAATGCGATGCCATGTTGAGATGAGTGATTTTTCATGGCATTACTGACCGCCCATATCTGGATTGTTTAACAGACTATACACCCACTCATAATCAGTCCCCGCAACCGTCAACTGAATTTTGATACCACGGGGTAATTTCTTCAATTCAGCGATATTACTTGGGTCACTGTTTTCAGGCCATTGCGTCAATTCTTGCGGGTTCAATACCGTCAGCTTAAATTGGTCGACATTTTCCAGCAAAGTACTTGAAACAGGTTGTACACGATTGGGAATATTCAAATTCGAATATTTCAGGCGATAGACTTTCTTTTGGGCAGCATCATAGCGGTATTCAATACGCTCGTAAGGAGACAAACCCTGTTTCAATGGATCAGAAACACCTGCCCTGCTAAATGCAAAGTGCTGATCATTCAACACCAGCGCTGCCTGCAACTGTCGGCCATCATTGGCAGTTAAAGGAATCATCTGCAGACTGTCTCTTAGCACCTGCTGATAGGCGTCCTGCAAGGCAAATAAATGCATTTCATGTTCGGCATTGCGATCTTTGACTTTTAATAGATAGTCAAAAACTTTCCAGCCCAACATCGAAAGTACTGCAAAGATTGCAATGGCAACCAATAATTCGACCAAGGTAAATGCACGTGTGTATTTCATTGTGTTCTGGCCTTTGCAGGATAGTTAAAGAACACAAGATTGGTAATGCCCGCTTCGACCTTGCCTTGTTCATTATTAAATAAGCTGACTTGCAACTCGATGCGCTGGATCTTCGGACTAACCGTCGATTGTGCTTTTTTATCAATTTGCCACGTTTCACCTTGAGATGTGACTTGCTTGGATTGCGTACCGTCCAGCCACTCCTGGTTCATTTCCATCATCGCCACTTCATTCATCGCTACAAATTGTGCTTTGGTTCTTAAAATGGCATTCGATGTTGACTGGGTGTATTGCATTGCCACCTTCGTTAACGCAATTGCTGCAACTGCGAAGATCGCCAGCGCCACCATCACTTCAAGTAAGGTAAATCCTGAAGCAGGTCTCCGCCGAGCAACGCTCGGCCCTGCTGCAAGACGAGAAACTATGTTTCGAGTTGCAGGATGAGTGAAACATAGTTTCACCCTGAGAAGCCCAGCTTCGAAAGAAGGCGGAGAGCTATGCTCGATGTGAACACGATTAAATCGAGCAACACTCGGCCCTGCTGCAAGACCGAAAGCTATGCTTGAGGTGTGAGATTTGTGTTCTGTTGAAAGCCGAGAAGCTATACTTGAGGTGCAAGCTTTCTCTGCTTTCACAAGACAACAAGCATTTTCTGGAAGACCTGTTAAAGACTTAATTTTCATTGACCTTACCCAAATGATCCAGCTCTAACTCATGCCCAATCGGCTGTTGCTCATAATAAAACTGGATTCGAACAGGTTTGGCTTCACCGTTTCCGAACCAGATGAGTTGAGGAGCCTTACCCGCCAGCAAATCTTCATTTTTGGCTTTGTTATAACTCGCCGTATCTAAACTCTGAATCGTTAAAGAAACATTATTGGGCAATTGACGGGTCTTAAATTCTTTATAGAGTTGCCAGGTGCGATCAGCCTGCTGAATCTGTTCACGACTCTGGTCGTGATATTCAAATAAGTTGTAACTAAAAGGTGCGACATCTGTTGCATTTTGAGTATTTAAGGCAAAGACTTTGGCCTGATCAGTCGCTTCTTTATTGATTTTCTTCAGATCAAGAATAAACATCTCTCGGGCTTGCATGGCCCTACGCTGGTCAACGCCACCGATATTCAAAACCACGAGAGATGCCATAATCGTCATAATCACGATCACCACCATCACCTCAATCAGGGTAAAGGCTTTTTGCGAATGCTGTGGTGATCTCATGCGTTTTTCAACTATGCAAGAACAGGTTCGACCAGCTTCGGCAATGCCAAAGCCTGCTCAATATAAGCAACACGTAAAGTGTCTCGAGAACCTAAATAGCGTTGATAAAAACTCGAATTCAGAATCACCGCTGCACCATAGGTCAAAGACCAGATTGAAGCCAGATAATCACGTGTCGTCATGGTACTGTTTATATCCAGTAAATAACTTTCCGTCATACGGATAATGATACGCAGACGCTGCCTACGCACTTTATATAATTCACTGAATAATAATTGAATGCCTTGTCCCGTGGTAGAAAGCCGCTCTTCGATCTGATGAAAGAGCGCGGTACGCTCCGGATGATGTAGATGGTGCAACATAAAGAAAGCCAGATGTTCAGGAAATGCTTTTTCGGTATCCTGAATCATTTCCAGCAACATGCGCTCATTACGAATAATCAGCAACATATAGAGCTCATCTTTACTTTGAAAATGCTTATATAAGGTGCCCTTTGCAAGATCCAGCTCGGCAGCTAACGCATCCAGCGTCATCCCTGCCTCACCATTTTCTAATAGGAGTTGCTCCGCGATTTGAAAAATTAATACTTCTCGTGCTCTAAACTGAGCTTGACGATCCATTTTCACGTAATAACTCTCTTTCCTAGTACAACAAAAACCGTTTATTTCAAATTTAAGAGATTTTCAAAATTTTGTGTTGTAATCATGCCAATCTCTTCAACCGATTTATCATATACATCACTTAATGCTTTTGCTACAAAAGGAACATATTTCGGTTCATTGCTTTTACCGCGATAAGGCACTGGCGCTAAGTAAGGACTATCCGTTTCGATGAGCAAGCGATCAAGCGGTACCTGTTTAGCCACATCACGCAAGTCCTGCGCATTTTTAAAAGAAACAATCCCGGAGAAAGAAATATAATAACCACAATCCAGAACAGCTTTTGCTGTTTCCCAATCCTCGGTAAAACAATGCAAAATACCATGGGTAGACTGCTCTGCACGAATAATATCAATAGTATCGTGCTTGGCTGCACGGGTATGCACAACCACAGGCTTTTTCACGATTTTTGAAGCTTCAATGTGTCGCGCAAAGCAACGTTTCTGTTCTTCAACAAAATCCGTACTGTGATAATAGTCCAGACCGGTTTCACCCAAAGCCCACACTTTAGCGGACTGAGCCAGATTGACCAGATAGTCTGTTGTTGCACGCGCCATGACCTGTTCATCCTCACAGGGATGAACACCCACCGAATAGCCAACGTCTTTATGGCGGGCAGCAATTTCTGCCAGCTTGACATGATCTTCAAGATCAACCGAAATTCCCATGAATTTCGACACACCGGCAAGACGGGCTTGTTCCAGTGCCTGATCCAAGTCGCCTTGATAAGGACTTAAATCCAGCATGGTTAAATGGCAATGCGTATCAACAAACACTCTTCTATCCTATTTACTTCATTACTACATGGTATAACTTGGACGATCCAGACCTTTAGATCCCGCCAGCAATTTCTCAGCTTCATTTTTATAATACACGCCTTTTTCACCTGCGAGCTGTATGGCAAAACCTTGTGGCTTAAAATGCGTCTGTTTATGCGAAATCCAGATCACTTTTCCCGTTAATGGAATTTTTTGCGCTTGTTCCGGCAATGTGGCCAGTACAAAAACCTCCTGTCCCATTTTTACTGCTTGCTTGGTTGGCACAAATAAACCACCGCCTTGGACAAAAGACATATAGCTGGATTGTAAGGTCGCTTTGTCTGGAATATTGACCTGTATAATTCCGCCCATCATTTGTGGTTGCATAACTTTCCCCTGTTCAATACTAAATCATTAAAATACAGAACGTGTACTTGCGATTTATCTATAAAACTTCAAACGATATTTATCGGATTTATAGCATCATCTTTCATCTTCGTTCATTTAATATGTATACGTCTTTTATGACTGAATTATAGAAAACAATCCAGCAAACAACAAATGATGTTTAGGAAAATTGTGTTTTAAATACAGAAAATGAAATTTATTTACCGCTTTCCGTATCATGCACGCGCTTGGTTTAGAATAGATGACAATCGAAAAGAAATGACAAGAAATTTAAGGACTTGATTAAAAAAACCGCTGTCATCAGCGGTTTTCAATTCAATCCTGCAAAATAAAGTGGTTTATTTTTCAGTACACTTATAATCAAAGTCTAATTTACTGATCATTTGATCAGTATTTCTGGCAATGACCGAAATATTATTGGCTCCAGCTTCAATATAGAATTTGCCACTAAACTGACTGACGCCTGAACCTCGGACATGATTAAAAGAATAACTGTACACACATTCGTAAGCCTGTGACCCTGTATTGGAGGCATTAATCTGAAAAGACGACCCATTAATATTTGAAACGAACTTGGGTTCAGCCACTGCCATAGCTGGTAAAAGCATACAAGACAATGCAATCGCGATAGATTTGTTTTTCATCTCGATATTCCTTATTTTTTAATATTATTGTGAAGTGTTTCACATTTTATATTCTTTTTTGATCAAGGATTAAAGAGCAATGTACATTTTAGATACAATTTTTATATAAATCTCGCCAAGCAGGATAAGGTATTTATTTTAAAACATTTCCTTTACCCTGCTGTTTTACTCAGATCACAAACCAGCAGAATGATTTAAATATAAACTCAAGCCACATTCATGAGCTGAATAAACAGCTCATCCATGACCAGTTGTGTTTGAACATTCTGCTCAACCATGCGTTTTTTCTGTTGTAAGTCAGAATAGATGGTAAACAGCTGCTCAAGGTTATAACACTCAACCAGCTGACTAAAATCCAGATCATCATTCTTAAGTGACTGATTAAGTTTCAAACTCACCAAATCCCCCAGCAGATATTCAAACATGGTCAAGAATTCAGAAAAACTGAGCTCTTTAGACCACTTATTTGAGTAATGCAAAGGCATGTTTTTTTCCGCAACCAACTTCAGCCAGTCGGCAAGAAAGAGAGTACGTTTCTGCAGCCAGTCACTTTTTTCAATTTCAATCGCGGTCAGCGGCATATCATTGGCAAGATTTAATAATAATGACACTTGTTGCGATGAAATTTCTGGAATTTGCTGTTTGACAAAAGTCTGCGCATCCTCAAGCGTTAAACGATCTAATGCAAAATGCTGTAATCGACTGCGAATCGTGGCAGGTAATTTCAAATAATGATCGGCAAGTAAAATTAATACGACGCGCTCGCCGGGTTCTTCCAGTGTTTTCAATAAAGCATTTGCCGAAGCCGTGTTTAAGGCTTCTGCAGGCTCGATGACCACAACACGCCAGCCTTCCCCGGTTTGTTGCACAAATGGCAGTAAGTCACGTATTTTCTCGATTTTGATTTTTGCGTTTTGTTTTTTATTTTCTTCGTCTGTGGTGATATGTACATAATTCGGATGCGTATCCGATTTCAGCCACTGACAGCTAGTACATTCACCACAAGCCGCTTGCGCCTGTTTATTTAAACAAAGCACCCAAGCGACAAAACGTTCTGCAAACTCTTTTTTGGCGCAGCCTTGTTTGCCATAAAACAGTAGCCCATGTCCAAGATGAGGAAATCGTGTACTGAGCAGTTGCCATGTCTGTGCATGCCAAGGATAAAGAGTTTTAGTTTGTGTATCGACCATCATCTTATTCAAATGCACTTACAGGTAGAGTATTGAGACGATCTAAATCTGCCTGTGTGTCTACGCCTGGTGGTAAATTTGCTTCTGCAATATCAATGGCAATACGATGGCCATTTTCCAAAACCCGTAATTGCTCAAGGCTTTCCAGCTTTTCCAGATTACCCTGTTGCCACGTCACATATTCTTGTAACAATTTCACACGGTAAGCATATAAACCTAAATGGCGGAATGCCTGGGTATGTAATGCGGCGATAGCTTGCTTGGCGCCATCACGATCATAAGGAATGGTCGCGCGACTGAAATAAAGCGCCTCATTACGCTTATTCATTACCACTTTGACGATGCTGTCACGTTGAAATTCATCTAATTGATGAATCGGTTCACACAAGGTCGACATTGAGCATTGCGGATGATCAAGCAAAAGCTGTGTGACCTGCTGTACCAGTTGAGCTGGCAATAAAGGTTCATCCCCTTGTACATTGACAATCACATCATCTGCTGCCCACCCCTTAATGCGCGCGACCTCACTTAAACGATCGGTACCAGAGGGATGTTCAGGATGGGTTAGAACCACATCTACGCCTTCTGCCTGACAGACTGCTGCAATACGCGGATCGTCTGTTGCAACACACAAATCATCAAAACCGGCAACTTTTTTCGCCTGATCCACCACACGCAAAATCATCGGTCGGCCATGAATCAGGAGTAAGGGTTTTCCTGGCAAACGAGAGCTCGCAAAACGAGCAGGAATAACAATATGCTTCATGATAGATCTCTAAGAAAGTTGAATGCCAACCTGTTTTAATTGTTGCTTTAATAGCACATAACAGTCAGGCGACAATACGGCTTCGACGGGGACCACCCAGATCGGAATATTAAATTCAGGGTGTTGCTTTAATAATGCCTTAAATTTTACCGCATCTTTTTCAGTGGTAATGATTGCATCAGGATTATCAAAGCTTAGATCAGCGATTTCATAATCATGATGATCGGGAAATTCATGTGCCTGATACTGGTTAACATCTAACTTGTTCAATGTCTGATAAAACCGTTGGGGAAAACCAATGCCGACCACCGCATTAAAATACTGTTTCGGATCAAACCAAGGCGTATCCAGATGAGGATTGAGCAGATAAGGCTGACCCACTTCCAGATGCATATTCTGCCGAAGTTGTGCCGCTTTGGTATGTTCAATCACCGTACTGTGGTTTAAGCGAGATTTAGGTTCTCTTAAATAACCTTCCGGCAATAGTTTCTCATTGCCTAGACCACGATGCTGATCCAGCACAATCCATTCTATATCGCGAGCTAGAGCCCAATGCTGTAAACCATCATCACTAATAATCAGATCAAGCTGCTCATTTTGCAGTAAGAGTTCAATTGCAGCCTGTCGATTGGGACCAACAGCCATAGACACCTGAGTCGACTGGACGATCAGACAAGGTTCATCGCCAGCAATATCCGGTTCGGATGTTTGGCTAACCAAAAGCGGAAACGGCCCTTCAGCTCCATAACCCCGACTAATCACGCCGACCCGGACACCCTGCTGTTGCAAATATTTGACCAACTGGATCAGCAAAGGGGTTTTGCCGCTACCACCGACTGTAATATTACCAATCACCATGACCGGAACGGGGGCTTTATAGACCTTTTTTAATCCACTTTTATAAAGTGCCTGATTAGTACAGAAGCCCAATCGATATAACCATGACAGTGGGCGCAACACCACCAACCATGAAGCCTGTTCATTCCAAGCATCCTGTATACGTTGCGCCATCGACATGCTTAGTCTTCCTCAAAATTGCGTTGATGTAATTGATAATACATACCATGCTTGGCCAACAACTCAGCGTGGGTACCCTGCTCAATAATCTGGCCTTTATCCATTACCACAATCAGATCGGCATTCTCAACGGTGGATAAACGATGGGCAATCACAATCGTGGTACGCCCCTGCATTGCTTCATCAAATGCTTGCTGGATAAAATATTCAGACTCATTATCCAGTGCACTGGTTGCTTCATCAAGAATCAAGATTGGCGAATCTTTAAGAATGGCACGGGCAATCGCAATACGTTGACGCTGACCACCAGAAAGGTTTAAGCCCTGCGCACCCAGAATGGTATTGTAACCTTGTGGCAGATTCATGATGAAGTCATGGGCATAAGCTGCTTTTGCTGCCGCAATCACCTGCTCATCACTTGAATCCTGTAATTGACCATACGCAATATTGTCACGTACTGAACGGTTAAATAGTACAACCTGCTGATTCACTGTGGCAATTTGAGAGCGTAAATAAGCCAGCTCGATCTCTTTGACCGCAATGCCATCATAATAAATCTGACCTTCGCTCAACTCTTGAAAACGTGGCAACATGTTAACCAATGAAGTTTTACCCGCACCAGAACGCCCCACCAGCGCGACCGTTTGCCCCGCCTTGATGGTTAAAGATAAATCTTTAATGGCATGAGTACCATCGTCATAACGCAAGTTGGCATGATCAAATTGGATATTGCCTTTTAAAACCGGTTTTAACTGACCATTATTCACTTCTTCAGGTAAATCCAATAACTCAAATACCGAGTGTGCTGCAGCCAGACCGCGTTGCAGTTTTTCATTGATATCGGTCAAATTCTTTACCGGTTTAGAGATCAAACCAGCAGCGGTAATGAATGAAATAAACTCACCAGCAGAGGTATCACCAAATACCTGTGGACGAAGTGCTAACCAGAGGATAATCGCCATCGCCATCGACAACAACAGCTGAATGATTGGGCTGTTAATATTTTGCACCACAACCATTTTCAGGCCGCGACGTAAGTTTTCCTCAGAAGACTTATAAAAACGCTTCTGCTCGAACTCTTCGCCGGTAAAGCTCTTTACCACCGAGTTTGCAGTAATGGTTTCCTGTACCACATGGTTTACATCGCCCATGGTATTTTGTACCTGAATCGAGAGCTTACGCATCTTCTTCGATGCGATTCTGACCAGAATACCAATAAACGGCATGAATACCACGATACACAGGGTTAAACGCCAGTTGGTATAAAGTAAATAACTCAACAGGCCAAGAACAATCAAACCGTCTTTAATCAAGGTCTGCAAAGACTCAGAGGACGCTGCGGTAAGCTGCTCAACGTTATACATCAGCTTTGCGCTGATATGACCGGCACTGTTATCAAGATAATACTGAGCTGGCAGTCTTAAAAGCTTTGCATAGACTTCCTGACGAATACTGAATACCAGACTCCGTGAAATCACCGCAGAGAAATATCCACCGAGGAACAAACCCACGCCACGGAAAAACATAAGCAAGACAATCAGCGCAGGAAACCAGTCCAGATTCTCTCGACTACCATTTTGAATTGCATCGATAATGTATTTCAGCAACTTTGCCACAGAGACTTCTGTGGCAGCATTGATACCAAAACCAAGCAAGACAAATAAGGCAACGCCCCAATAAGATTTTAAATATGATATTAAGCGGACATAAACCTTAAAATCTTGATTCACTCAGTAAAACCTCTAGTTGGAACTTTAGTGCTGATATTGACGTTGACGAAGCCGAGCTGACCAGCCACATCCATCACCCGAATCACGTCTTGATGAGTGGCTTTTGCATCAGCAGCAATAATAAACATCAAATCGCGACGATCTTGTGCCACCTGCTTGATGGCCGTACTTAAATCAGCAATATCTTTACTGGATAAAGCCTGGCCATTCACAGAATAATGCCCTGTGGAGTCTACCATGATTTCAATTTTATGATCGAACTGTTTAGGCGGAACACCTTGCGCATCAGGCAGTGTCAGATTTATACGACTTTGCTGACTAAAAGTCGTGGATAATAATAAAAACACCAAAATAAATAACAAACAGTCAATCATTGGTGTCAAATTAATATGAATATCTTCAACTTGAGAACGTTTAAATTTCATGATGCCACCCCGGCTCAGCTTGCGCGACGGTGTTCTTGTAAAGGAGACGCTTTTTTATAAAAAAGCGCAGCATGAAACAAAGTCGATTGCTGTTCCAGCTCTGCAATATATTCATGCACGACACGTTGAAAATAACGATAGGCAATCATGGCAGGAATCGCAATCAGCATCCCCACTGCAGTAGTAATTAAGGCTTTTGAAATGCCGGGCATCATCATGCTGGCATTACCCGCAGAGCCCACATCAATCACCAGGAAAGATTCGATAATTCCCAGCACCGTACCCAGCAACCCCAGCAAAGGTGCAATTGCACTTAAAGTTCCAAGAAAATTAATATTTTTTTCGAGTGCGCCGATCTCTTGTGAAGCAGTTGCTTCCATTTGCGCACGTGCAAATTGTTCACCTTGTGCCTGATGATCATAACCTGCTTTTAAAATGCGTCCGAGTGGACTTTTTAAAGCTTCATCTTGCTCAAGCTGAGCAATTACCGTGTCAGCATCTGTTACATTGACCAGTAAGGCCTGAGGTAAAACTTGTGATCGCTTTAAACGAATATAGCGTTCAATCGTAATCGCAACCGTAAAAATTGATGACAGAATAAGGGGCAGCATTAACCAGCCACCCGCTTTCACAAGTTCCCACATATTATTCCCCAATAATATTTAAAATATAAAAGGACGTATCCTAAATATTAGTTAGGCAAACAAATATTGAGGATTCCATCCAACTCATCCAATGAGTGATAGTGAATGACCATTTTTCCTTTACCTTTCTGGTTATGGTCAATTTTGACATTTGCTCCGAAACGCTCTGAGAGTTTCTGGGTCAATTGTTCAATGTCAGGAGAAAGCTGCGCCTTTTCCTTTTCAGGTTTTGGTTCACTCCACTCACGTACTAACTGTTCAGTTTGACGTACCGACAAGCCTTTTTCAATCACGATTTGCGCCACTGAAATCTGGTCTTTGGTTTTTAACGCAAGAATGGCACGTGCATGTCCCATATCGATTTGACCCTGTTGCATCAGGTCTTTAATCGGATCAGCAAGGCTTAAAAGGCGCAATAAATTACTGACCGTGGTACGCGCCTTGCCAACGGTATCAGCAATTTCCTGATGGCTTAAACCAAACTCGTCATGGAAACGCTGTAGAGCCATTGCCTGATCAATTGGATTTAAATCCTGACGCTGAATGTTTTCAATTAACGCCAAGGCAATCGCCACCTGATCATTCAGATCACGGACAATTGCCGGAATTTCAGTCAGACCCGCCAACTGCGCTGCGCGCCAACGACGCTCACCGGCAATAATTTCGTATGGATGCTGTTCATCCTCAACAGGACGAATCACAATCGGCTGCATAACACCATGTTTTTCAATCGATGCTGCAAGCTCTTGTAGATCTTGTTCCTGAATAAAGCGACGTGGCTGATATTCACCACGCTTTAATAAATTGACATCAATCTGCTTGAGTTGACCATGGTCTAAGGCCTGTGCTTCAAGTTGCAATTTCTCTTTCTGAATTGAACCTAATAGCGCATCTAAACCACGACCTTTAGCCAATCCGCGTTTTTTGATGCTCATACAGCACTTCCTTTTTTCACTTTACTTTTCTTCAATATTTCTGCAGCGAGATTCAAATATGAAACTGCGCCTTTAGAACTTTTCTCAAAATAGATCACAGGTAAACCATGGGCTGGCGCTTCCGCCAAACGGATATTCCGCGGAATCACGGTCTCGTATAGTTTTTTACCAAAATATTGCTCTAACTCGGCAGAGACATCACGTGTCAATGCATTACGAGCGTCATACATGGTACGTAATACCCCTACAATTTCCAAGTTTGGATTCAGGGCTTTTTGTATACGGTCAATGGTTTGTGTCAGGTCAGCCAAGCCTTCCAGCGCATAGTACTCACATTGCATTGGAATAATCACGCCATTCACGGCAGCCAAAGCATTGACCGTAATCAGACTTAAGCTTGGTGCGCAATCAACAATAATATAGTCAAAAGCAGAAGCGACTTCTTGCAGTGCGTTTTTCAGAATGAATTCACGTCCTTCCTGCTCTGCAATTGCCAGTTCCACCCCAGCAAGTTCACGGTTCGCACCTAAAACCTTATAACCGACTTCTGCTTTTTGAATCGCAGTTTCAATCGGCACTTCACCCAGCAACACATCTGTTACCGAATACAGTAAATCATTCTTTTGAATGCCAGACCCCATGGTGGCATTCCCTTGTGAGTCCATATCAATCAACAAGACACGTTTTTTCAAGATCGCCAAAGAAGCAGCAAGATTGACTGCTGTCGTGGTTTTCCCTACACCACCTTTTTGGTTTGCAATCGCAATAATTTGAGCCATGATTACCCTTAATATTTTTATTGAATACGTTGAAGTAAAAGTAAATGACGTTGTTCATCTAATCTCGGGACACGAAGTTCAATGATCTTACATGAATACTCATCTTTCATTTGCTCAATTTCATCAGCTGGAATCAAGCCTTTCATTGCAGCAATAATACTCTGCTCATGCATATATGGTTGTGCTGCATCGACAAAGTCAGTCAAAGACGCAAATGCGCGACTTGTAATGACATCGAACTGACCAAGCTCACCAATACTCTCTTCATTTTCAACACGTGTCTGAACGGCAATGACGTTTTGCAGTTTCAAATCAGCAATAAACTGCTTCAGGAACCGGATCTTTTTCCCGTTCGAATCCAGCAGCACGCAAGCACGTTCTGGCTGACATAATGCAATGATCATGCCCGGCATTCCACCGCCAGTCCCTACATCTAATAAACGACCTTGTGGTAAATCATTCAGGATACTTAAGCTATCCAATAAATGTTTAACCAGCATTTCTTTCGGCTCACGAATCGCCGTTAAATTATAGGCCTTATTCCACAGCACCAGCGCATCTTGATATTTCAATAAGAGTGTTAGGGTGTCCTCACTCAGGTTCAGACCCAGAGCTTGACTACCTTGCTTTAATTCTTGAAAAAAAGGATGCATAACAGTGCAACATCTCGATAAATTTGCTGTGCAGTATACCGATTTCTGATACAAGGCACAGTAGGACTTGTTGAACGATTATGCAGTTAATCATTTACAGACATGATAAACTGCACAATCCATTAAGTTTTTGTCTTTTCTTAGGCAAATCCAAGATAGACAAAGCAATTTTTTTAGGGTCTGTTGACATTTCAGCCATGCATTGCGTTATGGCTAAAATGACATAAACAAGGCATGAAACGCTGGCAATGGCATTCCCTTGTCAAGTTTCATAACGCAGTTTATGGAGATTTTAGCCTAACCCTACGGGACAGGGATATTTTTTGCCGCTACTGCGTTATGTCTTGCTTACTTAGAATAACTAAGTTGCGCAAAACATGCCTTGTATCATCTAAAAAATCTCCCCTGTCGCAATGAGAGCTATAGCTCGTAAGGTGAAGTGTAAACAGACCCTATGCAAACGCACCTTGCTTGATCTGCTGATCAAGCTGCTCTAGACGCTCAGGTGTCCCGACATCGACCCAGATCGCCTGCATCTTTTCTGCTGAAACTTGCTGCTGTTGCATCGCCTCTTTCAACAACGGTGCCAAAGGTCGCTTGCCATTTTCTAGCCCAATAAACATGTGTGGCGCTAAAACAGCAACACCGCTATAGGTTAAGGCTTCGCCCAACTGCTCCTGCTCAAAAGTATAAGCTAAATCATTTGCCAGGATGAAGTCTCCCTTTAAATGTTGAGGCGGGTTTTCGACCAAGACCAAATGCGCCTGCTTATCTTCTAACTGAACATTTAACAGCGTTGAAAAGTCCATCGTTGTCCAGACATCCCCATTCACCAGAATGAAAGGCTCATCACCCAGTAATGGTAAGGCATTGATGATACCGCCTGCCGTTTCCAGACCTTCACCTTCGTGCGACCACAAGATCGTCACACCAAACTGAGAACCATCACCCAACGCAGCAACCAACTTATCACCTAACCACGCGGTATTGATTACAATTTCGGTGACACCAATTTTCTGTAGTTTTTCAATGTGCCAGACAATCAGCGGTTTCCCACCGACTTCTAGTAGCGGCTTTGGTGTATGCAACGTCAGTGGACGCATGCGATTACCTAAGCCAGCGGCAAGAATCATCGCTTTCATTATGCTGCAACCTCGTAATCACCGTATTTGGCAATAAACTTAGGCATCACCACATCATTGATAAATTGCATAAACTCATTCAATTCATCATAGCCTTGGCTTTCTTCAAGTAAGTACCACATTACACGTGGTAAATCTTTTAAATAGCCTGATTTACCATCACGTTCAAACAGACGTACAAAAATGCCTAAAATCTTGATATGGCGCTGAATCGCCATCAGGTCGGCATCACGTTTAAACTGCTCAAAACTACGATTTTCCTTGGCAGAAGCTGGCAACAAGTTATAGAACACTTCAAACCATTGATACACACGTTCAGCATTCCACTGCACATAGGCGTCACGGGTAATCGAAATCAGGTCATAGGTATCCGCACCAATCACCGCATCCTGAAAATCAATCACCCCCAGTTCCTGTTCACCTTCAATTTTCATCAGATTACGACTGTGAAAATCACGATGTACAATCACTTGTGGCTGTTGAGTCGCTTCAATTGCCAGAAAGTCAAACGCTTGCTCAATGGTTTCCAACTGCTGCTCTGTCGGTTGAATGTCTAATGACGGTAACATCCACTCGGTCAGCAAACGCATTTCAGCCATCAACTTGTCGTAAGAATAAGCAGGTAAATGAGCCTGCCCATCCACCTGTTGCAATTCAATCAGCTGTTTAAAACTTTGCGCATAGTAGTCATCTACTGTCTTATCATTCAGTAAGGTGGATAGCACCACATCACCAAAATCTTCCAGTAGCAATAAACCCAATGTCAGGTCTTTGGCAACGATATGCGGAACACGCACACCATTTTTATCAAAGAACTCATCGATATTTACAAATGGTGCACAATCTTCTTTTTCAGGCGGCGCGTCCATGAGCATATATGTTTTGTTTTGTAACTTAATTCGCGCATAACGACGAAAGCTTGCATCTCCTGCTAAAAAGTTGATCTCGAACTGATCGGATTGGAGAGTGGCATGAAGCCAAGTTTGTATCAATTGTTCACGTTGTGTATTCATTTGCAATAAAATCTAAAACTAGCTGAGATTTTGAAAGCTTAAGTGTAGCCACTTATCAACTTTTTCTCTATGATGCGACAATAATTAATTGTGAATTAGCGTACTGGTTAATGAGACAATGAAACATCAGTTTAAATTTAATCCTTTAGCAACAGCTATTTTGACACTCTTGTGCGGCGGCTCGATTCAATCCAGTTTCGCGGCACCAGCTGATGCTGTCTCTACGCTTGACAACAAACAGCTCAAAGCAGCCATTCGAAATCAAGGACAGCAAGACCAGGAAAGTTATCCTGGAGAAAGTTTTTTCCAGCAATATTACGTAGACAAATCTGCACCAGAAGCACAATTGCGCGACAACCGCTATTTAAGCTCCTCTTTTTGCCAAGGTACCTGGGTTACGCCGATTAATCCCGAAACCAAGGCAGGCGATGCAAGTACAACCACCTCGGTAATTACAGCGGATTATGGACACTACAATCCAGCGGGTGACTCTGTGCTTCAGGGCAACGTGGTTATCGATCAGGAAGGTCGCACTATTCGTGCCGATCAGGTGACTATTGATTCGACTCAAACGCATGCCAATGCCGAAGGCCGAGTGCAACTAGCGCAATCTGGCCTGCTCACCCAAAGTGATGCGATTAACTATAATTTAAAGACCCAGACCGGGGATTTAAATAACAGTTTCTATATCTCAGAACAACAACATGCACATGGTCATGCCAGTCAGATCAAACGTGCCAATGAAAATCTGGTGATCTTTAAAGATGCGAGTTATACCGCATGTCCACCAGAACAAAAACCGGCATGGAAGATTCAGGCCAAAGAAATTGAGTTAAATCAGGATACAGGTCGTGGTGTGACCCGTGGTACAAAATTTTACGTAAAAGATGTACCCGTCCTTGCCGTTCCTTATTTCAATTTCCCAATCGATGACCGCCGCACCACAGGTTTACTCAGCCCAAACTTTGGCTACAGCAATGATGGTGGCGCTCAACTTGCTGCGCCGGTTTATCTCAACCTTGCACCGAATTACGACCTTACGCTTACACCAAGCTTTATGAGCAAACGCGGTGCTAAATTAGATGCCGAATTCCGTTATATGACTGAAAACTTCGGTTCAGGTCGTATTTGGGGTGGTTATATTGCTCAAGATAATCAATATGATGATCAGGACCGTGAAGACCTTCACTTTCTTCATAACTGGAATATTAATGACCAGTGGTCGACCAATCTAGAATATAACTACGCATCAGATAAAGATTATTTTGCTGACTTTAATAACAACCCCAACACCCGTACTGATCTGAATTTACGTCGTGCCTGGGAACTTAACTATGCAAATGGAATTCCTGGTCTTAGAGCGCAGTTAAAAGTCGAAGACTTCCAGACGCTAGATAAAACGATTAAAGATGCAGACAAGCCTTATGCCCGACTGCCACAATTCTTATTAAATTATGTCACGGGTGACCCACAAGGTCTGCAATATGAATTTAATAACGATACCGCATACTTCAAGAAATCAATTGAAGATGGTTCTGCGCTGGAATCAAGCGGTACCCGTATCTACAACCAGTTTGCAGTCCGATACAACTACCTGACGCCATCATGGTTCTATGTTGTGCCAGAAGTTTCTGTGCGTAGCATCAACACCTTCTTCGATCAGGATTCAAAAGAAGGTCGTGGATTATCGGCTTCTGATGATTTAGAAAAATCAGTGGTAGTACCACAGTTCACCCTAGCAACAGGGATGACCTTTGAAAAAGACGGCAAGTATTTACAAAGCATTTCACCTCGTGCTTTTTATGCTTATTCGCCTTATAGAAAGCAAGACGATCATCCAAACTTTGACTCAACTTCTGCGTCAATCAATTACGATCAACTATTTAACCCCTATCGTTTCTATGGGCATGACCGTTTAGATGATAATAATTTCTTGTCACTGGGTGTAACTTATAGCCTTTTAGATACCGAAGGTTTAGAACGGATTAAAGCCAGTGTCGGACAAAGTTATTATTTTAGTGATCGTCGTGTCAGCCTAAATGAAAAACTGGATGAATTTGACACCCAACGCCGTACCGGCCCTATCGTCAGCCTGTCTAGTCAGCTTAACCAGAACTTTACCATTAGCTCTAACTCAGCCTGGATGGAAAATGGCGATAATGCGCAACGCGATTTCCAAGCCTACTATACCGGTGATAAAGGTAATCTATATAACTTAGGTTATTTCTATAGAAAGAAAATTGAAGATCGTCAAAATTCTTATGACCAAGTGGTTGCATCCTTTATACAACCTGTAAAAGACAATTGGCGTATTATGGGGCATGCTCAATATGACATCGACAACAACGTGATGCGTGAATATTTACTTGGCGTAAATTATGAATCTTGTTGTTGGGCTGTGTCAGTCTATGGCCGTTCTTACTATAACGATCTGGATGATCCAAATACCCCAGATGTGCGTAAAAAGAATGCGGTTATGGCTGAATTCACACTAAAAGGTCTTGGTGCTTTAAACAATAAGCTCGCTTCACTTCTGGAGAGTAGAGTTTTAGGTTTCAACAAAATTAATCAATCTTGGACACAACGTTAATGAAGATAAAACCTTTTCAACATATCTTTAGAGCCACTGTTCTCGCTGCCCTAATTTCTTCATCAATGCAAAGCTTTGCTCAACCAACGGATGAGGTTGTGGCAATTGTGGACAATAGTGTCATTCTTAAAAGTGATTTAGAACAAGGTGTTGCTGAAACAGAACATCAATTAAAAGCACAAAACAAAACAGTTCCACCGCAACAGTACTTGCAAATGCAGGTTTTAGACCAACTGATTGTCCGCCAAGCCCAGCTTGAACAGGTCAAGCGTTACGGCATTAAAGCAGATGAAAAAACCTTAAATGCTGCAGTGCTAAAAGTTGCCAATCAATCCGGTGCCAACTCGCTAGAAGCGTTTCAGCAAAAACTAGACGCTATTGCGCCTGGTACTTATGAAAACTTGCGTAACCGTGTTGCGGAAGACCTTGCTATTGGCCGTTTACGTCAACAGCAAGTTATGTCACGCATCAAGATCAGTGATCATGACGTTGAAAACTTCCTGAAATCTCCAGAAGGTCAGGCCGCACTCGGTACACAGGTTCACGTGATTCATATGCGTATTTCCGGTGACAATGCCGATGCCGCTCAGCAAGTTGCTCAACAGGTTAAACAATCCCTATCAACCAGTGATGATCCTAAAGCCATCAGCAGCAAACTTTCGACCGGTGCTGTAAAAGTCGATGGTCTTGATATGGGCTTCCGTTCATTATCAGAGATTCCGACCGAACTGGCAGCGCGCATCACACCACTTCAAGTGGGACAAACAACTGAACTGATCAATGTTCGTGATGGCATACATGTCTTAAAGTTACTCGAACGCAAACAGAATGATCAAAAAGCACTGGTTCCACAATACCAGACCCGTCACATCCTGATTCAGCCTTCTGAAGTGGTGAGTCTAGATCGTGCCAAGCAAATGATTGATAGTCTGTACAAACGTGCTAAAGCGGGTGATGATTTCGCGACCTTGGCTGCAACTTATTCAAATGATACAGGCTCAGCACGTGATGGCGGTAGCTTAGGCTGGGTTAGTCCTGGTGTGATGGTGCCTGAATTTGAAAAAGTCATGAAAGAGACTCCTGTTGGACAAGTCAGCCAACCGTTCCAGAGTCAATTCGGCTGGCATATTCTGCAAGTAACCGATACTCGCCAGCAGGACATGACCAAAGAAGTGCAAGAACGTATGGCACGTCAAATTCTGGGTGAACGCCTATTTGATACTGAAGTCGATAGCTGGATGCGTGAACTTCGCGCCAATGCTTATGTTGAAATCAAAGACGCCAACCTGGACTCTAAAGCTCAGCAAAAAAAGTAAGTTAAGCTCAAGTAGAATGCCAGCAATGTGCTGGCATTTTATTTTTCCAAAAATGACATAAAAAAATAGCGGACTAGCCGCTATTTTTTGTGCATTACAAATAAATTATTTGTAACGATCAACCATTTTCTCTAAAGAAATTGGACGAATCTTGTCTGCATGCCCTGCGGTACCAAATGCTTCGTAACGCGCAACACAGATTTCTTTCATTGCTTCAACAGTTTCGCCAAAGAATTTACGTGGATCAAATTCACTTGGTTTTTCTGCCATCATACGACGCATTGCGCCCGTAGAAGCCAAACGTAAATCGGTATCGATGTTAATCTTACGCACACCATGTTTGATCGCTTCAACCAGCTGATCTACAGGCACACCATAAGTTTCTTTAATATCACCACCGTACTGATTAATCACAGCTAACCATTCTTGCGGCACAGAGCTTGAACCGTGCATTACAAGATGCGTGTTTGGCAATGCAGCATGAATTTCTTTGATACGGTCAATTGCAAGAATATCGCCTGTAGGTGGACGAGTAAACTTATACGCACCGTGAGAAGTACCAACAGCAATTGCTAAAGCATCTACATTGGTATCCGCCACGAACTGGGTCGCTTCTTCAACAGAAGTCAGTAATTGAGAATGATCGAGTACACCTTCAGCGCCTACGCCATCTTCTTCACCCGCCATACCGGTTTCAAGGCTACCCAGGCAACCAATCTCACCTTCAACAGAAACACCGCAAGCATGCGCCATTGCAACCACGCGACGGGTTACATCAACGTTATAATCATAGGTTGTTGGTGTCTTACCATCCGCACCCAGTGAACCATCCATCATCACTGAGCTGAAGCCCAACTGGATCGAACGTTGGCAAACATCTGGACTTGTACCATGATCTTGATGCATTACCACTGGAATATGTGGCCACTCTTCAATCGCAGCTAAAATAAGGTGACGTAAGAAAGGTGCACCTGCGTATTTACGCGCACCAGCCGAAGCTTGCACGATGACAGGTGAATTTGTTGCATCCGCAGCGAGCATGATTGCACGCATTTGTTCTAAGTTGTTTACGTTAAACGCTGGTACGCCGTAGTTATATTCTGCAGCGTGATCCAAGAGCTGGCGCATTGAGATTAGAGCCATAATATCCTCCCAGGTAATGCGCCATATTCTACATGTTGATTTATTTCAATTCAGCAACTAATCACAGGAATTATAAAAAAATCTTTAGTGTTTTGTGTAATTTGGGTAGCAAATCTTACTAAATAATCAAAAAGGCCAAATCGCGGAATGATTTGGCCTTTTTTTCAGAAGCAATTGTTAGTCTTAATTAAACATATTAAGACTTAGCAATAACCTTCTAAACGCGTTAAAGGCAATTTCTTACCAATCGCTTTTTCAATTTCAGGCAAATAGAAAGCATCATCTTCCGACAAGAAGCTGATACTCACGCCTTGTGCACCCGCACGACCTGTACGGCCAATACGATGAACATAATCATCAGACTGTTCAGGCAAGGTAAAGTTAATCACATGCGAAACACCATCGACATGGATACCACGCCCCGCAACATCGGTCGCGATCATGATATTGTTCTTACCCTGCTTGAATTGATCTAGCATTTTCAGACGCTTATCTTGTGCAATTTCACCCGATAACATCCCCACACGATAACCATCACGTTTCAAATGATCATATAAACGACGCACCTGATCACGACGGTTGGCAAAGATCATCACTTTATCAATCGGTTCTTCACGCAGGATTTCTTGCAACAGTTTGTATTTATCTTCTTTCGCAACCACATAAACCCGCTGTTCAACATCGTTATTGGTTTTTTGCTCAGGCTCGATTTCAACTGTAACCGGCTCAAACAACCATTGACGGGCAAGATTAAGCACATCATAGCTAAATGTTGCAGAGAACATCAGGGTTTGGCGTTGCTCTTTAAACGGTGAAAAACGAACAATTCTCTTCACTGACGGGATAAAGCCCATATCGAGTAAACGATCCGCTTCGTCAATCACCAAGAATTCAATTTTGTCTAACCAGACTTCTTTTTGCTCGACAAAATCAATTAAACGGCCTGGTGTAGCCACAATAATATCGACAAAATTACGGTCCAGCATTTTCTTTTGCTTTTCAAAATCTACACCGCCCAACAAAGTGACCAGATGCAAATTTGAAAATTTGGTTAATGCTTGTGCATCACTTTCGATCTGTAACGCTAACTCACGAGTTGGCGCTAAAATTAACGCACGTGGCTCACCACGAAAACGCTGTTCTTGAACTGGATTATTCAACAGATCATTGATCACGCTAATCAAGAAGGCAGCCGTTTTACCAGTACCCGTTTGTGCCCGACCAATGGCATCATGCCCTGCTAATGTATATTTTAAAACCTTTTGCTGAATTGGGGTCATTTTTGTAAAACCCAAAGCATCAATCGCTTTCTTCAACTGCGGATGTAAATTTAAGGTTTCAAAACCAGTCGTCATATATGCTCTCGAACCATCAATGACCAAAAGAAAGTGGCTATTATAAACAAAAACGCCCCAAATTACATTGGAGCGTTTTTATATTGCGTTAAGGCAACAAATTAGTCTAAAGGCTGAACGTTTTCAGCTTGGAAACCTTTTTGTCCTTGAACAACACTGAATTCTACACGTTGGCCGTCACGTAAAGAACGGTGGCCATCGCCCATAATTGCGCGGAAATGAACGAATACGTCATCACCACCATTACGCTGAATAAAACCAAAGCCTTTAGTGTCGTTAAACCACTTTACTACGCCTTGTTCACGAGCTGTCATAAGTCAATCCTCAGATATTGAAAGATAAGGACCTTCCGGTGTTGCAAACAGCAGAGCCAACAAGGTTTTAAAATATTTATAATTTTAAAGCTTGTAATCATTCTGTAAAACTATCAACAATTTCCGGTTACATCCATTTGTTATAGGGTTTATTACATTAATTGTGTATTAAACTCTTCCTAAAACGCATCGAGCTTATCACGGGTTTATGACAATTAATAGAATTATTTTTAGTTATTTCCATCTGTTCTATCTGTTTTTTTCAATAATTTAGCTGTTTTTTTAATGGAATTTTTATCATAAAAATTACGCAGAAATTTGTTAAGATAATTTTGAATGAAGTGATTTAATTGAATATGACCGACACAATCAACACCCCGGAAATCATTGATGCATTAGGACAACCCTGTCCTATGCCCTTGCTGATGTTAAAACGCGCTTTAAAAAAAGCGGACCATTCCAAACAGTTTTTGTTGAAATCATCTGATCCACATAGTGAAATTGATGTAACACGATATTGCCAAATTCAGCAACTTCAATGCCAGACACAAAAAATTTCAGAGCACGAATTTCACTATTTAATTGAATCTATGTGATTCTTTGCTAAACTCTTGGTAAAGATAAAATAGTTTACTTTACATTTCTATACTCAAATTTCCTTAGTGATGAAGAGCATTCGCATTAAGATGAAATTGTTGACTTAAATACCATCCTATAAGGAGAATCCATGACTACTGACAGCAGCAATCAATTGATGCCCCTGTCATTGTCTGCGCCAGGTGTAAACCTTGGTGCATATATCAGTACTGTCAATCAAATTCCAATTTTAACGGCCGAGCAGGAAAAAGAACTTGCTGAGCGTTACTATTATGACCAAGACCTTGATGCTGCCAAACTTTTGGTAATGTCACATCTCCGCTTTGTCGTACATATCGCACGTAGTTACGCAGGTTACGGATTGCCACAAGGTGATCTCATCCAAGAAGGTAACCTCGGACTCATGAAAGCAGTGAAACGTTTCGACCCTAATATGGGGGTTCGTTTAGTTTCTTTTGCCGTGCACTGGATTAAAGCTGAAATTCACGAATATGTGATCCGTAACTGGCGTATCGTCAAAATTGCGACCACCAAGGCACAACGTAAACTGTTCTTTAACTTGCGTAGCCTCAAGAAATCGAGCAAGCGATTGACTTTGGAAGAAGCCAAATCGATTGCCAATGATTTGAATGTTACACCTGAACAGGTGTTAGAAATGGAAGGTCGTTTAACTGCCTATGATGCTGCGTTTGAAGCTCAAGGCGATGATGATGACGATACCCCGCATACTGCACCAGCATTGTATCTCGAAGATAATCGTTACGACCCTGCACGTCTGATCGAGGAAGAAGATTACGAAGAGCAAAGCACTTCTGCCTTGCATGAAGCGATGGACCAGCTTGATGATCGCTCACGTAATATTTTACAGCGCCGCTGGTTAGATGATGACAAATCCACTTTGCACGAACTGGCTGCTGAATATAACGTTTCTGCTGAACGTATTCGCCAGCTAGAAAAAAATGCAATGGAAAAAATCAAAACCGCCATGTCTGCGAGTTAAGATTACATCAAACACAAGGGCTTTCATGCCCTTTTGTTTTATCTGGCTTTGTTTAAACACCCGAATATGTTAACTTTGTTCATCAAGTTTCTAGTTCCATTATCATTATGTGGATAGCAATCTCGGCGCTTAATCTTGCGCTTGCAGTGATGTTAGGCGCTTTCGGTGCCCATGGCCTCAAATCTTTTGCCACACCAGAACAACTGGCTTGGTGGAATACAGCAACCCAGTACTTTTTCTATCATGCGATTGGATTACTGGTTTTAGGTGTCCTACATAAAACCACTGCAACCTTCCCTATAAAAATTCCTTATATTTTGATCCAAATTGGCATCATCTTTTTCTGTGGTTCGTTGTACATTATGGCGCTTGGTCTGCCTAGAATCTTAGGTGCCATCACCCCGATTGGCGGTGCATTTATGATCGTGGGCTGGATCATGCTCGCATGGCAAGCGATCAAGCATGCGAAATAAGGATTTATCATGCATATCTATTTAAACGGCGAGTCAACAGACACGTCTTGTGAAAATCTGCAGCAACTCATTCAAAGCCTGACGCTTGAAGGCAAACGTTTTGCTGTAGAAAAGAACCAACAGATTATTCCGAAAAGTAGACTTGAGCAGACATTGATTGCTCCTGAAGATCGTATTGAAATTATTCAAGCTGTTGGTGGCGGCTAATTGGCTAAAAATGGAGTAAGCCCATGCAAGATTCCCCTTTAATTATTGGTTCACGTACATTTCAATCACGTTTATTGGTCGGAACTGGTAAATATAAAGATTTAAATGAAACAGACTTAGCCATTCAAGCAAGTGGTGCAGAAATTGTCACCGTTGCGATTCGTCGTGTGAATATCGGACAACATACCGATCAGCCGAATCTGCTTTCAGTGATTCCACCAGAGAAGTACACCATTCTGCCGAATACTGCTGGCTGTTTTGATGCAGATAGTGCGATTCGTACCTGTATGCTGGCTCGTGAATTACTTGATGGTCACAATCTGGTAAAGCTGGAAGTACTCGGTGATGAAAAAACCTTGTACCCGAATGTGACAGCAACGCTTAAAGCAGCGCAAACCTTGATTGATGATGGTTTTGAAATCATGGTTTATACCTCGGATGACCCGATTGTTGCCCAAGAACTTGAGAGCATGGGTTGTGTTGCGATCATGCCTTTAGGCAGCTTGATTGGCTCTGGTCTTGGTATTTTGAATCCACACACCATTTCAATCATCAAAGAAAATGCCAAAGTTCCTGTATTGGTGGATGCCGGTGTGGGTACTGCCAGTGACGCTGCCATTGCAATGGAACTTGGCTGTGATGGCGTACTGATGAACACGGCGATTGCTGCAGCTCAAAATCCAATTTTAATGGCTTCTGCGATGAAAAAAGCCGTTGAAGCAGGTCGTGAAGCATTCTTGGCGGGTCGTATGCCTCGTAAGCGTATGGCCAATGCCAGCTCGCCTGAGACAGGTTATTTCTTTAAGTAAGAAAAGAAAAAGCAAAGGGAGCTATTTGCTCCCTTTTTTAATCGCCAAAACACTCATTTCTTTCTAGCATTTTAATGCTATCTGTAATGAACTTTTTATATCATTCACAATATATTTTGGTGCAAGGATAAACAAAAGCATTTCGGTCCAATACGGCTCACTCTTAGCATACACTTCCATTGATAATTTTTTCATTAATTGGCAATAATCATGATAAGCAATGCGGTGAGTTTTATAGTTCACAGGACCATCAAACAAATTAAAAATCGTATTAAGTTCATATTGAGTTATATCAGCATTCCTTCCAATCGGCTGAGGATAAAATTCTTTTAATGTTGAATATTTAAACAACAACCAGTTTAAAGAATAAATGACTCTGGAATCATAAACTGCATAAGCCCGATGATCCATAAAGGATGCGACTTTTGATAAAGAAGAGATCACTGAAAAAGTAGTTCTTGTTAAAGCACCTTTTGTAAGTTCACTTTCAAATTTAAGCAATAACAGGTCATTTTTAGGATTTTGCTTAAAAGAACGTATACCTCCCCACTCTTGAATCAACCAGTACCGACCAGCTAAATCGTCTGAATTCAATAAAGAATTGAAATTATGTTTTAAATAAATATTTTGCTCAAATATGGAGGCAAGATGCACAGGGATTGGTAATGGATTACTTTTTGGCAACTCCCATATAAAATATTTTTCTAACGGATGCTGTTTCGCTAGCTCTTTCAATGTTTGAATTAGCTGATCCATGATTCTCTCAATTCTAAATGTTTAATATTCGATTTAAATTTTGCTTCGCCCTTTGCTCAAAATTCTGTTGAAAATATTCCGTTTGATACAACGGTTCCGCTTGATAAAAATGTGCGAGAACTTCTTTTCGTTTAATGGAATAAACATCTGGATCCACCCAAGCATATTCTTGTTGAATCTGTTGCTCATATTCCTCGAAACGTTCTGGTGAAGCCGCTAGAATTGCCAAATCGATATCCAGTAAAAATTGCAAATCCAATTCGTTCGTCGATTCATGCTTTTGCGTCGCAATAATCCAACGCTTTATCTTTTCAACAATCTCAACAGATAGGTCCTGAGCCATATACTTTTCAAACAGCTCCGCACTTTTTAGCTCATTATCTTTTGCTTGCGGATCATAGATCGCATCATGAAACCACAGTGCTAACTCAACTGAATAAGCATCTTTTAAATCAGGTCGAATTGAATCAAGCAAGGTCAAACATTCATACAAATGCTGAAGCGTATGATAAGCCCGCTGCTTTTCACTATAGGCAGCAATCAACTTATTAAAAATTTTCTGCGGTTCAGAAGAATGATAATGCCGATGCAGTTCAAACCATGATTTTTCTAGTCGTGTTAAATACTGCTGCATTTCTAAGCCTCATTGAATTGCTTTATTCAGCCACTTTGCCAATGATTCAGCGTCTTTACGCTCAAGAAAGAGTTGATACAAGGTACAGGAACCAAACTCATGTTTCAGTTCCTGTTGACGGACAGGATGATTACCAAACCGGAACCGTCGAGTGCCATCCGTATCTAAAGGCAATGCATACACCCCATAACTCCGAGGTTCTGTCAGATGCCCTTTGATTCGGACTTGATCAGACGATATCGCGTGCTTTAATAAATGTTGTTTGGTTAACATCCCACCCTGCCCAAGGCAAATCTAAGCTGCGTGCTGTTCATCTCGCTTAAAGACCAATTCTTTATCCGATGAACTTGCAGCATCAAAGTAATACCCTTCACTATCAAATGCTTTTAATTGTTCTACTTGGCTTAATTTATTTTCAATCAAGTATCTCGCCATCAGCCCACGCGCTTTTTTTGCATAGAAACTAATGACTTTGTATTTTCCGTTCTTCTGATCCAAGAATACAGGCTTGATGATTTCTGCCTGAATTTTCTTTTCATTCACAGATTTATAATATTCGTCAGAGGCCAAATTTACCAACACTTTTGCATCAATTTCAGCTAAATCCTGGTTAATTTGATCGGTGATAATACTGCCCCAGAATTCATATAGATTATGACCACGGCTATTTTTTAGTTTAGTTCCCATTTCCAAACGGTACGGCATCATCAAATCCAATGGACGTAATAAACCATAAAGACCAGACAACATACGCAAATGCTGCTGTGCAAAATCAATATCCTGATCGTTTAAGTGATAAGCATCTAAACCGGTATACACATCGCCTTTAAATGCAAACAAGGCTTGACGTGCATTGGAAAAATCAAAATCTGCATTCCAGTCACGGAAACGTTCTACATTCAAGGTGGCGATTTTCTCGCTCACGGTCATCAACGATGCGATTTCACTCGCAGAAAGCTTGCGACATACATCAATCAACTGCTGTGATTGTTCTAATAAACGTGGCTGAGTATATGTATCCGTAGGTAAAGCCGTTGTGTAATCAAGTGTTTTCGCTGGAGAAATTAAAGCAAGCATAATCAATCAAAAAATAAATTTAACTTGATGAAACTATAACAGTTGATAATTTTTAATGCCAATTCGTGTTTTCATTCTTCATTATCGGTAAAATAGTGGATTCTTCCATTATCCATTGCGTATCTTATGTCTGAGCAATTATTCATCCAGGGTCCTGTTGGTCAAATTGAAATGTTTGTCGATCAACCTCAAGGTGAAGTCACAGGTTTTGCTGTGGTCTGCCATCCACATCCCTTGCAAGGTGGAACACCAAATCATAAAGTCCCTGTACTGCTGGCTCAGATTTTTAATGAAATGGGCTGTATCGTGTATCGTCCTAGCTTCCGTGGTTTAGCTGGCAGTGAAGGCACCCATGATCAGGGACACGGCGAAACGGATGACATCATGGCTGTAATTGAATATGCACGTGCAAAACATGCAGGTTTAACCTTCTATGCGGGTGGTTTCAGCTTCGGTTCTCACGTATTGGCAAAATGCCAAGCACAACTCAGCGAAGAATTACGTCCCAAACAACTGGTGTTATGTGGCTTACCTACGGGTTCGGTCGTCGATTTACGTCATTACAAGACCCCGGCTATCGACGGCGATATCCTGTTTGTTCATGGCGAGCAGGATGATATTACCCTGCTCTCAGATATGATCGCGTGGGCGAAACCACAAAAACATCCGATCACGATTCTGCCAGGCGCCAATCATTTCTTTACTGGTTATCTTAAACAATTGCGTCAGGTCATTACCCGCTTTTTAAAACTGTAGACTTAACAACAAATTACTAAGAAAAATATACGCCTATTGACTCCAATGTCTGTTATATCAGTAGAGATGTGCAGACATTTGGGGGTTCTTTAATAATGCAATTCAATAAAAAACAGGGGCTTTTTTTAAAGCAAACCATTGAACAATGGCAACAACAAGGCACGATTACGCCCGATGTAGCCAATGAGTTAAAGCGTAGCTTTTCGATTCGTCCGTTTGACTGGGAACGAATGGCAAAATACTCATTCTGGATTGCAATGATTTGTGCCGTGATTGCCATCGCTGCAATGACTGCCGATCAGTTCTTGATGGAGCTGATTGAAAAAATCTTTATCGATTCCAAGATTATCCCATGTCTAATTTTTGCTGTGGTGGCGGCCACCTTTTATGGCTTTGCCTATCGTCGACGTAGAACCAAACCCCAGCATCAATTTAGCAATGAAGCGATTATTTTCGCAGGCGTGCTGTCCACCGCAGCGTCGGTCGCCTATTTCGGTCAGGCGATTGATACAGGCAGCGGACATTTTTCTTTGTTATTCCTGCTTTCCACTATTATTTATGCAGCACTTGCGTTCTGGTTCCCATCCAGATTGATCTGGCTGTTCTCGCTGCTTGCGCTCGGTTCTTGGTTTGGGACGGAAACTGGCTATATGTCAGGTTGGGGTGCCTATTATCTTGGGATGAACTTCCCGTTACGCTTTGTCTTTTTTGGCGGTGCCTTAATTGGCTTAAGCCTGCTATTTAAACGCTATGCATATTTTAGAGACTTCGCCCATTCAACTTATGTCATGGGACTACTTTATCTGTTTATTGCCTTATGGATTCTCTCAATCTTTGGCAATTATGGTGACTTAGGCAGCTGGTATAACGTTAAACAATATGAGTTATTACATTGGGGCATACTATTTGCATTTATTGCCATGATCGCGATTGTCTACGGTTTAAAACACGATGATGCCACCTCACGCGGTTTTGGTATCACCTTCTTATTTATTAATCTCTACACCAAGTACTTTGAGTTTTTCTGGAATGGCATGCACAAAGCCATTTTCTTTATCTTGCTCGCTGCATCTTTCTGGTGGATTGGCCGATATGCCGAAAAACTTTGGAACTTAGAGTTTCTACCCAGCCAATCCCAAATAAAGAAAAATCATCCAGCCGAATGATTACTGAAAGTCACTCCAACTCAAGCCAAACCGAGCCAAATACTTTTTGACTCGGTCGCTGTCATTGGTGGTGTTACGTTGCTGGCGTGAAGCAGCAAACAACTGTCGCCCAGCATCCGCCATCGACTTGGCATGTTCACAGACTTGCAGCACGCCACGCAGCTGAATCTGATCAAACTCATCAATCGCGCTCAACTGGGTTTGGTCTAAATATTTGAGGAGAATATCTACATCTTTAGATTGGTTTTGTGTGGTTTGAATCGACCACAGTTGCTTTAAACGCTGAATCTCTTTTTCCACCGTCTCTAAACGGATCAGTTCACCACTGGATAATGTCGCTAATCGGGTCACACTGGCAGTTAAATCCCGGAAATTCCCCTGCCAGGATGCTTCCTTCGACTTGGCAAATTTCAAATACACATCAAGTGCATCACGTTGAAAACGTAATTGTCGTTGATGGTTCGCCGCAAAACGTTGCAACTCGAACTCAATATTGGGGGCAATATCTTCAATTCGATCTTTAAGATTGGGTAAAAAGAAAGTCCATGTATTCAATCGTGCCCATAAGTCCTCACGGAAACGCCCTGCTTGCACTTCGGTTCTTAAATCTTTATTTGTCCCTGCAATCAGTTGAAAATCGGCCTGAACCTCTTTATCACTTCCAACAGGAAAGAAGGATTTATCTTCGAGTGCCTTAAGCAGCATCGCTTGCTCATCTAGCCCAAGCTCACCAATTTCATCCAGAAATAAAATACCCTGATCAGCACTTTTTAATAAACCTGTTCGTGAAGCCGCTGCACCTGTAAATGCTCCCTTGATATGCCCAAACAAACTCGACATAGCACTATCACCACGAAGCGTCGCACAGTTCACATCAATAAAACGCCCACTCAAATGAAACTTGTCTTTCTTTAACTGAAAGATTTGTTTGGCTAAATGCGATTTACCTACACCGGTGGCACCCATAATCAAAATCGGTGCACTCGAACGTGTCGCCACCAACTCAACCTCGGTGATCAGTTGATTAAATTCGTGGTTATAGGTTGAAATATTGGCTTTTAACTGTTGCCAGTTTTGTTGCTGTTCATCTTCAAAACGTTGCTTGAGCACATCATAACGTGACAAATCCAGATCGATGACGCGGTATTCACCTTCTGGCGTTTTTTGTTGGTTGGGTGCACTTTGAATCAGCTTGGCAGGTAGATAATTGGCATCGACCAATAGATACCAACAGATTTGCGCAACATGGGTACCTGTGGTGATATGCAAAAGATAGTTATTATTTTCCGTATCAAAGGGATAAATTTTCACAAAGTCATACAGCGCACCATAGACCTCGGCAAAATCCCAAGGATCACGAATACTGACACGCTGGCCTGAGACAGTGGTCGATGGTGATAGCTGCTGGGCATCTTCAGCAATAAATTTAACTAGATTATGGTGTTGCCGATCATGCAACAGTACCAGTTCATCCACCATCAGATCTTCATGCATCAGAAGGCTCAAGGTTGGACGCCAGCGTTGCCAGCGGTCAGGACGCTTTCCCTGATCTAAAGTAGAGCCGACAAAGCCAATCACGACAGTTTTCTTTGCATTCAGCATAATTTCTATAATATTTTATATATGACTATCATATACAATACGCATTTCAATGATAAATTCCAACAATATGCTTCATTTTACTTTTTTAGGCACCTCTTCTGGTGTACCCACACTCACACGCAACGTCTCTGGCCTAGCTATCCGTAACAGCAAGAATAAAGACTGGATACTGGTTGATGCTGGTGAAGCTACACAGCATCGTATTCAACAGGCCAAACTTTCATTGCAAAGCCTAGTTGCCATCTGTATTACCCATGTGCACGGCGATCATTGTTATGGATTGGTTGGCTTATTGGCCAGTGCAGGTATGAATGCACGCACTGCGCCTTTAACCATTATTGCGCCCAAAGAAATTCAACAATGGATTAAGGTTACGGCCCAATTAACGGATTTACATTTACCCTATCCACTCAACTTTATCGATGTGAATGAAGCAACTCAGATTCTACCGTTAACCGATGAACTCTCGATTCAAGCTCATCCACTGAGTCACCGCGTACCCAGTTTTGCATTCAGTATTATTGCGCAATACACCCAAAAGAAACTAGATACACAGGCTTTAGTTCAACTCGGCGTACCTAAAGGTAAAGTTTGGGGAGACTTACAACACGGTCAAGATATTCAGTTTAATCAACAAACGTTGAAAGCAACTGATTTCACTCAAATCCAGACGCAACGTATACATGCCATCGTGGGTGGAGATAATGATCGTCCTGAGCTATTGGAAAAAGCCTGCCAAGATGTCCAACTCCTTATTCATGAAAGCACCTACACTCAAGCTGTTTTAGATAAAGTGGGATCAGGCCCCATGCATAGTTCTGCAAAGAGAGTTGCTGAATTTGCTCAACAGCAAGGGCTAAGTAATCTGATCTTGACGCACTTTAGTCCACGCCATCAGGACTATGCCGGGCAACAAGCAATTGCTGAAGAAGTTAGAAAATTCTATCAAGGCAACTTCTACTTAGCTCATGATTTTGATCAATTTAGCTTAGATGATATAGGCCAACTTACAAAAATTGAAAAATCTTAATAAGTTTGCAGTATGTGGGGAGACAGATAAAACTCACAACAACACCTATATCTTTTAGGATACTTTTATATCTTAATAAATATAAAAAATTTACTAGAACTAAGCCTTGATTGCAGTTTAAAAGATATTTAAAAATTTTATTTTAATTATTTATCAATGTTTTACTAATTATAAAAATTAAATTTAAAAAAGTTGGCACAGTCAGTGCAATAGTATAGACATACAATATCATTGGGATCTTGTGAATATCACCTGCCTGCAAACGCTTGGCAGGCAGGCTTTGAAAGGAAAATGAAAATGTCTGTCGTTGAACAAATCAACCAACAAGCTCAATTTGAACAAGAACAGCAACAACGTGCTTATCAAGTTTTAAAAAATGAAACGAGTATGCCAGTAAAAATGTGGACCAATGGTGTGCTTGTTGATGACAACTCCAAACAACAATTACTACAAACCGCACAAATGCCGTTTATTTATAAATGGATGGCCGTAATGCCCGACGTTCATTTTGGTTTAGGCGCAACCATCGGAAGCGTGATTCCAACCAAAGGAGCAATCATCCCTGCTGCCGTCGGTGTTGATATCGGCTGCGGGATGATGGCGACGCGTACCAGCTTAACTGCCTCTGATTTACCCGATAATTTATATGCTTTACGTACTGAGCTGGAACGTTTGATTCCGCACGGAATGACCAAACGTGGACGAGATAAAGGTTCTTGGGAAACTCCACCTGAAATGGTAGATCAGGCCTGGGCTGATTTAGTTGCAGATTTTGAATTGATCTGTGCGAAGCACCCTCGGCTTAAAAATACCAATAACCGCAAACAGTTGGGAACTTTAGGTACAGGAAATCACTTTGTCGAAGTCTGCTTAGACGAACATGACCATGTCTGGATTATGTTGCACTCAGGTTCTCGCGGTGTCGGTAATGCCATCGGTAATCATTTTATCGAACTGGCGCGTAAAGATATGCAAAAGCATTTTATTAACTTACCCAACAAAGATTTGGCATATTTAGTCGAAGGTACTGAGCACTTTGATGATTATTGGTTTGCTGTCGGTTGGGCACAACGCTTTGCCATGAAAAACCGTGAAATCATGATGCAGTCTGCGATTAAAGCCTTAGCGACGATTATCCCAAAACCGTTCCAAGCACGATTAGAAGCCGTGAATTGCCACCATAATTATGTGGAAAAGGAACAGCATTACGGCGAAGAAGTGATGGTGACCCGTAAAGGCGCTGTGCGGGCACGTTTGGGAGAATATGGAATTATCCCTGGTTCAATGGGAGCCAAGTCTTTTATTGTTCGTGGGCTTGGAAATCAGGAATCGTTCTGTTCATGTTCGCATGGTGCAGGTCGTGTCATGAGCCGTGCTGAAGCAAAACGTCGCTTTACCGTAGAAGATCAGATTGCGCAGACCGAAGGTGTTGAATGTCGCAAAGATGCAGCCGTGATTGATGAGATTCCGTCGGCTTATAAACCGATTGAAGATGTCATGAAAGCACAGCAGGATTTGGTTGAAGTGGTGTATACATTAAGACAAGTGGTCTGTGTTAAGGGCTAAATACCTGAGCACAACCAGAAGGTGCATATATGTTTGTCCAATTAGATCATTTGAAGAGCAAAGGATTACAATCTAATCTTGATGCCATACAAGCCGTATTTGAAGTTTTTTTGTTTGATGTCATACATCAAAGGGAATCTTTGAATACGCTGACTATTCATCAACAGATGCTATTGAATTGTGAAAGTTTAGCGTTGGAAAAAACGTTAGACTTGAACTCACTAGCGATAGAGCAATTAGATCGCAGCCTTATAAATCTTGATCGTTTGGACAGACCCGATTTATTTTCTGGACATAATTGGTTTTTGAGCTTGTTAGCGGCAATCATTGATCCACCCTATGGAACAATCCTTGCCTCGTCTCATCGGGCAGCATTCTTCCGAGCATTCTTGCAGCTATGCCTTTTCACGGAGAAAGACTGTGAAATATATGATTGGGTTGGCTACCCAGGTAGTGCTCGGGAAGAAAGTTCTGAATGGAATGATTATTTTGAACCTGGCCGAGAATGGTGGGGTAATTGGTGCTTAACCATTTATTCACCAGAGCAAAATAAAGGCTGCTTACTACTTGCCAGCTCAACAGATTAAAGAATAAATTTTTTAGGAAAATAAAAGATGAAACTCGCAGAAGCATTGTTACTTCGAAGCGATCAACAAAAAAAGCTCGCTTCATTAAAACAACGGATCAACGCCAATGTACTGGTACAAGACGGTGATGAACCGAGTGAAGATCCAAATGAACTGATCAAACAGGTGTTTGCTTTAACCCAAGAAAGTAATCAACTGATTTGTCGTATTCATTTGACCAATGCACAACCAAAGCTTGAGGATGGCAAAACTCTGCTGTCCCTATTAAGCTTGCGTGATAGTTATGCTGAACAGCATAAGATTCTGGTTGAGGCGATTGCCAATACCCATCGTGAACAGGATCGTTATAGCTCACGTGAGATCAAATGGAAGAAGGTTATCCCTGTTTCTAGCTTGCAAAAACAAGCCGATGATATCAGCGCGAAACTACGCGATTTAAATATCAAGATTCAGGCTGCCAATTGGCAAATTGATTTAGTCGAATAGACAACAAATTTTGTGAATTTAGTTCACAAGCACAGTTTGGGCATACTGGGCGAGTACAAGATCCTGCATTACTCCGATCTGAGGGATTGAAAATAATTCAGGCGGCTATGGCAGCATGTGAGCCGTGCATCAATCTTCACTGATTAGGCTCAGCACCATGTACCTAGCAAAGCTTTGCCGAAAGCAAAGTCACACGTTACTTCGCATTACCATGTACTGACAGTATGTTCATTAAATTACAAAATAAGGAAAACAGAAGTGAATAAAGCTTTGGCAAATATGCCAGCAGCCATCCAGATTGATGGCTCACAAGGTGAAGGTGGAGGACAGATTTTAAGAACCGCCCTTGCCCTTTCGATGATTACAGGTCAGGCATTTGAATTAATCAACATTCGTGCTGGGCGTAAGAAACCTGGCTTAATGCGTCAGCATCTGGTCTGTGTACAGGCATCTCAACACATCAGCCAAGCCTATGTGGAAGGTGCTGAACTTCATAGCCAGCGTTTGTACTTCGCACCACAGCATGTACAAAGTGGAAAATACCAATTCCAGATTGGTTCGGCAGGAAGTACGACACTGGTTTTACAAACGCTCTTACCGGCTTTGTTATTACAAAATGAAGCCAGTGAATTGACTATTTCTGGTGGCACTCACAACCCGCTTGCGCCAACGGCAGATTTTATCGAGCAATGTTTTTTGCCAGTATTAGAAAAACTTGGAATAGCGGTCGAGTTTAAGTTAAATAAAGCAGGCTTCTTCCCGATTGGTGCTGGTGAAATTCAAATCAAGATTCAACCTTGGCAACAACGAAACAAGTTAAATTTATTAGATCGTGGTACTTTGCAAACGACAAAGGCTTTTGCGGCAGTACTCAACCTTTCCGAAGAAGCACAAATCGCACAACGGGAATTGGCAACCTTAAATAAAAGACTAAAACTAGATACACAACAGCAGTTTCATTTAAACGGCATTAGCCAAGGTAATACAGTGTATGTCAAAGTTGAACATCAGCATCACATCCAGCTATTTACTGCTTTAGGTGAAATACGCAAAAGTGCAGAACAGATTGCCAATCATTTGGCGGAAAAGGTGAAGCAATATCTGGAATCTAATGCTTCAGTCGATGAGTATTTAGCGGATCAGTTGTTATTACCTTTGGCATTGGGACAAGGGGGTGAATTTACCGCACAATGTATTAGCGAACATACCCGTACACAAGCAGCGATGATTGAAAAATTTATTGATTGTGGAATTAAGTTTATCGAACTCGATCAAAACCTGTTTCAGGTCAAAGTAAACGTAGAATAGTGAATATTAAATATGAAAGAACATACTCAAATAAGCAAATTTTTAAGCCTGATATTACGACATAAGCCTGAACAAATTGGGCTTCAACTTGATCAAGAAGGTTGGGCAAAAATTGCTGAGCTTATTGAAGCTGCACAACAACACAATGTTCCTCTAGATGAAGCATTACTCCAAGTCATCGCAGAACAAAATGATAAAAAACGCTTCCAAATCTCAGAAGATGGTTTGATGATCAGAGCTGTGCAAGGCCACTCAACAAATACGGTACAACGGCAAATGATTGCGCTTGAGCCACCACAATATTTATATCATGGCACAGCGAGTCGATTTATAGATTCAATTCAGACGCAAGGCCTAATCGCTGGACAGCGCCATTATGTGCATCTAAGTGAAAATAAAGAAACGGCTTTGAATGTAGGCCAACGCTATGGTAAGCCTGTGCTATTCTTAATTAACACACTACAAATGTATAAAGATGGCTTTGAGTTTCATCAGGCAGAAAATGGTGTTTGGCTAACAATACATGTACCAACACAATATTTATCATTGATTGATCAGACCAAGACAGGATCATTGGTCTGATCTGATTAAAACATTAAATTAAGCTACACTCTCCAAAGCCGTCACCAACAACTTCCAGCATTTCTCTACCGTATCTACTTTAACCCGCTCACCAGGTGCATGCGCACCCTGAATATCCGGGCCAAAAGATACCATCTGCAAATCAGGATAATGCTCCGCAATAATGCCGCATTCCAAGCCCGCATGAATCACTTTCAAGTTTGGCTCAATCTTAAATGCAGATTGATAAGCTTGTTGTAGACATTTCAATGCAGCTGAATCTGGATTCGGTGTCCAACCTGAGACTAACGGCGTTAAATCTGACTGAATTTCAAAGCTGGCAAAATGCTGTTGAATATTATGTGCGAATGTCACTGCTTCTTGGTTCACCATCGAACGAACCATAATCAAAGTTTTGGCCTCATCTTTGGTCAGTTTGACCACACCAATATTATTCGAGGTTTCAACCACATCGGGTAAAGCACTACTCCACTCTGCTATGCCATAAGGACACGTTGCCAATGCTTTTAACCAAGCTTGTTGTTGATGCAGCGCAATCACTTCATTGATCTGATTGGTATTTTGCTGTGCGGTGATTTGCAACTGATCATCAATGCCTTGTAGTTTCTGCTGCCATTCAGCTTGTGTTAATGCAATCGCTTGTTCTAAGTCTGCCAGTTGTTCCGCTTGAATAGCAATGGTTGCCACGGCTTCACGCGGGATGGCATTGCGTGCTGTTCCACCTATAAATTCAACCAGTCGACCATCGGATTGTGCCAAATAATCATTGAGGAAATGGGCTAGAATGACATTGGCATTACCACGCCCCAGATGAATATCAACACCAGAGTGTCCACCTTTTAGTCCTGACACCAGCACATCTACATAAATTAAATTAGCGGGTGCTGTTTCATATTCAAGTGGCTGTCCTACTTCTAGGTCAATACTCCCAGCACAGCCAAGATAGAGTTCGCCCCATTCCTCTGTATCGATATTAAATAACCATTGTCCAGTTAAAACGCCTGTCTCAAGTAAACGGGCACCGCTCATTCCCGCCTCTTCATCAATAGTGAGTAGGACTTCAATCGGACCATGCGCAATATCATTTGATTCCAGGACTGCTAACGCCAGTGCAACTCCAATGCCATTATCGGCACCCAATGTGGTATTTTCAGCAATCAGCCAGCCATCTTTTAATACAGGTCGAATGGGATCTTTGAAGAAATCATGTTGGGTTCCGCGATTTGCCTGAGTCACCATATCTAAATGGCCTTGCAAAATCACACCTGCAACGTGCTCTTTACCTGCTGTAGCAGCTTTTCGAATAATTAGATTACCAATGTCATCCACATAGGTTTGCAAGTTGCGCTGTTCCGCCCAATCTTTTAGATGTTGTCTTAATTGTTGTTCATGTTTGGAAGGTCGAGGAATCGTACATAAGGTCTCGAAATGTTGCCAAACCACTTGCGGAGATAATTTAGAAAAATCGACCTGTATCATGCACCTATACTCTCAAATAAAGCGTTTAAATCAATATACACCATACACCTAAACGGTCTTGATGTTAAATCACTTCATTTAAGATTGTATTCGTAAAACTGTCTTAGCTTTTCCACACAAACTGGGAAAAGCTATGTTCGGCTTTTAAGCTATTTTCCACGGCTTGGGCCAATTGGCGAATAATACTTTGTGTCTCAATACGCTCAAACCAAGCTTGTTCTTGCTGTGGATTGGCTGAGATTTCACAAAGAATATGTCCTTCGGTATCCTGTTGCGAACATAAAATCGAAAGCGGCAATTGGTGATTGTCGATACATACTTCAATTTTTTCATGTTCATGACGAATATGCTGTGCATCGAAGCCATATTGTTCTAATTGTTTATACAACAATGCCGCCACGTATTCTTGCGTGATATAGCATTCATTCGGTGGATGATCGACCACTCCATGTTTTGGGCAATCTGCGATAAATTGCAAGGTTTTCATGCTATTCCCTCTATTTTTATATTTTAGCGCTGTACCACAACCCAAATCCAACGCATATACTCTGAATTATTATATATACAATTGTCTATAAACGATTAGCTGATTGTCTTAGTTGTATTGTTAAATTGATAAATTTCGACCCGATTAGATATGTACATCAGCAAAGTCATCATTTTAAGTATTTAAACGCTGAGTGAAGGCATTTAACAAATTATTTTTAACGATAAACACATAAAAAAAGCAGCATTCAACCATCTTGAGCTGAATGCTGCTTTAATCAAATCAGATTACTGATTGACTACACTTAAATCTAATCCTGCCGAATTTGCAAGCTCGGTAAAGGTTGGAAAACTTGTCGCTACGGTTTCGGTTCCATGAATGGTGATTTCACCTGAAGTACGTAGACCCGCCATGCTAAAACTCATAGCAATACGATGATCATGATGTGATTCAATTTCACCACCTGTAAAGATCGGTGACCAGTCCCCAGACTTACCTTTACCTTCGATGATAATGCCATCTTCGGTTGGGGTACAATCGATCCCCATGATTTTCAAGCCATCTGCCATCACCTGGATACGATCAGATTCTTTGACACGAAGCTCAGCAGCACCCGTCAACACGGTTTGACCTTCTGCACATGCAGCAGCAATAAACAATGCCGGGAATTCATCAATGGCTAAAGGCACTTGATCTTCTGGCATGTGAATGCCTTTCAGGGTTCTTGAACCTTTGATATGAATATCTGCAATCGGCTCACCACCTGCAATACGTTCATTCTCAACCGTCAAGTCAGCACCCATTTGCTTGAGGATTTCGATCACCCCTGTACGCGTCGGGTTAATCCCAACCGCTTCCAGCACCACATCGGCACCTTCGGTAATCGCAGCACCGACCATAAAGAAAGCAGCTGACGAAATATCCGAAGGCACCTGAATATCAGTACCCACTAATTTGCCACCACCGACAAGCGAGATTTTATTGCCTTCAGTTTTTACATCATAACCAAAGGCACGTAACATACGTTCAGTATGATCACGGGTCGGTTCTGGTTCAGTCACCGACGTTTCACCTTCAGCCCATAAACCAGCCAATAAAATACCTGATTTCACCTGAGCTGATGCCATCGGTAAATCGTATTGAATTCCTTTAAGTGCTTGACTGCCGGTAATACTCACAGGTGGCGTACCTTTCTCGCCTGTCGTCTGGATGAGTGCACCCATTTCACGAAGTGGTTTGGCAATACGCTCCATAGGACGTTTAGACAATGAGGCATCACCCGTCATGACTGAATCAAACTTTTGCGCAGACAGCATGCCAGACAGCAAACGCATACTGGTGCCTGAGTTACCCATATACAAAGCGCTTGCTGGCGCTTTTAAGCCTTGCATGCCCACACCATGAATAGTGACTTCACCATTCTTAGGTCCTTCGATGCTCACCCCCATGTCACGGAATGCCTGCAAAGTTGCGAGTGCATCTTCACCTTCCAGAAAGCCGGTCACATGGGTGGTACCTTCTGCAATCGCACCAAACATAATCGAGCGATGTGACACAGATTTGTCACCCGGTACGGTGAATTTACCTGTAAATGTTTTCTTTCCCGGTAAAATGCTAAATTGCTGTGTCACCTTGTTTTTCTCCATCAAAGGTTTTTTGGCTAACATATGATTAAAATGTTGGCGTGCTGCCTGCGCGTGGCCTAATAGCCCCATCAACGCTTGCGAATCTTCCTGTTCAATCAGTTTCTTTAAAACGGATAATTGCTGTTCAAAGCCATTAACCGCATTCAAAATTGCGGTTTTATTGGCAAAGAAAATATCATGCCACATCTGTGGATCACTGGCTGCAATACGAGAGAAGTCCCGAAAACCACCGGCTGCATAACGGAAAATATCGAGATTATCTTCACGATTTGCCAGTTGTTCCACCAGATTGAATGCCATTAAATGCGGTAAATGACTGGTATGTGCCAACACTTCATCGTGTTTAGCAACATCCATGCAAATTACTTCTGCTTTTGCCGCAGACCAAAGCTGAACCAGTTTTTCAACCGCCCACTCCGCGCTGGTCGGCAGTGGCGTTAGAATCACTTTGTGATTGACGAATAAATCAACTTTGCCTGCATGCACACCAGTATGTTCTGCACCTGCAATCGGATGTCCCGGTACAAAACCGACTGGTAGCTTTTCTCCAAACACTGCTTTTGCAGCTTCAACCACATTGCCTTTGGTACTACCTACATCGGTAATAATGGCATTGTCTGCAAGATAAGGCTTGATCTGCTCAAGCACTTTTTGTGTTGCACGCACAGGCAAGGCTAAAACAATTAAATCGGCATCCTGAACCGCTTCTTCAGGCGCCGCATAACCGTGTTGAATCAGGCCGAGCGCTTTGGCATCTTCTAATGTTTTTTTTGAGCGTGTTGACGCCACAATTTGAGATGCAAGTTGTTCTGCCACAATCACACGGGCAAGACTCGATCCAATCAGTCCAAGCCCAATAAATGCAACTTTTTTAAATAATGGTTGAGACATAAAACATATTTGCCTAATGAGACGACATTGATATGGATAGATACCGAAGTCATCTATCCATTCGATAAAACGGGATTATAAAACAGCGATTGGATATGAACCGAGTACACGTAACTCTTTCACCATTGGACGGATTTCTTCCAATGCCGCTGCAACATTTTCCTGTCCGATATGTCCTTCTAAATCGATAAAGAATACATAGGCCCATTTTTCAGGCAATGCCGGACGTGTTTCAATGCTGGTCAAGCTGATTTGATGTTTGGCAAATGGCGCAAGAATTTCCAGCAAAGCACCCGCACGATCATGCGCAGAGATCAATAACGAGGTCTTGTCATTACCGCTTTGAGGAATCTTTTCACGACCAATTACAAGGAAACGTGTAGTATTTTCAGGATTATCTTCAATATTGCTATGTAAAATCTCAAGATTGTACATGCTTGCCGCAATATCAGAGGCAATCGCAGCAGAATGCCATTCGTTACGAATACGGCGTGCCGCTTCTGCATTTGAGTTCAGTGCAACACGCTCAACGCCCGGATAATGTGCATCTAACCATTTACGACATTGCGCCAGGGTTTGCTGATGCGCATAAATCTGTTTAATACTGTCTTTACGGGTATTTTCCGATACCAGGAACTGGTGATGAATACGAAGTTCAACTTCACCAATCACATTGACAGTCGATGCTTTAAAGCAATCCAGGGTATGGTTGACAATCCCTTCAGATGAGTTTTCTACAGGAACAACACCATAGTGCGCGCTGCCCGCTTCAACTTCACGAAACACTTCATCAATGGTCGGTAATGGACGTACAACCGCATCTTTACCAAAATGCTTTAACACCGCAGAATGGGTATATGTCCCTTCTGGCCCTAAGAATGCAATGCTTTGTGGTGCTTCAAGCGCCAAACATGCTGACATGATTTCACGGAATAAACGTGCCATGGTTGCATCAGACAAAGGGCCCTGATTACGCTCCATGACTTTACGCAGCACTTGCGCTTCACGTTCCGGACGATAAAACAGTGGATTTTCTTCGGATGCAAATTTCGCTTTAGCTACCGCTTCTGCCAGTGTCGCACGGCGGTTGAGTAACTCTTGGATTTGTTGATCAACACTATCAATATCGTTACGAATTTGTTCTAAATTAAGTGAATTCGATGTGTTTTGTCCATCGTTTACCATTGAATGCAGCCTCAGCAAAATCATCTATAAGAATGGATTACAATCTATCTATGAATCGATTATCCGAGCTAGAGTATAACAATACTTTTAGGCATTAAACACGCTGAGTTTTAACTCTTTTTCTGATTAAACTTTATTGATAATAATTTTCATTATATATTACTTATCAAAATTTTGATGGGTGTAAATAAAGTGATGTTTAAACATCTTGGGATTTTGACTTTTTCTCTGCTCATGGCAACACCACTGGCTTTTGCTCAACCCAACACCTCCAGTGCAAATAAAGCGCCTCTCAAAGCACAGACCAATATTCAGCAAAGCTTTGTAATAGCATCCAAATATACAAAACATGATTATTTGATCCAGATCTCTGTTCCTGCTGGTGAAGCTCCACAGCAAGGTTTTCCTGTGCTGTATGTACTGGATGGTAATGCCGCATTTGATAGTGCTGCCAATATCGCTAAATCCGTGGGTGGTGGTGCCAATCGTTTAGGTTTGAGTCCGGTCGCCATTGTTGCGATTGGTTATCCTAAACAAAGCACTTTTGATGTAGAAAAGCGTGCTTTAGACTATACACCTCAGACATCGGCTGAGTTCCAAAAGCAAGCCAAGTACACTTATGGTGGTGCAGACCAATTTATTCAATTTATAGAAAAAGAGCTAAAGCCTGCAATTCAAACCAAAATTAAAGTCAATTCACAGCAACAGAGTTTATTTGGGCACTCCTTTGGTGGACTGTTTGTTTTACACACTTTCTTTAGCCAACCACACATGTTCCAGCGTTATATTGCCGCCAGCCCTTCACTCTGGTTTGATAATTATGCACTGCTCAACAAACAAAAGGACTGGTTAAACAATAAAGCAAATCGTGCTCAAGAGATCATGCTGATGACCACAGTGGGTACGCATGAACATGGACGAAGCCCAACACCAGATGCTGAATCCTTGCAAAAGCAGAACAACTTCTATCAAAACTTTAATCAGCAACGTTCAAAGCATTTCTTGTTCTGGAATTACCGCCATCCTGCCGAACAGCATCTCACCAATATGTATGCCAGCTTGCCGAAAGCGATTATGTTGGCAGGTTGTCAGCCGCAAAGTTGTTCAAATCTATTTGATGAACCAACGCCATAAATCTTGAATAAACACAACTGAATTTAAGCGAACGATTCTCTCCGCTTAAATTCAGACCTTTTGATAAGATAGATTGGTTATACTGCGAAAAGATCTAATAACAATAGTTAAATACAATGCATAAGATTTCCAGCTTAGGTTTATTGAGTCTAATCAGTATCGGTTTAACGGCATGTGGTGGCTGCCCTATGATTGCAGGTTGCAATGGCACCGACCGATCGCCTTACTTTATCACCCCGCTAAGCAATCAAGTTCGTGGACTACCTGTCCCGTCTCAAACCAAACTGACTTATCAATCACAACACTTTAGACAGATGCATCAGCAAACTCATGCCTTGAAAGAACAGAACTTAACAGGCATCACCTTGCCAGAAAATACCGCAATCCTTTGGGGAGGTATGCCGGTTGATAAGTTTTTTCAATTTTCAAATCCCGAAATGAAAGGTTTTAGCGTCTACCCTGCAATGGGATTTAAATCAGAACAATCGAATGTGTTCTTAAATTTATGGAAAAGTTGTGAAAGTGATTTAAGTATTTACTTAAAAAACCCAAATGATTGGTCATTTAATCCATCTAATATGGAAATAAGAGGCTGTGGCCGCTTTCAACAACGCAGTGAATATACGGAAGATATTTTTCGGCAAGATGAAGCCGATGAGTTTCTGAGAAAAATTAATCAAGCCTTACAGCAATTGCCTAAACAACAAAATTATCCAGTTCTTCATCAATCGAACAAAGAGTGAAAACAAAACAGCCCGCTTTCAAGCAGGCTGTTTGACGAGATAAATGCCGATTAAGCTTTACCGATAATGCCACGCGCCACAATTTCTTTCATAATTTCGTTGGTTCCGCCATAAATACGCTGGATACGTGCATCAACGAAGAAACGTGAAATTGGGTATTCAGTCATATAACCATAACCACCAAATAACTGAAGCAAGTTATCTGCAACTTTCATTTGCATGTCAGTACTGAAGCTCTTCAATGCCGCAGCAGTTTCTACATCCAGTTTACCTTCGTTATATAGCTCAACGTTTTGGTTATAGAAAGCAGCAGTTGCCAACTCATCAATTTTCGCTTGTGCCAAGACGAAACGGGTATTCTGGAATTGTGAAATTGCCTGACCAAAGGCCTGACGCTCTTTGACATACGCTGTTGCCAAGTCAATTGCGCCACGAATTGCACCTAAAGCGGTGGCCGCAATCGCAGTACGTTCACGTGGAAGCTCCTGCATCAAATAAGCAAACCCTTGCCCTGCCTGACCCAGTAATTGATCTTTCGGTACTTTGACATTATCAAAGAACAACTCTGAAGTATCTTGTGAATGTAAACCGATTTTGTCGAGGTTAGTGCCCTTTTTAAAGCCTTCCAGATGCGTATCCACCAGCATCAGTGAAACACCTTTGGCACGTGCTTGAGGATCAGTTTTCACTGCAAGCACCACCAGATCTGCATGCTGACCATTTGAAATAAAGGTTTTCGAGCCATTTAGCACATAGTGGTCATCTTGCAAAATGGCACTGGTCCGCATTGCCTGTAAGTCTGAGCCTGCACCTGGTTCAGTCATGCCAATGGCACCAACCACTTCACCCGATACCATTTTTGGCAACCAGTACTGTTTTTGTTCTTCTGTTGCAATGTGCTGGATATAAGGCGCAGCGATTTCAGAGTGGCATGAAATTGCAGTTGATAATGCACAGTAGCCCGCACGCGCCGACTCTTCGACCAACATCAATGAATAATGGGTTGGCACACCATAACCGCCGTATTCTTCCGGGACATCGACACACAGGAATCCATTTTCGCCCAATGCCGTCCATACTGAACGTGGCATGATGCCTTCGCGTTCCCATTGGTCATAATGCGGTGCAATCTGCTCGCTCATAAAGCGCTTAAAGTTATCACGGAAGAGTTCCAAATCTGCATCGTAAGCTAACATCATTATTTCCTTTCGCTTTCTTTGTTCTTAAAAATTCGTTCGCAGTCATGCTAATAACTTTTAGATAGGATGTCATGTCCCGTTTACATCAAATCACTAGACTGATTCGGTCAATAATTTTGTTTGCATCTTCATTGTTTAGACCACAGTTGCTTATTGATTAAACAGCTTGCTGGTTTTTTTATGCTACCTGACCCGATTTTATGTCATATTGATCTCATTCTCAGTGACAATCCCCAATACGGCCATGAACACAAAACGAAATATCTATAAAACCGCAGAACATCCATTTGCTCAATATGTTCGTATTTTGGGTAAAGGTAAAACCGGTTCACGTTCGCTGAGTTATGAAGAGGCCTATCACGCTTTTAGCATGATCTTGCAAGATGAAGTACTGGATGTTCAGCTTGGCGCCTTCTTGATGTTGCTACGTGTTAAAGAAGAATCCGTTGATGAACTGGCGGGTTTTGTACAGGCTACTCGCGACCAACTCAACTTTCAGCCTCTTGAGGTCGATCTGGACTGGTCGTCTTATGCAGGCAAGCGTAAGCATTACCCATGGTTCTTGCTGGCAGCCCTAACGCTTGCACATCATGGTTATAAAATTGTGATGCATGGCGCATCGGGTCATACCATTAACCGTGTTTATACTGAGCAGGTTTTGCAGTACTTAGGCTATTCTATTTGCCAGAATCAACAGGATGTCCGTGAGCAACTTCAACAGCACAACTTTGCCTACCTGCCACTGGAAGCGATTTCACCAATTTTAAGCGACCTGATTTCACTGCGAAATGTGATGGGATTACGCTCTCCGATTCACACACTGGCACGCCTGATTAATCCATTTAATGCCAAAGCCACCTTACAAGCCATTTTCCACCCGGCTTATCGTAGTTCACATCAGCAGACTGCTTTCCGTCTAGGTTATCAAAACAGTGCCGTGATTAAAGGTGAAGGTGGTGAGTTTGAACGTAATCCTGATGCCAAAACTTTAATTTGCGGGATTAAAAATGGTGAGTTGTACGAATACGAACTTCCAAAATTGACACCAGACCGTAGTCCGATTGAAGAAGAACTAGATCTGGCTGTATTTAAAGCAGTCTGGCTGGGTGAGCAGACGCATGAATATGGTGAATTGGCAGTCGTTGAAACCATGGGAATTGCGTTGTATACCATGGGTGTAGTCAGTACTTATGATGAAGCAATGAACAAAGCGAAAGAGCTTTGGGAAAGTCGTTTTAAGTAGATATAGTCACTTAAATACTAAGTCTTAACTTATCTAAGGCATATTTATAGAAAAGCTACTAGTTAGACAGGACAGATAGTACACAAGTTAAAAACACTGGAGAATGGGGAGATATAAAATATGTCGCATTCTGAAGATATAAATCAATTGAAATTAATCTTGCAAGGTGAAAAACCAAGTGTTGTATTAAATCGTATGCTAACGGCTAATCTAGAATTAGATAAACATGATTTGGCTTCTATTTTCCTCGAAGAATTTTGTCTTTTAGATGGCAAATCTCTATCTTTAATTTGGCACTGGAAAAGTATTAAGTCAGTTAGAGGAATATCTGATAAGCAATTTGACGACTTAATTATTATGCAAATGAGAGAGGCAGGATATTCTGTTTAATCTACTCATCTCACTACTGTGTAGTGAGATGCCAAATTAACTAAATGATAATTCATAAAAATTTATCAAGTTAATATATGGAAATCATACAACTATTGAATCAAATATAAACCTGAAAACAAAAAAAGCGATGACTTAATTAAAATCATCGCTTTAAATACTACTTATATTAATTAAACAAAACGAATCGGCTTAAATTCAGGTTCATTTTTATGATGGTCGTCATCACACTCTTCACCGTCTTTTTTGGTACCACGGTCGATATAACCACTGCGCTGTTCTTTTGGCAAATTTTCCATTTCCCACGCATACACAGCCTGCATACAGGTTTCACGCTGTTCTTTGGTGAGTGCAACGCCATTTGGCCATTTACCAATTTCAACAGCAGTACGAAGACGCTCAACAATTTCAGGATTTAAAATAGCGAGCATTTGTTCAATATTCATGAGTCATCCTGTTGAAAAGATTCAAAATCTTGATTCCACCCTAATTTGGTACGACATGCCATATAAAAGTCATAACCTGGTGGATGTAATAAGCTTAGTTTAAACGGATGTTTGCGGATATGCACCGTGTCACCTACATTTAATGCAACACTATGTTGACCATCGGCACTCACCATCGGCAGAACACGATTTTCACGGATGGTAATCTTGATTTCACTTTGTCCACCCACCACGATAGGACGTGATGACAAGGTGTGCGGATGCATCGGCACTAGTGCGATCGCATCCATACTTGGATGCAGAATCGGCCCTCCACCTGAAAGTGCATACGCCGTTGAACCCGTTGGGGTTGAAACAATCAGACCATCACTGTGCTGACGATAGACATATTGCCCATCAATGTTCAGCTCAAAATCGATCATATGCACCGATTTACCTGAGTGCAACACCACATCATTCAATGCAATCGCATCATAAATAGTTTCACCATTGGTACGCACTTCCATTTCCAGTAAGAAACGGCGGTCCAGCTGGAACTGGCCTTGTAATACCTGATCCAGTTTAAAGATGGCTTCGGCAGGCTTAATATCGGTTAAAAAGCCCAGACGCCCCCGGTTAATGCCGAGCACAGGCGTACTATAGCGTACCAAAGCACGTGCAGCATGGAGCAATGAACCATCACCACCCACCACAATCACTAAATCAACGACTTCACCCAGCAAGTTACGGCTCACGGTCTGGCCATGACTATAGGGGACAAGTTTTGCTGTTTCCTGATCAAAAACGGGGTTTAAGCCTAAATTGATCAAATGATCATGAATTAAACATAACGTTTCTACTACAGAATACTTGTCTGGTCGTCCAATGAGACCAATATTTCGAAAGGATTTATGTGAAATTTGCACGAATAATTCAGCTCCGTCGCGGTTATCGACTATCATATCATTAACAACCTATGTTGCGTTGATGATTGATTAAAAAGTATAAAAATGTCTATCCGTTGCTTTTTTATACCTTTAATGTCAACACATGCTTAAACTTTTTATTGCATGTTGCTATTTATTCACAGTTTTATGATTGCAAAATGACAATAAGCTATCGCATCATTACCGTCATTGTTTTGGTTTTAACGCAAATCTATGAAGTTTGAACGTGGTATTGGTTTTCTAGCACTCATTTTCTCAATGTTAGTGATAGGTGTCTTTGTTGCCTTTAGTATCTATCTGATCCGATTGGATAATATTATTCGTGACAAGTTTGAAGGTCAGCGTTGGGACATCCCTGCCAAGGTGTTTGCTCGCCCATTGGAAATTTATGCCAATGCACCGATTACTCAGGATAATTTTACCCAAGAGTTAAAATTACTGGGATATAAGAATACGGCTAACTACGACAAGTCGGGTAGCTATGTGGTTCAGGGTAACCAGATGTATGTGCATACCCGTGGTTTTGACTACGGTGATAGTACCGAACCTGAACAGGTGCTGGAACTGGCCTTTGCCAATGGCGAAGTCAGTGAAGTGCGCTCTACCAAACCCTCAAATACAGGGATTGCTCGCTTAGAACCTTTATTGATCGGTGGTATCTATCCGCAACATAATGAAGACCGCGTTCTCATTAAACTGAATAAAGTACCTAAAACCTTGATCGAAGCCTTGATCTCGACGGAAGATCGTAACTTCTATCACCATCATGGTCTTTCGATCCGTGGTACTGCACGTGCTGTCGTCAGTAATGTGACGGGTGGACGTCGTCAAGGGGGTTCAACCTTAACCCAGCAGTTGGTCAAGAATTTCTATCTTTCACCGGAAAAGACGCTGAAACGTAAGGTCAATGAAGCCCTCATGGCGCTATTGATTGAATTACATTACAGCAAAGACGAGATTCTGGAAGCTTACTTAAATGAAGTGAATCTGGGCCAAAATGGTAGCTATTCGATTAATGGTTACGGCTTGGCATCACAATTTTACTTCGGTCTGCCATTGCGTGAACTGAATATTTCCCAACAGGCCTTTCTGGTTGGTCTGGTTCAAGGCCCTTCTTTGTATAATCCTTGGCGTAATCCAGAATCAGCGAAAAAACGTCGTGATGTTGTCTTAAACAACATGAAAGTGATGGGTTATTTGACTGATGCAGAATATGAAGATGAAATTGCCCGTCCATTAAATGTGGTCAGCAAGCCAACTTTAGGCCCTGCAAAATTCCCTGATTTCCTGGATATTGTCCGTCGTCAACTCCGCACCGAATATCAGGAAAGTGATATTACCAATCAAGGCCTGAGAATTTTCACAACCCTTGATCCAATCGCACAGACTCAGGTACAGAACGCATTTAAGAGTACCGTCAGCCGTTTAGCCAATGCTAATCCGGGCCGTTTAAGAAACCTGCAAGGTGCGGTACTGGTTGCCCATCCTGAAAATGGTGAACTGGTTGCAGCCGTAGGTTCAACTCAGGACTTTACCGGTTTTAACCGGGCGCTTGATGCCAAACGTCAAGTCGGTTCTTTACTTAAACCGATCATTTACCTGAATGCAATCGAATCAGGCCGATACACATGGGCCAGCCCGATTGAAGACAGTGCCGTCAATATTCCAATTGATGGTGATAAGAGCTGGACCCCGAAAAACTATAGCGGTGGTGAGCATGGTGTTGTACCAATGCAACAAGCTTTGGCCAACTCATACAACTTATCCACTGTCCGTTTAGGCAATGAATTTGGTTTATCTGCATTCAGCAATAAATTGAGACAGTTTGGTGTGACTTCAGATATTCCGGCCTACCCTTCGATCTATCTGGGCGCAGTGAATATGTCACCGATGGAAGTATTAAGCATCTATAGCAACTTTGCCACCGGTGGCTTTAAATATCCGCCTCGCTCGATCCGTACGGTGGTGGATGCCAAAGGACATTTGCTTGAGCGTTATGGCTTGAATGTACAACAAACCATTGACCCTGCCGCAGCCTATATCCTGAACTTTGGCTTACAACAAGTGATGCGTTCTGGTACAGGTCGCTCTGCCTATAATAGTCTGCCTGAATCTTTAAATCTGGCAGGTAAATCAGGGACCACCAATGACACCCGAGATTCATGGTTTGCAGGTTATTCGGGCAATCATGTGGCAGTGGTGTGGTTAGGTCTGGATGATAACAAAGTCACTGGCTTAACCGGTTCATCTGGTGCATTACCAGTCTGGACCAATGTGATGAAACAGCTTCGTCAAGAGCCTGTTAATCTGCGTCAAACCGATAATGTGCAATGGCAGTGGATTGATAGCGCCAGCGGTGATTTATCTGCGCAAGGCTGTGATGGCGCAATGTATATTCCTTTAATGCGCCAAACTGTGCCACGTCGTGCCACGCTGTGTGGCCAGTCTCATTATGAAGTGGAACCGACCTATATTCCACAAACAGATGAAACACAGGGTGATCAGCAGGACGATAGCATTGGTAACTATATTCGTGAAAGTGAAAACCAGATGGATACAGACTTATCCAATCGCAGCCCGGCACGTGTGATTTCCAGCGGTAGTTATAACGGTAACGGTGAGAACTAAGCCTCAAAAGGATAATTGAACATGATCAAGAAAACAGCAGTTATTATTGGAATGCTTATACTGGCGGGTTGTACCACGGCACCTGAAAAGGCGCCAAGCAAGACCACGCCAACTCACCCACCGAAAAAGGAAAGCCAATCCTCTTCCGGAGTGAAAATCACGCCTTATGATCAAAAAGAGATTAAGCGTCAAAGCGTTCCTGTGGTTGTGCCGCAACAAAAGGTGCAGCAAAAGTTTAATGATGGTAGCCAACTGCCGGCATTTAAAACCTTGATGCAAAAAACCCAGGTCGCTTATAAACAGCAACAACTGGCAGAAGCTGAACGTTATGCCCTTCAGGCACAACGTATCGCGCCACAGGCCACGGAAACCTATTTGTATTTGGCTATGATTGCCGATCAACGTAAAGAATATGCCAATGCAGAAGCATTGGCCCGCCGTGGCTTAAGTTATGCGCAAAGCAATGCCATGAAAAAGCAATTGTGGTTAATTATTCTGAAAGCCAGTGAAGCCCGCAATCATTCGGTGAAGGCTCAAGAAGCGCGTAGAGCCCTTCAGGCACTTTAATCCTAGTCAATTGCACTAAACTGACGAATCCCGGCAAGCCCATAAGCATGATGCTTTTGGGCTTGTTTTAATTCAGCAGGCGCAACACCCCCTAAGGCAAAAACAGGAATATCACTGGTTCGGGCGAGTTCTTCAAAACCCTCCCAGCCCAATTCTTTCGCATCAGGATGCGTTTCAGTGGCCTGTACCGGACTTAATAACACCGCATCACAACCAATATGATGGGCATGTTGCAAAGAGACCGCATCATGACAAGCTGCGATAAAGCGCTTCCCAACGACCAAGCCAGCTTTACTGAAACTCATCAATTGTGATTGCTTTAAATGAATGGTTGAGATTTTATCGCGCAATTCAGCATCCAGTTGCTGCCACAGATCGACATTGATCATCAATTTCTGCAATTGCACATCGCTCAAGCTTAAAAGCTGCGACTGGATCTGATCAATATCAACAGAATCAGTACGCCAATACAAGAGCGCCTGTTGTTGCGGCAAGGCATCAATTTGATCACTGATCTTGATGAGATGAGGCCAGATCAAACGTTGTAAAATGGCATCATTGGCCTTTGGAAAATTTAAATCGGCCAGTTGCTCACGTTTGTACCAGCCCCATGGTTGATGAATCAGATCGAGCAATTCATCGGGTACATAGGCATGGAATAAATGCAGATTTACGATAATGTCGTCATACTCATGACGGATCACATCAAAAACATGCCAGTCCTTTAAACCGATGCCTACTTCTTCATAAATCTCACGGCGGCAAGCCTGCTCTGGTGTCTCACCGGCTTCAACTTTTCCGCCAGGAAACTCATGTTTATTGCCCTGATGCTGGCTGGCCTGTCGCCAGCCGACCAATACTTTGGTTTTGTGTAATAAAATTGCGATTGCAACATCAACTGTAGCTTTGGTCATAACAGACTAAAATCTCTCATCTTTTATCCCGATTTTAAGGCGTTTAAACACGAATTCACATGACCAAAAACAAAATTAATCACTGATTTTGTAAATTGTTAAAATTTCCGTTGACAGGTCTATTCGATAATGATTATCATTTAAAACGTTAAAGAACACACCACGGAGCATAACAAATGAACGCACCATTCAACCTATTTACTCGTAGTACAGATGCAGCTCAATCATTGCCAATGTTGCATTCAAACAATCTTTTTGCCTTGGGACGAGAAATCCGCATTATGCATGCGGGTGAGGAATACCGTTTACGTCTAACCCGTAATAATCGCCTGATTTTAACGAAGTAATATAATAACAACCGCATAATAATAAACGTGGGAATAAGCAGTATGTCAGCGCATGCTGCTTTTTTTTATGTTGCTTATGAGAAAATTTATACAGGCAGCTGAATACTCACCTTCAGTCCGCCATAGCAGGATTGGGAAAACTTGATTTTGCCCTGATGCAATTCAACAATTTTTTTACAAATCGACAGACCTAATCCCGAACCTTGGGTTTTAGTTCCTAAGGCACGATAAAAACGCTCACCTAAACGTTCCAGAATTTCAACATCCACGCCTTGCCCTTCATTTTCGATCACAAGTTCTATTGCATCTTCTTGTTGCTTCAAACTGATATAAATCTGTCCGTGCTCAAGGCTATAGCGGATCGCATTATCAATTATGTTGCGGATACAGGTAAATATCAGTTGTTGATTAGCATGCAGCATCTTGGGCTGCGTTGAGACATCCAGCTGTATTTGAATCTGCTTGTCCTGCACAAATAATGCCAAGGCTTGCATTGCCTCTTGTATTACCGCATTTAGGTCAAACTGAGTTTTCGGCAAATTATTCGCATGCTCAGGATCGAGACGCGCCAACAGCAGTAAATTTTCCAGCGTTTGAATGCCGCGATTGACATCTTGCTGCATCGGCACAAAATCACCTGCCCGTTCAGGATACTTACGTTGCAATAACTGCAATCGAAGCTGAATCGCAGACAAAGGCGAACGCAATTCATGAGAAGCATCCGCAGTAAAACGCTGTTCTGCTTGCAAGGATTGTTCGAGGCGCTGTAGCAGTCGATTGAGCTGCCCCAACATGGGCTGTAACTCTTTCAGCTCTACCTCTCCAGTTGATAGCGGGCTTAAATCATCTGCATTCTTTGCTGAGATTTCTGAAGATAACTGATGCATTACCTTAAATTGCCGTTTAATCAGGAAATGCAACATGATCCATTGCATTAGCCATACCAGTAGCAAGATCAAGGTATAACCTGCGAAATGATTCAGCAAATCTTTAAAACGTTCTCCTAGGGGTTGTAGAAGCAATACCTGCATAGGGGCATGCTCATCTTCGCCCGCATAACTCCGCCATAACTGTCCTTTTTGCCAAATCAGGCCAAAGTTACCCTGTCTGGCTGTAATCAAGCTGTAATGCTGTGGATCAAGCTGAAAATCTGTGGACTGGGTCAACACCAGCTGCGAATTGCGCAACTGATATTGGATATCAAATTCATCACTCAGTTCATCAATCTGCTGTCCTGAAGATTGGGTTAAGTCGGTTATCTGCAACATATCTGAAATCTCGTCCATGATCTCATCTTGCATCTGCATGGTTTGATATACCGAAATTACCGCGAACAAAAGTAAGGCCACACATCCAGCAATGATTGAACTGATTAATGAAGTTTTAACCAGTCTGGTTTGTAATGACACGACTTTCATCCTATTCACCCTGATGCATGCGATAGCCTAGACCGCGAATGGTCTTGATATATTGCCCGCCAATCTTTTTACGAATCTGATAGATAAACACCTCGATGGCATTACTTTCAATTTCATCACCCCATGCATACAGGGATTCTTCCAGTTGCTCCCGTGTCACAATATGTTCAGGTTGCTGGATTAGCTTATATAAAATCTGGAACTCTTTGGCCGTAAGATTCACCGCTTTCCCCTCCTGAACCAGGGTTTTGGCTTGGGGATCCAGTTGTAAATTGGCAAAATAAAGATATTGACCTGCTTGGGCTTGATGCTGACGCAATTGGGAACGAACCCGGGCAGATAACTCTTCCAGATTAAATGGCTTGACCAGATAGTCATTCGCCCCTAGATCCAGCCCCTCTACCCGATCATGGATGTGGTCTTTGGCGGTAATAAAAATCACCGGGGTTTTGCTATTTTGCCGGCGAATGTTTTTCAGAATTTCATCTCCTGACGCTTGCGGTAAGCCCCGATCCAGCAGAATACAGTCGTATTGATGCTGTTCGGCTGCCAGAATCGCATGATCGCCACGTTCCACCCAGTCAACGCTATAACCATCCATTTCCAGCCAGGCCTTGATACTTTCTGCCTGTGAGGCATCATCTTCAGCCAATAAAATTCGCATAAAACAGCCCACTGTATTGATCTTTCACATGATCTTAAAATAAATCATTAACAAAAAACCACATGATGATCATGTGGTTTTTTTATATTGATTCATCAATCTTTAGAATTGAACCTGATCCACATCCACTTCAACACGTTTCGCTGGTTTATAGTCGATGTCGATTTCACCAATTAAGGTTACCGGTGTTTTTGCTGATACCGGCTTACCTTGCCATAAATCATCATCAATATCGACCGTCATAGAACCAGTCTGGTCGCTAAACTGATATTTCTCATCACCTGTGGATTTGACCACATAACCTTTCAACTTGACTGGGCTATCATCTTTCAAGGTCAATGCTTGTTTAACGGTAGTGATTTGAGTTGGTGCCAGTGCTTGCTGATTTACCGCAGTGGTATTGGCTACAGCAAAAGTAGTTGCACCAACCAAGCCAGCAACAACTGCACATTTAGATAATAGGTTCATCTTGTTTCCCCTCATCGTGGTTTCATCATTTCGATGCATTCATTAAAACAAACCAAGATGAGGTGAATCTGAAGATGATGCTGTAGCTTAATTTAATGGTACCACGCGCAATACTTCTTCTAAGGTGGTTACGCCCTCAATCACTTTACGTGCACCCGCGATCCGCAAGGGCTCAACACCTTCTTTTTTCGCTTGTGCTTTTAGATCATTGAGTGTGCCATGCGCACTAATCAGTGACTTGAGCTCCAGACTAACCGGCATAAATTCGTAAATCCCGACTCGGCCCTTATAGCCGGTATGTCGACAAGCTTCACATCCCACCGCTTTATACATGCTGGTCGGCATGTCCATCATATAATCAAAGGTCAGATGTTCCCACTCCTGCTCATTGATTGGCGTCTGCTGTTTACACTGCGGGCAAAGCCGGCGAACCAGACGCTGTGCAAGAACCCCGAGTATTGTGGCGGCGGTCAGGAATGGCTGCACGCCTAGATCATGTAAACGCGTCAAACTGGACGGTGCATCATTGGTATGTAAGGTAGATAATACCAGATGCCCTGTTAATGCAGCCTGAATCGCCATATTGGCGGTGTCATGGTCTCGAATCTCACCGACCATGATAATATCAGGATCTTGACGCATTAAGGCACGTACGCCATCTGCAAAGCCTAATTCAATGTTTGGATTGACCTGCATCTGGTTAAAACTCGGCTCCAGCATTTCAATCGGGTCTTCAATGGTACAGACATTGACCTGTTCGGTTGCCAGCTGCTTTAAAGATGAATATAGCGTGGTGGTTTTACCCGAACCTGTTGGTCCTGTAACTAAAATGATGCCATGACTGTGTTGCGTCAGCTGCTGCCAGCTCTGCAATAAATGCCCTTCAAAACCCAGTTGCTGGAAACTCCGCACCAATACTTCCGGATCGAAAATACGCATCACCAGCTTTTCACCAAAAGCGGTCGGCAAAGTCGAAAGACGTAATTCGGTTTCCTGCCCTTTCGGTGTTCGGGTTTTTAAGCGTCCATCCTGCGGTTTACGCTTTTCCGCCACATTCATGCGGCCAAGAATCTTGATACGGGAAATTACCGCGGTCAGTGTATTGGCAGGCATGTTATAGATGGTATGCAGCACCCCATCGATACGGAAACGTACCTTACCTTTGTCTTTACGTGGTTCCAGATGAATATCGCTGGCACCTTGCTCAAACGCAAATTGCAGCACCCAGTCCACCAGTTTGACAATATGCTGGTCATTGGCATCAGGATTCTGGGTATCGCCTAACTGTAATAAAGCCTCAACGCCTTTATTTTCACGGTCATAAATACTGGCATTTTGTGAGGAACTGACTGCTCGGCTGACCTGATAGTACTCAACAATATAACGTTGTAACTGTTCAGGATTGAGCAAAACTTTTTCAATCTTTTTAGGTGCCAGACTCCGTTCCAGATTGTTCAACCATTCGCTGATAAATGGTTGATCGGTGCCAATCAGAATCCGGTCTGCATGTACTTCTACTGCTAGAATATGATTTCTGGCGGCAAACTCTTGTGACATGACACTGGTTAACGCCGCAACATCGGCTTTAAGTGGATCAATGATAAATAAGGGAAGATCAGCTTTCTCAGCCAGCCATTGACACAAACGATTCAACGATAAGGTACTACCTGCATTCAGCTGGTCTTTGAGACTGAAATTGGCAATCCACTGCAAAGGATGCCATTTCAACTGATCCTTTTGCCGATGTGTGGTCTGTACCAGCAGTTTGTCCCGTTCCGTGATACGGCCATCCTGCACCAATTGTTCCAGACACCAGGTCACATCGATCGTAAAAGAAAAGTTTGCGAATTTTGCCTGAGCTTGCATCACCGTTGATTCCCCAAATTTTTAACGAAATTTATATTTTTAAAGTTTTAACTTTGTTCCACTGCAACAATGGTGACATCCTGTTCACCCACCGTAAAACGTACATTCAACATGGCAAAGCGCATTCCATATACGCGTTCAGCATCATGCTGATAGGCAGGTCGAGGATCTAAAGATAACACTTGTTCAAGTTCATCGAATATCTTTTTATGCAAAATCCCCTGCTTTAATAACTGCTGTTGTTGCTGTTGTGCATTTTCCAACCAAACCACCGTTTTACGCTGTGGCTGCTCTTGGGCATAACCACTGACCGCCTCAGTCACCGCATCCGAATATTGTATATACGGCTTGATATCTAAAATCGGGGTACCATCCAGCAAATCACTGCCCGTGACATAGACCCGTACCGCTTTGCCATGCTTTTCAACGCGTAAAAACTGTACCACCGATAAACCGATCGGAGATGGACGATACATGCTTCGGGTTGCAAAAACCCCTATTTTCTGGTTGCCTCCCAGCCTAGGCGGACGCACTTGTGCACGAAATTTAGGCATTTGATTCAAGGTGTTATCTGGATTTTTATTCTCATGGAACTGCCATAGCAGCCATAAGTGGCTAAAATCTTCGATACCTTCAAATGCCAGAATATCGCTATAAACCGCCGTCATCTCTATATAAGACTCGACCTGCACCAGATTTGGCTGGCGTGGGATGCCGAATTTCTCACGATAAGGCGAACACATATGACCAATGATTGGCATCACTACAGAATTGTTCATCACTTTTTCTTATAAACACAATTAAATATATTCAGTTTATCGAGAATGATTTTAGATTAGAATAGCGATCTGTTTCTTTTAACTGTGATCGAGACCTTTAATGGCTGCTTTTAACGTTGAACGCATTACTCATGTTCACCACTGGAATGACACACTTTTCAGTTTTAAAACTACACGCGACGTCAGCTTACGTTTTAAAAATGGTCAGTTTGTAATGATCGGCCTTGAAGTGAATGGTAAGCCTTTAATGCGTGCTTATTCGATCGCCAGTGCGAATTATGAAGAAGAACTTGAATTCTTCTCTATTAAAGTACAAGACGGTCCATTAACTTCTATTTTACAAAAAGTACAAGTGGGCGACGAAATCCTGATTTCTAAAAAGCCTACAGGCACTTTGGTACACGACGATTTACTACCAGGTAAAAATTTATATCTGTTATCTTCTGGTACCGGCCTTGCCCCATTCCTTTCTTTGCTTCGTGACCCGGAAACTTACGAGAAGTTTGAAAAAGTGATTATGGTGCATGGTACACGTTATGTGTCTGAACTTGCCTACCAAGATTTAATCTTGAATGAACTTCCGAATCATGAATTCTTTGAAGAGTTAGGCATCAAAGACAAGTTGATCTACTATCCGACTGTGACACGTGAACCGTTCCATACTCAAGGTCGTGTAACTACGGCAATTGAGACTGGCGAACTGTTTGAAAAAATTGGTTTACCACGTTTTAACCGTGAAACTGACCGTGCCATGCTCTGTGGTAGCCCGGCGTTCCTGAAAGACGTCGCTGCGTTGCTCGATCAACACGGTTTGGTTGAATCACCACGTATGGGCGTGATGGGTGATTATGTGATTGAACGTGCCTTCGTCGAAAAATAATATTGCCCTATAAAAAGAACCGAGGATAAATCCTCGGTTTTTTATTTTAAGTTTTATAAAAATGTAATTTTATTTATCTAAAGGTTATTATTTAGCATAACTACAATAATAAGTTATTATGCTGCATCTAAATGGATTAATCGCTCGATATAATACCAGCACTCTTCGATCTGGGCATGATCTTTATTTACTTTTGCATACGAGGTCATCCCGTCCAGAATATTAATATACATTGCTGTTAATACATGAGGCTGATATACCTGTGCCTTTACAAACAAGTCTTCTACCAATGCCATTAACCACTCACGATATTCCATGATTGGACGAATAATGGAAGGATACTGTTGTAAAATTTCTAATGATGCTTTTTGAAACATACAACCATGAAAATCATCCGAATTAAACCAGCCGAGATGCCAAAAATAGACGGCTTTAATTTTACCTAAATAATCATCTGCTGCTTTCAGGCTAATTTCGTTTTCAATAGACGCCTGAATACTTTTATTCCTTCGCGACAGACACTCTTCAATCAGGTTCTCTTTAGAAGGAAAGTATTTGTAGAACGTCATTTTGGCAACGCCCGACTCACTGATAATTCGATCCACACCCACAGAGCTGTAGTTATGACGGTTAAAAAGGTCTAGAGCCGTTACAATGATATCTTCTTTTTTTGACATTTTATTATCCTTTTAGAATTCTATCAAAAAACTTAACATATTATTAAGACATAGTTTACATGCTGGAAATTTCTGGCCACTATGTATATTTATCTTATTTTAAGAGCAGTATAGAAAAGTCATACTTTCTTTATTGTTCCTGTTACAGGGTATGAAAAAAACGGCTGCTACACAAGATGATTTGTAAAAAAATCTTTCTATTTTTTAAATAAAAAAATATACCGTGAATTACTTCACCTTTTATTTACAGTTAAGTTAAATAATAAGCTTTCTTGCGATTTTTTAGCCGCTTTAATAAATTGATTTCACAAAAAAATAATTTTATATTTAAATCATCCAATAAAAAGATGTTTGGCTGAAACAATAGTTATATTCATAATCAGCCAAAGAAAATCTAACTAAATAATTGGAAAAGCAATAATATTATTAATTCATCGAGTACAAGACTATGCCAAAAAAATTTGAAAACTTTAACAACCCGAGACAGAAAGCTATTGAAGGCATGAAAAATAGTATTTCTGCGGATTTATGGAACAAGAACCTGGATTTTCTGAACAAACTAAGAGCAGAAATTTCAAATCATCCTGTTTCAAGACATCCTGCCATTCAACTTTTAAATGACGGTGTAATTGACAAAGAGACTTTAAAGCATATTCATCTTGAATATCGCCATGCCATTGTTCAGGTATTTACCGATGCCTTATTGATGGCTCAATTCCAGACCAAACAGTTAGAACCACGTTTATTGTCCGGTTCCAAAATGTTCCCACGCTTTTTATTGAACCTGAATATTCTGGACGAATTTGGTTTCCGCCCTGGTCTGGATCAGGAAGGTTATTATTCCGGCAACCCTGAATATGCACACTATCCATTATTTGAAGATGTGCTCAATGACTTTGATTTGAGCCAGTCTGAGCGTAATGACGATCAACCTTCACTGATTGCACAACGGGTACGTCATTATCTGGAAAATTCGTTTAACAGCTATCAGGCAGTTTCAGCTTTGCTCGCCGTTGCAGAAGAAGAAGTGATTTTATTCAGCCCTGCACTACGTCAGGCCACCAAGGCAGTCGGTTTTGATGTAGATAGTGGTTATTACTATGTCCATGGTGTTTCACATGATGCGACTGCCGAAGCGGCTGATGACGACCATGAAGATGATTTATGGTTTGTACTGGCACAGGCCTGCGTTGAATCTGAATACGATTCAATCCGTCAAATCTGTCTTGAATACTGTGATTTATGGGAACAGTTCTGGGATGAACAAATTGCTTACTACGGAACCTTCAAAAAACTGGCCTAATTTTCTCAGGAAAAGCCATTTCTAATTTTGGAAATGGCCTCCTTTATTTTTATTAACTTTCAAATACTTATAACCTTAAAGTTGTATCTATAGATGAGAAAAAAACGCTTTTTAAAATAAACCTCGATAAATTACGATATAATTCAACTTTATTTCCCTTCCCCATGCCCTGCGATGTTCTCTCAATTCGATATCAATTTAGTGGTGCTGCTGGTCTTATTAGGTTGCGGTATCTTTAGTCAAAACACGGCCGTCACTGTAGCAGCAGCGTGTCTGATCCTGGTCAAACTGACTCCTTTAAACCAGTTTTTTCCTTATATTCAGAGCCATGGACTGAATATTGGCATCATTATTCTCACCATTGGGGTACTTGCACCGATTGCCAGTGGCAAGATCAGCGGAGAAAGCATCCTTAAATCATTTATCAGCATCAAATCTCTGGCGGCAATTGCCGTTGGCCTGCTGGTGGCATGGCTAGGCGGACGGGGCGTTAAATTAATGAGTAATCAACCTGATGTGGTTGCCGGCCTTCTGATCGGTACAGTAGCAGGTGTCGCCTTGTTAAGAGGCGTTCCAGTTGGCCCGCTGATTGCTGCTGGGATTTTGTCGCTACTGATCGGGAAATCTTAACGCCTATTACATCTGCATAATCACCTCATAAAAATAAAGGTAGCGCATGGCTACCTTTATCATAAAAAGAACTTGAATTAATTTTCATAATACACGGCACGCATCTTGGAAAACTTTTCCAGTTGCTTGATAAAGCCTTCAAAATAGTTCTTCTCTTTATCCTCGACCCGATAACCCGCATACAATGTACGTCTCAGACCTTCCGGGGCGACACAATCCAGACGGCGGCTGACCACCCAGCCTTTTTGCTCATATTCATTGACCACCCAATCTGGCAATGCCGCAATGCCGCGTCCACTTGCCACCAGCTGGATCAGCATTTGGGTCAGATCTGTAGTGCGGATGTGCTTCGGATAGACATTGGCTGGAATAAACAGATGTGCCATGATATCCAGGCGATGCTTATCAACCGGATATGTAATCAGGGTTTCTTCTGCCAGATCCTGCACGCTCACCTGCTCGGCACGTGCCAAAGGATGCGTGCTAGAAAGAACCAAGCGTGATTCATATTTGAAAATTGGGAAATATTCAATTCCCTTCAATGCAATCGGATCTGCCGTGATCAATAGATCAAACTCGGCATTTTGCAACAGCTCGTGAGGATTCGACTCGAAACCCGCAGCAAAGTCCAGATCTACATCCGGATACTGATGACGATACTGATTCAATAACGGCATCAACCAGTCAAAACAACTGTGACATTCTGAAGAGAAGATAATCCGCCCCGTCTGGCCGTGCACGATACGGGTAATATCGGTCTGTGCGATCTGAACTTGCGGCAATACATCATCTGCCAGTTTAAGCAGCCGTTCCCCAACATTGGAGAAACTGACAGGGCGACTACGACGATTCACCACTTCTACCCCATACCAATGATCAAGTTCTTTTAACTGGTGAGAAATTGCAGACGGCGTCAGGCATAAATCGGTCGCGGCAGCCACCAGTGAGCCATGTTCTCTTAGCGCAAGTAATGTTTTTAAATGACGGAGTTCTAGCACAACAAAAACCAAAATTGAATTTATTTCATCTTAACACAAAATTAATTAGCAAGTCTCAACACCTATTGTTTAAAGTATACAATTCATTAATCAAGAATCACTCGAGTAGTAAGCACAAAGCCAAACACAGAGTATCACTTAATAATAAATTATATAATTTCAGAATAAATATTTTTTAATGTAAGTATCCTCCCAATTAAGTCAAATTCTATATTGTGTAATCATTACTAATCTCTTAAACTCAGGTATTTATTTTAATAGGGAATACTTTGTGTCTAACTCTGAAATATTTACAGTCGACACCGAATACGAAATTTATTATACGAATAAAAACTTTATACCTATTGATGAAATAATATCCAGCTTAAAAGCTTTGGAAAGTAATATACATCATACCTCCAAGTTTATTGAAAAAGCTTACCCTGATTTTAAAGTTTTAGATTCTGAAATTTTTATTGAAAATTTACAGAGTGGAAGTCTAAACCTTAAATTAATCATAAGAAAATCTTTACATGCAGCGAAAGCAAATGCTAAAAAAATCACCCATATAGCGCCGTCAAAGGAAACAATAAAAGATATTGTTAAACAAGCAACGATTGCTTTAATTGTGGAAGGTACAAAATTAGCTACTGCTAGCCCCCAAGTTCCTGTTACAAATCAAAATATTACGATAAATAATAACATTACCAACATTCAATCAATGAACTTATCTGAAAGTGACTATAATTCTATAATAAGTAAAATTTCTCAAAAAACATTAGCAGAGAATGCTATTAATATTACTAAACCAGCAAAACTTGAAGATGATGCCCAAATTAAGTTTAACCATAAAGATAAAGAGGAAGTTGTTTTTGACCGAAAAGTTCTAGATCCTATGCCTTCAACTTATACTCCACCTGTACAAGAGGAACGGGAAACTTTTCATCAAGATATTAAATTATCAATTTATGCTTCTGATAAGGATAGAAGAGAAAATGGATGGGCTGGATCTATCCATTCTCTAAACCATAATCGTGTAACACTAAAGCTTAATAATAGTGTTAAACCTGAACAATTGCATGGGCGCACAGAAGTTATAGCTAGTGTATTAGTACATGAGAAATTTAATTCATTGAAAAAGAAATATGAAATTTCATACATTGAAATTTTAGGATTTAAATCTTAGTTAAATATAATTAATATTTTCTCAATATGAAATAATTTCATTTTCATGTGAAATTATTTCATATTTTTTTTGAATAATTACTTCATAATTCACTATAAAATTTTACTCAATATTTTTATCTATGTTAAAACTTCAACGCCAAAAACTAAGCTTACCCGAAGGACATGACAAGTTACTGCTGCACTCATGCTGCGCGCCATGTTCCGGTGAAGTTATGGAAACCCTGATTGAATCAGGTATCGACTTTTCGATCTTTTTTTATAATCCGAATATCCATCCGGTGAAGGAATACCTCATTCGTAAGGAAGAAAATATTCGCTTTGCCGAAAAACACAATATTCCGTTTATCGATTGCGATTATGATACCGATAACTGGTTTGCGCGCGCTAAAGGCATGGAAAATGAACCTGAAAAAGGTATTCGTTGCACCATGTGCTTTGATATGCGTTTTGAACGGACTGCCCTTTATGCCTATGAACACGGTTTCAGCCTGATCAGCAGTTCGCTGGGGATTTCGCGCTGGAAAAACATGCAGCAAATTAATGACTGTGGTCTACGTGCTGCCGCGCATTATCCAGACATTCAATATTGGGATTATAACTGGCGCAAACATGGCGGTGCAGTGCGTATGCTGGAAATCAGCAAACGTGAAGAGTTCTATCAACAGGAATATTGCGGCTGCGTCTATTCACTCAGAGATACTAACCGCTGGCGTATGAGCAATGGCCGTGACAGGATTCAACTGGGTGTGAAATTTTATAGTAAAGCCATGGATGATGAATCTAGTCAATAACAATGCAGTCGAAATAAAAAGGCTAATTCTAGTGAATTAGCCTTTTGACATTTTAATGTACAGCTACACTGATAATGCTATAGAACTGATTGCCTGGCTTTTGTTTCATATCCACCGTTTCGCTGACTTCAATCAAGTATTCCGCCGCTTTTGGAAATAACAGTTCAGCACTGCCATCCGCCGCTGTTTTCAAGCTGATTCCTTGCTTATCGGTTGCACCTTTAGCACGAATCACCACTTCAGCATTGGCTAAAGCTTTATTGGCTTTCGATACTTTAATTTTTACCGCCTGATTGGCTTTTAATTCATTTGGATGGGTGAAGAACTCCACCTGAATCGGGGCTGTGCTTGCCTGAACGGGTGTATGTTTCTCCTTACTGACATAAGTCAATAATGTCCATTCGCGCGTGATTTCAACTGGCTTGATATTCTTGCTGTTTAGATCGGCAGGAATCACAAAATCGCGCTCAGCTTTTGCAGGCGCTTTATCGGCCGGCATATCAAAAAACATCTTCCATTGTTTTTGATCTTGCACGTATTTCAATGGATATGAAGCCTTGGTTTGCACCAGATAAGTCCCTGCTTCAGGCAGTTTCAAATCAAATACGGTCGCTGAGTCCAGTTTAGTATTCGCTTGAATGGTGGTTTTGGTATTGTTCGGCAGCGTGATCTCGAATTTTGCATCTTTCAAGGCATATTCACTGTTTAAGGCCTCTTCTGCATAACCGGAAATAATCGCGACCTGAGTCTGCTCGGTCTGATAAGCAATCGGCGCCACATAGGGTTCATGTGCAGCGCTATAGCCAGAAACAAGTAGCAATGAACTGATTAATAATTTTTTCACTTTTCCACCCCGAAAGTTGTCATTTAAAATGCATGACCTGCAGTATACACAAATGTAAATAATTATCATTAATATTATTATGATCATCTATTAATTTCACACCATGTGCTGGCTATTTATATTGCAATACCTCCATTTTTTACGGTTTCAGTAGCACCGTCACCGGTTACCAAGTCTTTACAAAATATGTCGTGATTGTTCAGAAGCCAGTGAAGCTTAACCCTATGCTTATTATTCGAGTTCTAACGATGGATTCATAATAATGAAGAAACTTTTTATTTTAACTGCCCTTCTGCTTCCTTTAGCCCTTAGCGCCTGTAATGACGATTCAAAGTCCGAGCAGGATTCGCAACAAAACAGCAGTGAGGCCCAAACACAGCAAACCGAACATAATAGAACACAAGTAATCACCTATTTTGAAGGTGTATTTAAAGATAAAAAAGTCAAGGAATTTTCTGACCGTTACCTCGCTGAAAACTATATTCAACACAATCCATTTTTACCCGACGGCAAACAGCCATTTATTGACTTCTTTGAGAAACGCTTTGCGGACAACCCTGATGCCCAGTACAACATTGTCCGTAGCCTAGCTGAAAATGATCTGGTACTTTTACAGGTCAAGGGTAAACTGAATACCGATGCGGCCACCAATGCGGGCTTTGACCTGTTTCGAGTTGAAAATGGCATTATCGTAGAACATTGGGATGTCAATCAATCTGTACCCGAAAACGAACGCACCACAACCAATCCGGAAGTAATGTTTGATGGAGCCAATAAAACAAATTTATCACCTGCCGAAACAGCAGCCAATAAAGAATTAGTGACTGCTTTTGTCAAAGGTGTGTTTGAGCAACACAAGGTCAGAGAGTTTTCCGACCGTTATCTTGCCGATCATTACATCCAGCACAATCCATGGATTGGAGATGGCAAAGCGCCTTTTGTTTCATTCTTTGAACAATTGTTTAAAGATGATCCATCTGCTGAATATGAAGTTAAACGCGTTATTGCTGATGGTAATTTGGTTGCTGTTCATCTACGCAGTCAACAAAGTGGCCAACCTGAAAATGCAGGTTTTGATATTTTCCGGGTCGAAAATGGCAAGATCGTTGAACACTGGGATGCAAATCAATCGGTTCCAGAAAACAGCGCCAATAGTAATACCATGTTCTAAGTTTCACCCGTGCCGCAACGCGATAACTCAGGATAAAGCTCATTTTCACAATGGGCTTTATTTACCTGTAATTCCTCTATATCGCTACAATAGCTACCTTATTCATGCCGCACCTAGCTTTTATGCCGCGCCTCCCTAATTTTATTTGAAAATTCCACTTTTCTCTCTATCGGTTTTGACAGAGGTATGAAAAAATAATCCCTGCTCCAGATATTATTTTTTAGAGACTCATGACCTCTCCAAGTTCTCCCACACCCATAACATCCCACTACTCCTTATTTCTGGTGATTTTCTCACTCGCCGTCGGTAGTTTCTGTATTGGAACAACTGAATTTGTGGCGATGGGACTAATTCAGGAAATCGCCACGGACTTAAATGTCAGTGTCCCGCATGCAGGCTATTTTATTAGTGCTTATGCATTGGGCGTGATGGTCGGCGCACCGATTATTGCTATCCTCGGCGCTAAAGTTCCACGTAAGACCTTATTGCTGGGCCTGATGCTGTTTTATGGTCTGGCCAATGCAGCGACAGCGTTTGCCACAACGCCAGAAACCATGTTGCTGTCCCGCTTTATTGCCGGTTTTCCGCACGGGGCTTACTTTGGTGTAGCGGCACTGGTTGCAGCTGAACTGGCAGGCAAACAACGCCGTGCCACGGCGATTGCCCAAGTGATGATGGGCTTAACCATTGCCAATGTGATTGGAGTTCCGATTGCCACATGGCTCGGTCAGCAATTTGGCTGGAAAGCAGGCTTTGAATTTTCTGCCGTGATTGCGTTTATTACCCTGATTGGCGTTGGCCTATTTGTTCCGAATATTCCATTGCAAAAAACCGCGAGTATTAAAGCGGAACTGGCAGGTTTAAAGAATATCAATATGTGGCTGACCCTTGCGGTTGGCGCCATTGGTTTTGGGGGCATGTTCTCGGTGTATAGCTACGTTTCTCCGATTCTCACCGAATATACCCATGCCAATATCAGTGTCGTGCCAATTGCTTTAGCGATTTGGGGGATCGGCATGGTCATCGGTGGCTTGGTGGCCGGCTGGCTGGCCGATAAAAACCTGTTTAAAACCATTATCGGAATTCTGATCAGTTCCGCGCTCGCCTTTGTAGCGGCCAGCTTTATGATGTCCAATCTGTATACCGCGATTGCAGCCTTATTCCTGATTGGTTTTACCGTGATTGGTTTAGGTGGAGCGTTGCAAACCCATCTCATGGACATTGCGGGCGACGCACAAACGCTGGCAGCTTCCCTCAACCATTCGGCATTTAACTTAGCCAATGCCCTTGGTGCATTTTTAGGCGGATGGGTACTCAGTCATAATATGGGCTGGTTAGCACCGATCTGGGTTGGCTTTGTCTTAAGTCTGGGTGGTTTAGCCATTTTATTGATTGCCTTGGCTTATGCCCGCTATTCACAGAACAATGAATCTGCTGTGTCTTAACAGCAGATGCCGCTATTGATATTAATGCATTAGCTTTGCAATTTGTCGATCATGCCAGTTTGATAAGAATAACAAGGCTGTGATCGACCCAAGCAAGGCAAAAAACATATCCGATTGTGTATCCCATTCATCACCTTGAGTTCCAAGGAATTCTTCTGCACCCTGTCCCAATAATAATGCGGCTGCCCATTCAATCAACTCATAACTGGCACTGATTGCCAGTACAATACAGATCACAATGAAACTGAGCATTTTGCCTTTGCTTAAAATATGCTTTCGAATCAGGATTTCACGCGCAACCATAGCAGGTACAAAGCCCTGCATAAAATGCCCGATCTTGTCATAAGGATTGCGGTCTAGCCCTAACCATTGTGCAATTTCAAAACCCAACGGTACACGCGCATAGCTGTACGCCCCACCGACAATCAATACAATGGCATGCAAGAAAATAAGCCCATATAACAACGGACTGAGCGGAAAAGCTTTATGTGTCACATACAATATCGGTATCACAATCAATACCGGTGTGACTTCAAGCCACCATGTGGTCCGGTCATAAGGCTGAATCCCAGAAATGACCAATAAAGAGACTAAAATCGCGGTGCCCAAATACAGTAAAGAAATACGCATCATCTTATAAGGTCGTGTTTATTTCCCTTTATCATATAAAAAACCCGAAGCGAGCGCTTCGGGTTTATTGTTATCACGCTGACAGACTGGATTTTACTTCACCGCATCGGCAACTTCTTTCAGCATGGCTTTCATGCCATCCAAACCATTATTCATCAAATACCAGTTACTCGAATCCAGATAAACTATGTTGCCGTTTTTAGCCGCTTTAGTCTGGTTAATGATCTGGTTATTTAACACCTGTTTTGCACCTTGCTGATTTTCAGTAATGGCTGCACCACGGTCAATCACAAACAGGTAATCAGGATTTTTCTGGGCAATAAACTCATGTGACACCGCCATACCATGCAATCCCACCTTGATCGAAGGATCTGCTGGGGTAAAACCATAGAGGTCATGAATATTGCCAAAGCGCGAACCTGGGCCATAAGCTGCAATCTTGCTGTTATTGACCAAAATCACCAACGCGGTTTTCCCTTTGGTCTTGGCTTTTAAGGCCACAATATCTTTTTCCAGCGTTTGTAATTGCTGCTCCGCTTCTGGCTTCTTGCCTACCATTTCAGCGATATTCAAAGTTTGCTGCTTAAACGAATTGAACTGATCATTGTAGTCCACATCGACAAAGTAGGTCGGCGCAATCTGCTTGATCTGATCGACCAAGTTTTCCATGCGACCACTCATCAGAATCAGTTCAGGCTGACTGGCTGCAATTTTTTCCAGATTTGGTTCTTTCACGGTCCCTACATCCAGATATTTACCTTCACTGAAATTTTGCAACACTTTCGGTAACGGCGTTCCTTTTGGCAAGGCCACCACTTTGTCGTCTGCGCCCAAGGCATGAATGGTATTGAGGGCGCTGGTATCCAGTACAGCAATACGGGACACATTCGCAGGAATGCTAATCTGACCGGCCTTACTGTTAAAACTTAAGGTATCCTGTGTAGCTGCAGTATGACTGTCCTGATTTGCCGAAGGTGTACTGGAATTACCACATGCAGCCAAGGCTACACTTAACATCATGACTGGCAATGTTTTTTTGAAAAGCATAACAAGCTCCTAACTAATAAAATACAAACCTAATTTATGTTGCTGAACCTGCTGGATCGGAATATGGAAATCGAAAATATCTTGGAGAATACGTTCATCCATCAACTGTTGTGGATGCCCTTGATACAGCAACTCACCTTCTTTCATGGCAATGATGTGATCGGCATAGACGGAAGCAAAGTTAATGTCATGAATCACCACAATGATGGATTTGCCATGATTCTCGGCCAAATCTTTTAACACCCGCATAATCTGGGAAGAGTGCTTCATATCCAGATTGTTCAAGGGTTCATCCAGCAAGATATAGTCCGTGTCCTGTGCCAGAATCATGGCGATATAGGCACGTTGTCGCTGTCCACCCGACAATTCGCTGATTTGTCGGTGGCGTAAGGCATCTAAATCCATATAGGCAATCGAACGGTCAATCACTTGACGGTCTTGTTCAGTCAGGCGTCCTTGTGAATACGGAAAGCGGCCAAAAGCGACCAGATCCTCGATACTGAGACGCAGCTCGGTATGGTTGGACTGCTTTAAGATCGCCAGTTTTTTGGCAATATCGGCACTTTTCATCTGTTGCAGATCTTGACCATCGAGTAAAACCTGCCCCTGATCCGCCTCGATTAAACGACTCATCATGGAAAGCACGGTACTTTTGCCTGCACCATTCGGCCCAATAAATGCGGTAAATTGCCCTTTGGCAATATTCAGCGATAGGTCATTCACGACCCGCTGTTGCTGATAGCTTTTACTTAAATGCTTGAGCTCTATTGCCATTTTTTATTTTCCTTCAATAAAATCCAGAAGAAATAAATTCCACCGACAAAATTAATAATCACACTGAGCGTAGTTTTGAAATTCAGCACATGCAGCACCATGAACTGTCCAAGCATCAGACACAGAATGCTGACCAGAATGATGCCCAGCAGTAAGATATGATGTTGATGGGTCTTAAATAGTTCCAGAGTAATGTTGAGTACCAACAGACCGAGGAACATCATTGGGCCAGCCAAAGCTGTTGCAGATGCCAGTGCCAATACCACCAGAATCAACAGCAAGCGACTGGTCTTGTCATAATCCAGTCCCAGATTCAGCGCATGATCGCGTCCGAGCGCCATCACATCGAGCGTGTGATAATGCTTTAAGCCATACAACAGAATCGGCACAATGGTGAGTAAGGACAACCCCACCGTTTCCATCTTCACCACATTAAAACTGGCAAAACCGGCATAGGCAGCAATCTGGAATTCATCCGGATCGAGCAAGACCTGAAAAAAAGTGCTCATGTTGTCGAATAAAGTCGAACAGATCAGCCCTACCAACAGCAGGAAATAAATATTTTGCTGCGCCACTTTCTGGAAAATAAAGCGATACAGCAGCAAGGCAAAAGTCACCATGAGCAGCAGACTGATCAGATAATCCGTGACAAAATTCAGTGACAATAACGTGCTGGCACCAAAGAAATAGATAATCGCCGTTTTAGACAGTTCATATAATTTATCCAGTCCCAATGCCTGCGGCGTCACCACCCGATTATTGACAATGGTATGGAAAACCAAAGTCGAAACACCGACCGCAGTTCCCGCTACCACGATGGCTGCAACCGTTTTTAAACGCAGATTTAAGGCATACTGCCAGGCCACGCCCAGATTCCAGCCAAGATAGAGTGCAATACTTGCAATCACAGCTACAGCTAAAATCATTAACTTGGTTTTATGCGGCATAGCGGTATCTCCTAAGCAGCAGCCACAAGAAAATGACACTGCCCACTACCCCCATAATCAGACTGACAGAGACCTCATAAGGGAAAATCACCACCCGACCAAATACATCGCAAAGCAGAACCAGCAAAGCGCCCAACAATGCAGTATGTGAAAGGGTTTTCCGGATATTGTCGCCCAGATACAGGCTCACCAGATTCGGTACAATCAAACCGAGAAATGGAATCGCCCCGACGGTCACAATCACCACACCGGTAATCACTGACACCAGTAACAGGCCAATAAAAAGCGTCTGTTTATAATTCAGCCCCAGATTGGTAGCAAAATCCTGTCCCAAGCCAGCCAGAACAAAACGATTGGCAAAGAAATAAATCAGGATCAGAACGGGCACGCTGAGATAGATCAGCTCGTATTGCCCATTTAAAATGGTGGAAAAGTCGCCTTGTAACCAACCCGCCAGGTTCTGTAATAAATCCAGTTGTAACGCAATAAAGGTGGTAAAGGCTGAAATGATACTGCCAAAGATCATCCCCACCAGTGGCACAAAAACCGTATCACGGTGCTTGAGCGTCGCCAGAATACTCATAAAGGCCATCGCACCAATAAGCGTTACCGCAATGGCAAAACCTGTTTTAATAAAAATTGAAGCACTGGGCAATAAAATGATTGAAACCAGAACGCCTAAACGGGCACAGTCATATAGACCTGCGGTGGTGGGAGACACAAAACGGTTACGACTCAACGACTGCATGATCAGACCGCAGACACTCAGCCCCGCACCCGCCACCACAATTGCCATCAGACGCGGTAAACGGCTAGTCCAGAACAGTTGCCAGTCTTGAGGGTTACCCGCCCACAAACCCGCAAGACTCATCTCGCCTACGCCGACAAATAAGGAAATCATTGCCAGTGGCAGTAACAATAAACTCAGATAACGCCGCTTAATCATGTCAGGAGAACTTCATCAGTTACATAAACTTAAAATAAGCTTAAAAATTACAATTAAATTACTAGAAAAGTAGCATAAATGAGAAAGATTATTGTTAACTTTTTTTAATCATGCTTAAAACTAATTTAAGCAGATCAGAATCAGAAAAATTTATGCAAAAAAAATTAAAATAATTCATGCTTCCTTACCTGCTTCTTCTTATTATTCAGATAAAAATAAATTTCTATGAAATGAAGTCTAATTTTAGGCGCTGTCTTTATAATTCAATTTATTCCGTCAGCTTTTCACCACAATGCGGGCAAAAACGGTAATGCTTTTTTTCCTGTTCCTGATCTTCAAGCAACTTTTCCCTGACCAGTTGCATGATAATTTCATGGGTCTGTTCTTTGGGTAAACCGACTTTCTTGCGGATCCGTTCAATTTCCAGCTGGTCATGCAGCAAGTCCAGCCCCTTGGCTTGCAAGACTTCACGAAACTCCTGTTCCAGTCGCTGATTTCGCATATTCAATTCATTGGCCAGACCCGAAGCCAGAATACCCGCGGGCAAAGCAGCAATACCGACACCGAGAATGGTAATAAATGCACCCAGTATCCGCCCCAAATTAGTCACTGGGGTCACATCGCCATAACCGACTGTAGTGAGGGTGACCACCGCCCACCACATCGATTGCGGTATCGAACTAAAGGCTTCAGGCTGGGCTTTATTTTCAACCACATAAATCGCAGATGCGGTCATGACAATCATAATGACCAGAATAAAAATGACCGCCTGAAATGAACCTTTTTCACGCTGGATGACGCGTAATAGAATTTGCAGGGAAACAAAGTAGCGCGTCAGCTTCAATAAACGGACTAAACGTAAGACTCGTAAGAAACGTAAGTCAATCGGCACAATAAAGTTGAGATAGGCAGGTAGAATCGCCAATAAATCAATAATAGCCCCGCCACTTTTCATCCAGCGAATACGTTGCTTCCAAGCCGCTTCTTGTGGCTCCTGCTCAACAATACTCCACAGCCTGAGTAGATATTCGCCACTAAAAATCATGATCGAGAGATTTTCAAAGATATCGAAATAAGGCTTATACAGTTGATAAAACTCGTTCACCGACTCCAGCAGAACGGCAGCAACGTTACCGATGATCAAGGCAATCAGCAAATAATTTACGCAGGTACTGACAGTACTTTTATAGTCATCATTATGTAGGTTGTTATAAACAAATCGTCTTAACTGTTGCCATGAAAGTTGAGTCATACCGTACTTATTGTTTGATCAAGCAAGCTCAAAATGTAGCATGATGCTTTCATATTTAATAAGAGATTTTAATCTGAAGCCCTATTTTCCCGCATCAAACAAAATCATTTGCCAATTCATTGCCCTGTATAACGCTGTTTCAACAAAACTTTCTTTGCAGTTGGGCCTCAGCTTCAACCATAATAAAAGCTTCGTGGTTATTTCTTTAACGATTCATTCATAAAGAACTATAAATTTTATTAAACCCGTGACAACAAGGGGAATTTAACATGGGATTTAAAGCTCTCCCGACGCTGATCTCTTTATTTATTGCATTAATCATCTGGTTCGTAATTCCTGTACCTGCTGGCGTCGATCCTGATGCATGGCATTTATTAGCGATGTTTGTCGGTGTGATTGCCGCCATTATTGGTAAAGCCATGCCGATCGGTGCAATTGCGATTATTGCCATTACTTTGGTCGCCCTGACCGGTGTCACCAACGATAGCCCAAGTGGTGCCATTCAGGATGCGCTCAGCAGCTTTGCCAATCCGCTGATCTGGTTGATCGGTATTTCGATCATGATCTCCAAAGGTTTGCAAAAAACCGGATTGGGCGCTCGCTTAGGCTATTTATTTATCGCGGTGTGGGGCAAGAAAACCATTGGTATCGGTTATAGCATGGTGCTGTCTGAACTGATTCTTGCACCCGTGACTCCAAGTAATACGGCACGTGGTGGCGGGATTATTCATCCGATTGTCCGTGCAATTTCTACCAGTTACGACTCTGACCCAGCCAAAGGCACCGAAGGTCGTATGGGGAAATACTTAGCCTTGGTCAACTACCAAGCCAATCCGATTACCTCTGCCATGTTTATTACCGCAACCGCCCCTAACCCTTTGGTGGTGGATCTGGTAGCAAAAGCAACCAACAGTCAGATTTCCTTGAGCTGGAGTACATGGGCATTGGCGATGTTATTACCGGGTTTGATCGCCTTGATCATCATGCCGTTGATTATGTACTGGATGTATCCACCTGAAGTTAAGGAAACCCCAAACGCAGCGCAGTTTGCCAAAACCAAGTTAAAAGAAATGGGCCCAGTCAGCAAAAATGAAATCATTATGCTGGGCGTATTTGGGATTTTACTGCTGTTATGGGCAGGCATCCCTGCCATGATTTTCGGTTCAGCTTGGGCGGTTGATCCGACCACGACTGCCTTTATTGGTTTGGGTTTGCTGCTGATTACGGGTGTACTGACTTGGGAAGATATCCTGACGCAAAAAAGCGCATGGGATACCATTACCTGGTTCGCAGCTTTGGTGATGATGGCAACGTATTTAAATAAACTCGGTTTAATCACGTGGTTCTCAGGCGTGCTGGAAACAGGGATTGGTCATTTGGGCCTCAGCTGGATGCCTGCCTGTTTATTGCTGATGCTGGCCTATCTGTATGCACATTATATGTTTGCTAGTACCACGGCACACATCACTGCCATGTTTGCAGCCTTCTATACGGCTGGACTGGCGCTGGGTGCACCACCGATGTTATTTGCCTTAATGATGGCAGCAGCGTCAAGCATCATGATGACCTTAACCCATTATGCAACAGGTACATCGCCTGTGGTATTTGGTTCAGGTTACACCACACTGGGTGAATGGTGGAAAGCTGGCTTTGTCATGAGTGTGGTCAATATCATTATCTTTGTGGTGATTGGCGGACTTTGGTGGAGGGTGCTGGGTTATTGGTGATTTAAAACTGAGGAACATTCTGCGCGAATAGGAATGTTCCTCTAAATTTAGATTCCCAAATGTAGAACATATAAACTATTATTAGAATCAATGACCTTCTGCATAAGTTCTGCCAATATTTCAATTTTTTGTATAACTTCATTCTTTTGCATAATGATTTTTTCATAACCTGCTGTTTGTCTTAAAATACGATCAACATTTTCATTTGGGTCAATCACATCATCATATGCATGAATAAAAGTATACTCGCCTGTTAAGGTTAAAACTTTTGGCGATAACTTTAAAATATTAACTAGACTAGAAAACAATTGAAATGCTTCTTTAGCTCCATCTCCATCAATCACTGTTACACCATAATAATTTAAACCAGTATGCCTAACTTTTAAACTTGGATTATAGGTAGGTATCCATTTTAAAAAATCATTAAAATAAATAATAAGATCATCATGGATTGAAACATCATGAGAAACCTTACCGACTAGCTCGCAGCAATCATCATAAGAGAATTCATTTTTATTTAATAAAACAAAATCATGTAGTAATGCCATAAATAGAACCTCAATTTAAATGGTAGTTATCTCTATCTATGAAAGCTTTCCACTCTTCATGGCTATAAAGTTTAAGATTTTCTAGCTGAGTTCCTACCAACAAAAAACGATCATCCCATGTCAGCACCTCTCTACAATCCTTTAGCTTTCTGTGTGAAAAGTGAGGTATTACTCTCCCATCAAAATTCATTAATCCAATTTCAAGTAAATGCTTAATCTCTTTAGGATTCTCAGGAATGGAATGAAATACGGGTATGTTCTCTATTAATTTACGAGCAATTTCATGAGGTTCAGAATCTAAATCATCTAAATACCATTTTTGGTCATCACAACGCCATAAATAGGCAGTAAAACCACCCTGCTCAATCAATAAAGTCTCTGTAATTGCGTTAGGGTCTTGATACCAAATAGTAAATGCCAAACTTTTAGTTGGAATAATTGAAAATTTTGGCGGTTTTAAATAAGGATAATCCTTTAATATTAGAGAAACCAAACCTTTAATTGCTGTTGCTAAATCCTCAACCTTATGATTTTTATGGATAATATTAACTAGTACAGAAATATTACCTTTTATATTCAAAATACTTTTCATTTTATAAAAAATAAGGGCTGATTTACTCAACCCCTATTTTTAGCTAAATCAATAAATTAAGTCAATTGAACAAATTCAGATTTCTTATTCTTTATCAAATTTCCCGCACTACACGAAAGCCCCACATGGTTGAGCTAGCTTGCGACGAATAATAGGCATTACGATAAGCAGTACGGACGTTATGTACATTGTAAATCCATGCACCACCACGTAATACAGGGAAATGACATAAGCCATTATTCTCAGCACCCCAACGTACCTGAGTAGTCGGTGCACCTTGATAATTGGCATGCCAACAATCCTCTACCCACTCACGGGCATTGGCAAGGACATCATATAATCCAAAGGCATTTGGTAAAAATGAACCTACAGGTGCGGTATAGGCATAGCCATCACTACAGTTAAATGAACGCCATGCCGCAGTATTCTTTTCGGTTGAAGTCGTGGTTATATCCAGAACATTGGCATATTTACAAGCTTGATCACGCTCAGGATCGTTCCCCCAATAAAAGGTCGTTGATGATCCCGCTCTAGCCGCATACTCCCATTCAGCCTCGGTCGGTAACCGATAGGTTTTTCCTGTCTTTTTAGAAAGCCATGCCGTGAATGCCTGACCATCTTCGCGGCGTACACACACGACCGGATCTTGGGCAGTTTGAGCAAATCCCGGATTACTCGGACTTAAATCATTGCGATACCACATATTAAAGTCACCATCACGGACCTCCCAATTGCGGCACCCTTGCACCTCCCAGCCTGTTTCTTTCTGGAATTGCTGAAATTGGGCTACAGTGGTTTCATGGGATGCCATTGCAAAAGGTTGCGTAATATTGACCTGATGTTGCGGCAACTCATAAGGTCTTGCCTGAGCTGGCACCTCTTCTCTTTCATGCTCGGCTGGTGTACCTCCCATCTGATAGCTGCCCTTTGGAATAACTGTTAACTCCGGGCAAAAGCTATCCGAGCAGTCCTTAAATTTAACCAAGGCCGCAGTATCTACACTTACTTTAGTATTTGTCAGTTTTGCCGGTTGAATTACCTTGTTCATTTGAGGAGGGTTATCTAACTGCCGGGTTAATAAATTAATGGTTCCCTGCCACTCACTGACCATTTCACGCAGCATGGCTGGGCGCTCCATACTGACGCCTGAACCATCATAATCTGGCGCATTACAACGTTGCTGCAGGAAGCTGGATTCTGACTCAAGTTGTAATAATTTAGGTAACATTCGCTGATCAATAAAAGCTGCGAGATTATTTTCGGAACTGGTTAATGATGCCCTCAGTTTCTGCAAGGCCGTTTTTGCCTTAAGGTTTTGATCAAGAATTCCTGCATATACTGCATCACATTGATTATTTTGCCATACCAAACGTTCACTTAAAGCCTTTAACGCAGTACTGGTCGCCTGTTGCTTGTATTCCGAACTGATTTCATTTTTATCATCATTACACGCAACCAGAAAATATCCTAAAAACAAGATACCAGCTGCTTTGAGATAGCCTTTAGATAAAGTCTTCATGCGAAGCTCCATTTTTTTAATTGAATACGTTCTTTATAAGCTCAAGAGAATGCACATAAGAATCATCTTTTTAAGCTGAAAAGGCCTATTTATTATTAATAAAAATTAATAATATTTTTAGAATTACGGGCTCTTAATTATCATAAAAAATAAGCAGGTTATAATTTTGCCAATAAAAAATACAGATTAAAGTTATTCCGAAAAGTAAATCTTCATTTTTAATACATTTGCTTTGCCTAAATTGTTAAGTCTTATCTGGCATTACACTCATGTACAGGATCAAAAAATAAGGGCTGATTAATCAGCCCTTATTTTCAGCTTTTGCCCAAGCAAATCATGGATTTGCTCTTCTTGCGAAGTGATACTTCTCAGGGAAAAGCCCTTCGGCTTTTCTTGATCCTAGCTCATTAAGTCAATTGAGCAGCTTGGATTTTCTTGGTATCAACTTGATCAGCTTCTTTTGTATATTCGCTCATCTTGTCGAAGTTCAAGTATTTGTAGATGTCAGCAGAAGCGCTGTCGATTTGCGACGCGTACTGTTGATATTCTTCTGGGCTTGGTAATTTACCAAGAACCGCAGCGACAGATGCAAGCTCAGCAGAAGCTAAGTAAACGTTTGCACCTTGACCTAAACGGTTCGGGAAGTTACGAGTAGACGTCGATACACATGTTGTGTTCGGTGCTACACGTGCTTGGTTACCCATACACAATGAACAGCCTGGCATCTCGGTACGCGCACCAGCACGACCGTAGATGTTGTACATGCCTTCTTCCATCAATTGATGCTCGTCCATACGTGTTGGTGGAGCCAACCATAAACGAGTAGACAATGAACCACCAGGTACTTTGTCAAGTAACTGGCCCGCTGCACGGAAGTGACCGATGTTAGTCATACAAGAACCGATGAATACTTCATCAATCTTGTCGCCTTGAACGTCAGAAAGAAGTTTCGCGTCATCCGGATCGTTCGGGCAGCAAAGAATTGGTTCTTTGATGTCAGCAAGATCGATTTCGTAAACTTTTAAGTATTCTGCATCAGCATCTGCTTTTAACAAGCTTGGGTTATCTAACCACTTCTGCATGTTTTCAGCACGGCGTGCAAGTGTACGCGCATCGCCATAACCTTCAGCGATCATCCACTTCAACATGGTGATGTTAGAACGTAGGTATTCAGCAACTTTCTCTTCTGAAAGCGTGATTGAACAACCAGCAGCAGAACGTTCAGCAGACGCATCAGAAAGTTCGAATGCTTGCTCAACAGTCAAGTCATTTTCCATTTCTGAAAGATCAATCTCAAGGATACGACCAGAGAAGATGTTTTTCTTACCTTTCTTCTCTACAGTCAAGTCACCCGCTTGGATTGCGTAGTAAGGAATTGCATGTACAAGGTCACGTAAAGTGATACCAGGTTGCATTTTACCTTTGAACTTAACAAGTACAGATTCAGGCATATCCAGTGGCATAACACCAGTCGCAGCTGCGAACGCAACAAGACCAGAACCCGCCGGGAATGAAATACCGATTGGGAAACGAGTATGTGAGTCACCGCCAGTACCAACGGTATCTGGAAGCAACATACGGTTTAACCAAGAGTGGATAATACCGTCACCTGGACGTAGAGATACACCACCACGGTTCATGATGAAGTCAGGTAATGTATGGTGCGTTGTTACGTCAACCGGTTTTGGATACGCAGCAGTGTGACAGAAAGACTGCATCACCAAGTCAGACGAGAAGCCCAAGCACGCCAAGTCTTTTAACTCGTCACGAGTCATAGGGCCTGTTGTATCTTGAGAACCAACAGTCGTCATCTTAGGTTCACAGTAAGTACCCGGACGGATACCTTGACCTTCTGGTAAACCACATGCACGGCCAACCATCTTCTGAGCTTGGGTGAAACCTTTGCCAGTGTCAGCAGGTTGTACTGGAGTACGGAACAATGTAGAAGGTGCAAGACCTAGTTCTTCACGTGCTTTCGCAGTTAAACCACGACCAATGATCAGGTTAATACGACCGCCCGCACGTACTTCGTCTAAAAGTACAGGTGTTTTAAGGTCAGCTTCTGAAATTTGAGCGCCGTCTTTGAATGCGGTTACTTTTGCAGCAGCATGATCAATTTTCAATACAACTTCGTCGCCCATGTTCATATTGGCAACGTCGATTTCTACAGGTAATGCACCTGCATCTTCCATGGTATTGAAGAAAATTGGCGCAATTTTAGAACCTAAGCACACACCACCGTCTTTTTTGTTTGGAATGTGTGGAAGTTCGTCACCGAAGAACCAAAGAACTGAGTTAGTTGCAGACTTACGAGAAGAACCTGTACCAACAACGTCACCTACGTAAGCAACTTGATTGCCTTTCGCGATAAGTTCTTTAATTTGGCTTAATGGACCAACTTCACCTGGTTTTTCAGGGTTGATACCATCACGCTCGTTTTTCAACATAGCGTTTGCGTGTAACGGGATGTCCGGACGGCTCCAAGCGTCTTGAGCTGGAGACAAGTCATCGGTATTGGTCTCACCAGTTACTTTGAACACAGTGATTTTGATTTCTTCTGGAACGTCTGGACGGCTTGTGAACCATTCAGCATCAGCCCAAGATTGTAAAACAGCTTTAGCTGCAGCATTACCTGCTTTGGCTTTGTCTGCTACGTCATGGAATGCATCAAATACAAGAAGTGTTTTCTTTAACGCTTCAGCAGCAAGCTCAGCAAGTTCAGCATTATCAAGAAGCTCAACAAGTGGCGCTACGTTATAACCACCAAGCATCGTACCGAGTAAGTATACTGCGCGCTCTTTGGTTACGAGTGGAGAGGTTGCTTCGCCTTTTGCAACGGCAGCTAAGAAAGCAGCTTTTACATATGCAGCTTGGTCAACACCTGCTGGAACACGGTTTTCTAGCAAATCAACCAGGTATGCTTCTTCACCTGCTGGTGGATTTTTTAATAGGGCTACAAGTTCAGCAGTTTGAGCATCATCAAGCGGCTTCGGTGGGACTCCGAGTGCGGCACGTTCTTCAACGTGTTGGCGGTAAGCTTCTAGCACAGTGTTATTCCTCTTTTTTAAAAAATTACTTGTAAGTTCCAGCTTTGTACAAGCTTTACAAGCAATGTGGACAGCAAAATTTTACTAGACTTCGCGTCAAATGTTAATGCAACTACCGTATTTCTACGTGATGTCCATTATTTTATAGCGAAATGATCCCCTCTTTTAAATACCGCTTTGGTCTAAGGTTAATGTCTAATAAAACAATAAATTACATCTATAAAAAAAGACAAACGATGTTGTCTTTTTTATGAACACATTAAAAAAGTTTATAGTTCGGTAGCTTGTCATGTGGTGTAGCCAAGCATTCGTCCATAAATTTTTTCTTTAAATTTTCACGTAATGCTTCTGGATCTTTTTTCAGTTCATCAACCGGGATTGCATAAACATTATCCAGAATATTAAAGATGAACTTACGTGTCATTTCATCTTCAATTTTGCCCGCATGTTCCGTTGCTTGCTTCTGGTCAATTCCATTTTGACGATCTAAAGTGATTGAGCGCGCAGCGTTCCCGACACTGACACAGTAACCATGCCATTGTTCTTCAGGGGTTAACGGCTTTTTCTCAGCACAACCAGCCAAAACTAAACCTAGTGCAATCAACAAAACTTTTTTCATCTTCATACTGCGGCTAATTTGATGCCCACCATCATACTGAAACTTGTTTATTTTGCAAAAAGGAAGCAGCTAAAAGCTTGCTTTCCGTAATAAAAACATACAAATCATTTATTACATTGCATGTTATTGGCGATCTTTTGACACTTCCCTCCATGTGCTGAAAGATAAGTCGTGCCCGCCACTAAATTATAAGACTTGCCTTTTGTATCCCAGCACCTTACGCCATTGCAGTTTTTTACGGGAATGAGGACTCCACTTGCTGCCGTCAGATTGCTGGCTGTGGCATTGCTTACAGGTTTGGATGTCGTTGCTGGAGTTGCAGTCATTGTGGCCGCTTTTGGCTCTTTAGGTGCAGTTGACTGCTGTACTGCGGTATTGCTGCTGTTCTTAACCGGATCGAGTTGTGGTTCGATTTTTTGTGCAGGTGGTGGCGTTGCTGAATAGGTGGTAACACCTTTGGCATCGACCCATTTATAGTATTCCTTGGCATTGACTTGGAGTGTGGAACTGAGCAGTATCAAGCCAAGCACTGCCCAAAGCTGACCGAAAGTGACAGTTTTCATGTGTTTTCTCCAAAAAATGTCTTAAATTCATTTATTATCAATGTCTTATAAAAATTCTATCATATTTTATCTATTCGAACCTTTGTTTTAAGTAGCTCGCTATGCCTATAGATCAAAACCTTAAAAATTATTGGTTGATCTTAAAGTATTTCTGACACCCCTCCATCCATTCTTCAGATACAGGAGGGTCATTTGGAAATTGAGTATTGGCTTTGTTGCAATCCTTTATATCTTCAAATCCCTTAGCGGCTGGATAGGTATACCCGTAAAATCCATCGGTATTTTCATCATACCCACCTGTTCGTTTATACTCTCTACATAAATAAACGATAGAAAATAATGTGATCGCTAAAATAGCGATTATTAGTCCTTTAAACATCATTCTTATGCTCTTTTATTTAATTTTGGATGCTTGCTTACCCTTTAAAAATCAAATTAATCGTCAATGAACAGATTTAAAATACCGTGATAAGCCATTAATATCTAATAAAACGTGGTTGACTACAGGCTGAGTAATGGACACGACAATTTGAATCTTCTGAATTACAGCTGTTTAAACCAGCTTTCGATGCTTCTTGTTCACTTTTCTCCAACCTGACAAAAAAAACTTTGTCCCCACTTACTAGAGCAGCACACTGGTTACTAAAGTTTGTTTGAATGATACAAGGGTTTCCTCCTTTATTACGGCATTGTCTTAAGGCTTCATCTTCAGCTATTTTTTCACTATTTTTATCCATAGCAGCCCCTAATATTCCTTTCACTCCATCTGTGGCAATAGAACCCCACTTTGACTCCCACGCTCCTGTAGGGCGAGGTGGCGATAATGGTGCTTGTTATTGCTGAAGTGGTGTATCATTACCACCAGGAATACACGTCCAGTTCTGTCCATTGTTGACTGGTGTCATTCCATTAGGGCAACCACCTTCTGCATAAACTGAACCACTTAGACCTAACAAACCTAAGCACAACAAATGTTTTAGAGATTTCTTCATTCCAAACCCTCCTTATCACGCACATCCCTCTATTGTGCAATTGTATAAACATCACAACAGATGCACTCAAAAAGTGGATTTATCTATTCAACTATAAAATCAACATCACTCGGACCAGTAATTTTAATTTTGGATCAAGAACTGAAATGACTTAAAAGACACCTATAAAAATCTAAATTACTATAATAAAACAATGACTTGAATCTTATACTTTTAGCATTATCCTTAGCATAGCCTCTAAAAAATTGGCATATACTGTTAATAGATCTGTCCTCATTATTTCTTTGTGACAATCAGATCTTAAAGTTTTCAGATGTGATTTTAGCCCATAAAAAAAGAGGAACTATTTCAGCGAAATAATTCCTCTTTCCTGTTCTAAGCCTAGCTTAAAGAAAGCTTAGAAACGCCAGTTATAGAATACGTCAATTGCACGTTCTAAGGACTGACTTGCTTCCAGATATAAACGGCGGTTCATCTGATAACGCAAGGTCAACTTGTTCACTGGGGTAAACACACCAATACCATAACGAATAAACAGATCTGGCGTGATATAGCCTGTCAGGCTGACCTGCGTATCATCACCGGTACCCTGTGCATCCAGCGCCAGACCACTTAACCCGAAGGTTCGGCCAATCTGGTTGGTCAAAGCACGTGTACCACCCAAGCCCATACTGATCCCTGCGGCAGCAATGGTATTGTTTACATCCGACTTAAAGCCCTCAGTATTACTTAAACCGCTGTTACCTTCATTAATACGGCCAGTCAATAAGGCATTCAATGCTTCCTGTTCAGATAAGCCAGCATCGTTATAAATCTGAATATTCGGCACGGTTGCAGTACCTGTAACACGGACACCGACCATGCTGCCCTGAACCGGTTTATTGGCATCAATATCCAGTGTCGGGTTTGCCAACGGTCCGTTAAAACGCGCAATCGCACGATTCAGGTCAAGGCTTTGACCATAGGCTTCGATCTTGACTTTCTGGCTGACACCAATGGCACCATTGGCACGCATGGCTGTTTCCAGACCACGTTGAGATAAATGCAAACGTCCAACCAGTGGAATGGTACTTTCGAAGCCCTGGAAGATCACCTGATTTCCAAGTGTCACGGTCATATCTGCACGAATATCCCAAGGCTTAGCCGCTTTCAGGGTAGCCAGCAAATCTTGTCCCTGTTGTACTACACGCACATCCGGTGAAAGATTGACGACACTTTCAGAGGTTTCTGGCATGGAAATACGCGCACGCGGAACATCCACCGTGCCTTTCAGGCTTAAACGCTTGTCAAATGGATAAACATCCAGACTCAGATCAGGCTTCACAATTGCCGTAATCATAGGTGCCTGACGCACCAGCAAATTATCGCCTTTCAAAGTCAGGTTTAAATGTGGATCATTCTTCCAGTCAAAGTTACCCTTTAAGCGACCCACACCTTGTCCGCTGTTAAATGCACCATCAATCGTGGCATAGTCTTGGCGAATCGATGAATACAGCTGGATGTTGCTTAAATTGACCGGCAGTGAAATCATGCTGATCGCACCATTTTTCAAGCGCATCTCACCGGTAATCTGTGGCTGGGTCAAAGTACCGTTGACTTTTCCGGCCAAGGACAAGGTGCCCGCCATTGAGCGCACATCCTTGATAAATGGCTTGAATACTTTGAGCTGTACATCATCAAATGCTACTTCACCACGCATCGGCATATTGTTCTGGAATGGATCAATAATCACATTGGCATATCCCGTTCCAATATCCGGTGTCTTCATATCGACACGGAATAACATGCCTTCACTGATACTTTTGGCAATCAGGCTTAGTTCATCATAAGTCACTGTCGTGGCAGGATCTTGCGGATCATCCGCGGCCAGACCAATCTCACCTTTACGTGTGACTAAACGCGCATCCAGTTTTGGATGACTGCCGTTCGCCCACGACGCTTTGGCATAACCATTGAGCTGTCCTGTAACCGCCAGACCTTCTGGCATAAAGGCGGTAAAGTCTTTTAGATCCAGATTCTTGGTAATCAGCGAGAAGTTACCTTTGGCCTTACTGATGCGGGCCGGCTGATCCAGACACAGCTGACTGTTTGAACTCTGCCAGCAGTGCTGTCCAATATAGAGTTGCTGCTGTGCTGCGGTATAGATAATCGGCGCATTCTGGTTTTGCACCAGACTGATATTACGCGAGGTAAAGTTACCTTTCTGAACCAGTCCTAACCAGTCATTGTTTGGATTAAAACCACCCGCCAGTTGTACATAGAAATTAGATTGTCGGTTTTTACTTTCAACCTTCAATACATGCGCTTTACGCGTTCCGGCCAGATTTACGGTGGCATTCTGGATTTCACGATTACCGTTACGTAACTGGGTTAACGTCGCCGTTAACTGGGTTGGAGTGGTTTCAGATGTTGGCAGTTCACCTTGTACACGTAATGACTTGATACTGACAAGATCATTAAAGGCAAAGTTGTCGACCGCCATGTTCGCGGTTGCTCTTAAACGCGGTTGTGACTGGACGTTTAGACTACCATAGGCACGGCCACGTAAGCCCGGATATAACTCATATAATGCAGGAGCATTGAGTTTAATTCTCAAGCTTTGTGCATTGCCTGTAGCCTGTAACTGGTTCTGTGCATAAGCCAGGAATAGGTCGTTGGCCTCAAATTGCTGCGGTAAAAAACCTTGCTGATTTGAATCAAGTAATAGGCTGAGATTACCACGACCGCGAACTGGCTTATTGTTGATGAAACCGGCTGCGTTAAGCTGGCGTATATCAATCCGTTTCAGCTTGTCTGACCAGACCCCTTGTGTTTTCACATGCCCGGAGACTTCACCTTTAACCGTAGAAACAAAATATTGTGGTTTGAAACGTACCAGTGAGGCATCAATATCCCAGCCCAGCTTGTCTTTCAGATTCACTGACCCGGTCGCAAATACTTTACCTGCGACACCATCGTGCTTTAATTCTTTAATATTAATGTATTCAGGCGTTCCGGCTACATTAATCTTTAATAAGCCATCCCCCTGATTTAAGGCGTTAAGCGAACCGTCATAATCCACTGCAAAGCTCTTGAATCCGCCACCCGCTTTTTCATCATGGAAAATTAAAGCGGCAGTACTTTTACCTTTCAGTGCAATGGTTTCTTTCTGGTTGGCCTGTGCCAGCTGACCTTTTAAATCAATCTGTTCAAACTTGATCACTTGCTGATTCGGTTTGGCAAAACCATTGGCTTTGATTTCCCCATTGAGCACATTGACCGGTGCAGCTGCAGCAATCGTTTGCGGATTAAAATCTTGTGCCTTAAGCTGCGCTTGCCAAGACAGCTGCTGCTTTTCGGTTGGTAATTTTACTTTGGCCTGACCAGACAAACTGGCTTTTTCAGCCAGATAACGGAAATTTTCAACATTTAACAGATTGTCTTTTAAATCCAAACGCGCTTCATATTTACCCGTTGGCAATAAACCCTGTTCATGCGGACGTACCGTGGTCGCAACATAAATATCCTGTTGACCCTCTTTTAACGCCACATTGGTATGACCTTCTTCACTGCTCAACCAGCCGATATAAGGCATGGCACGGTCAATGCCTTTCCATGAAATATCCAGCAACATAGGCTGAGCTTTGTTATTTTTTTCTTCGGCCTGATCCAGCTTGAGTGCCCAGCTTTCATATTTGTCAAAAGCCACTTGAGCGGTCAGCGCCAGACCTTTTTGCAAGGAACCGGAAGAACTGATATTGGCATCCAGTTTCGGCGGTAAAAAGTCCTGTGCGATCTGCGGTACCGTGGTATTTTCAGGATCTAAATGGTCCAGACGCCCTTTCAGATCCCAGGTGACATGCTCATGCCAGTTTACAATACCGTTCAGGCTCACTGCACCTTTCATCAGCTGGCCATTTAAATCACGGATATTTAACTGATGCGTTAAATCGGTATCCATCAGTGCCGTATATTTACCTTCCGGAATCTGCTCACCTTTTAAATCCGTATCAAGATTCAACACCAGTTTTTGTATATCACCGTTAAACTTGACCACACCATCTTTAGCAAACAGCTTCTGGTCTTTCAATAGAGGTAAATGATAATTTTTTAAGAACAATTCGCCCTGCATCGGCACATGTTCACGAACCGGATGCAGAATCGCCCGACCTGTGAGCAAATCAGGAGTGGTGGTCGCAACCCCCAGTCTTAAGGTATCTAAAGAACCGCGCGCTGCCACCTTAATGGTTTCGATATCCAGACTTTTTAATGAAGGAATGATCAGATCAGCCTTGGCATTTAAAGGATATTTCCCACTGAAATCCATATGACCTGAAGCATTCTGGACGGCGAGATAACCCATATCCATGCGCGAGTCTTCAAACTCCAGCTTGGTCTCAGACCATAAGGCATCTTTCAGATAGACATCGTTAAAATCAACTTTTGAAGTTGCGGTCTGGATTTGCAGATGATCCAGACTGGCTTCATCAATCCGTAAGACAAAAGGCAGCTTGATCGGCTCGAATCCAAAAGGTTCATCCGAAGGTGGTTTCTTATTGATAATTTTTAGATTACGGACATCGGCATGACTCAAATGTACTTCTTTATTTAGAATCGCGCGCCAGCCCAAAGAGACATCCGCCCGATCTAAAGAAACATCTACCGCCTGTAACTGCACCAGAATATTTTTCAGGATAATGCCCTTGAGCAGATTACCGCCTTCATATTCATATTTAATAATTTTCTGGCTTTGCAATACGCGATCCAGTAGAAAGCGGCTACCTTTATCGGTAGACATCATCACAATTAAAGAACTGACCAATAACAAAAGAATGATCAGCACGATCAGCGCAATATTACGACCAATGTGCCGTTTTTTTCTTGGTCCAGCGGGAGGTGTCAGTTGCTGTTCTACTTCCGTCATAATCAACCTGAAATTGTTTTGCCGCGTTAGCAGGCTAAATAAAAGTTTTTAAAGTTGTGGACCAATAAAGAAATGTAATCGAATCGGATGATTCTCATTGGAAATACCTGAAGCAACATCGAGACGAATTGGCCCAATTGGTGATCTCCAGCGAATACCGACACCCACGCTATATTCTGTTGGATTGCTAAACTGTTTGTCATAAGCATTACCAAAATCCGAGAACACGGCCGCACGCCAACCATCTTTAAACTGATAGTTATATTCAAGTGAGCCAACCCCTAAAGCCTGTCCACCCAATTTATAGCCATTTTCTTCTGGTGATAAGCTCTTATAGTCGAAGCCCCGTAGTGACTGATCCCCACCAGTAAAGAAGCGCAAGTTATAAGGTACTTTATTAAAGTCATCGGTAAAAATATAGCTGGCATCGCCACGACCGACAAACTGGTGATTGTCATTTTCACCCAGTGAATAAATAAAGCGCCAGCCGGCACTCACAATCGCCATATTGGCGTCAGACAGCAGCGATTCTGTGCCCAGTTCAACTTTATAGGTCTGTTTAAAGCCACGGGTTGGATTCAAACGGGTATTACTATTGGTTTTAGAAGCCTCGTATCCCAACAGCAAAGACTCTTGTTCCGAATCAATTCCGGAAACCTTGAAGGCATCCGGTAACTCATCGATATCGACATCGCCTTTTTTGGTTAAACGGTCTAGACGGTAACGTAAGCCAAAGGTATGTTGCCAGTCACCCAACGGATTTTTGATGACACGTTCACCACCCAGTACTGCAGATTCCACCAGCAAGTTAACATCTGGACCAATATCATCCCGCGTTTCCCGCTCATAACCACCCACAAGGTTAAAATAGTCATTTAACGGGTGCTTATAAGGAATGCTGTAACGGCCATCAATCGACTGGCGGATTTCAGATACTTCCACGTTGGCATCGAAAGAATGACCATATTTATTGACAATGGCACGACGGTACTGGGTACGGATACGGGCGCCGGTATCAGTCCCATAACCGATACCAGTCTCTAAACTATTTAAACGATCGGCATTTAAGGTCACCACTACCGGAATCTTCTGGTCAATACGCGCCTGTTGTTCCTGCTTCTGACGTGTCTCGTCATCATCCTCATGTGTTGGCATCGGCATTGATCGGGCTAACGAATAGCTCTGTGCCTGTTCGGCCCCCGAGAATTGCGATTCATCTACAACATCCTGAGTGACTTCTTCAGCAGAGGTAATTTTCGCACGGGCAAGATCCGCCTTTTGCTGGCTATTTAACAGCTGGGACTGTTCAATACGTTGCTGGTCGACCAAAGCTTGCAGATCCGGCGGCAACTCCAGCGGAGGCTGGATAGCATCCGGCTTGATGGTATCCACCAGCGTATAGTTAAAATAACGGGTATTGGTTAAGTTATTTGCCAGGGCATTTACACGCCAGAAGGCATAATCATCATCTTCATTCCACGGTGCCAGACTATCTAGCACTTTTTGGGTCAAAGGCAATGGCTTGCTCGGATCACTCATCCGGTATTCGACTTTCTTGAGTTTGTAACGCTCACCGGTTTCATATTTCAGGTTAATATCGGCGGTCTTTTCCGGCTGGCTGATCTTCACGTCATGCAGACGCCAGAACGCATCAAAATAACCGTTATCTGAGGCGACTGTGGTAATTTTGTTCTTGGTTTCTTCATATTTGCCGTGGTTAAAAATATCACCTTCATCTTGTTCCGGAATCAAACTAATGACCTGGAACTGCGGAATGTTAGCCCCTGCACCGGTAAATTCGATATTTTGTTCTTTGATTTTTACCGGTTCATTCGGTACCACAATCACCTTGACCTTGTTGTCACTTTCTTTGACAAAGGTGTAAGTGGCATTGTAATAACCGACAGCCTGTGCTGCCTGATTGGTTAAAGCACGCAATTGCGGTAAGGCGACATTGAACTCTTCAAAAGATTCCTGTGTAAAGCTGGATAATTTGGCCTTGATATTTGCGGCCAGAACAGGTGGTGCACCTGTCACATCGGCGGTAATACGTGGCACCTTATCTGGATTAAGCAAATTCTCTGGACGGAACCGATGCCAGATACGTTTAAAGAAACCTTCTTTTTCAGCATCCTGCTCAGTTTGGGTCTGAAATTCAGGTAAGGTCCGGCCGGCCTCGTTGGCTTCAACAACAATTTTACTGTCGGTCTGAATGTCGTGCATTAACTTGTCAATATTGACGGGTGCACTTTTAATCTCGGTCAGTTCGGTTTGAGAAACATCGCTCACCGAAACTTCAGGTGTTTTGGCGGTATTGTCACGATAATTTTTTGCTTCGTTTTTTGCATCTTCTGCTACACGGAAGATTTCATTGGCCATGCCTTGATCCACCGGAATCACCGGCAGATCTTCCAGATTATCGTCGAGCTGAATTGGTTTTAACTCGTCAATCTGGTTGGCCGCCTGCTCCTGATGTTTTAAGGCAGACAAACTGTCCTGCACAGACAACGGATTCTCCGGGCTATTGAGAAGCGCTTGCCGTTGTTTCATCAGTGCAGCTGCTGCATCCGCCTGTGGCTCAGTCTGATCCGCTGTCTGATTTTCAGGCGAGTCCGGAATTTGCTCTTGTGCACAAGCAACTGATATACAAGAACTAATTAAGAAACCGCTACAAATAAGTTTAGGAAAACCCTGCATTTTAAAGATTAAATGCATAGAATGAACCAGTGTTGACTGTTTAAACTTCGATTTAGATGGCATGTAGAACTCTAAACTTATTTTTTAATTTATCGTTTTTGATGGCTGAAATAACTTCAAATCTTTGATTTTTCATCCAATCAGACAGGGATATCATACATGCATTTCATCACATTTTTACAGTTCGTCACATTTTTTTATAAAACACAATGAAGTGAACACACGATGAAACAAGATGAGCGCTTAATGACATCACGTCGGTTTGCACCGATGTTTTTCACGCAATTTTTTGGAGCACTGAATGATAATGTTTATAAACAAGCGCTCTTATTGGTCATCACTTATGGCTGGATACAACAACAAAGTGCGCCAGTCAGTACTTTAAATAATTTAGCAGCGTTACTGTTTATTCTGCCTTACTTTTTCTTTTCGGCTACAGCCGGGCAAATTGCAGATAAATATGAACGTTCCCAACTGATTCGCTTCATTAAAATATTAGAAATCGTCATTATGCTGATTGGTACTGCAGGTTTCTTGCTGGGCAATCTGTGGTTATTGTTATTTGCGCTGTTTTTGATGGGAACGCATTCCACCTGTTTCGGGCCGATCAAATATGCCATTTTACCTGAGATTTTAAAGCCACAAGAGCTAATGTCTGGTAATGCCTTATTCCAGTCAGGTACATCGATCGCGATTTTACTGGGCATGATTCTTGGCGGTGCGGTAATTGCTTCTTCTGAAGGCAACCTGCTCTGGATCAGCGTAACTGTGGTGACTATTGCTTGCTTAGGCTATTTATGTAGCCGTTTTATCCTGCCGCAAAAAGTTGCTGCACCTGATTTAAAAATTGACTGGAACTTTTTCCGCACCAGTTTCCAGACCATTGGCTATGCCAAAAGCATCCCGGTTGTGTTTGTGATTCTGTTAGGTAATTCTTGGTACTGGTTCTATGGTGCAACCTACCTGACCCAGATTCCGCAACTGACACAGCAAAATTTACATGCTTCAGAAAATGTGGTCAGTCTGCTGTTAACCTTCTTCTCGGTCGGAATTGGTGTCGGCTCTCTGTTATGCCGACGCATTGGCGGTACAGAGATCAATATCAAGATGGTGCCCTATGGCGCAATTGGCCTGACGGTTTTTGCCCTTTATCTCGCTGCCAGTCTAGCGTTTGTACCTGAACGTACAGGTGATCTACTGACGTTGAAAGATATGTTTAGCCAAGGTGCAGTTTACTATCATGTGATGCTTGCCGTGACCCTATTGGGCATCAGTGGCGGTTTTTATATCGTACCGCTTTATGCCATGATGCAGGCCTATTCACCACGTTCTCATCGGGCGCGTGTGGTGGCAGCAAACAATATCCTGAATGCTGTATTTATGGTCTCTTCGGCAATTTTTTCAATTTTAATCTTAAGCATTTTAAAAATTGATATTAAGATCTTATTCACTATTACTGCTGTTTTAAGCGCAATTTTTTCGTTCTGGTTATTAAAACGACTCAAACCGTTACTGCAAAATGCGCCCAATACTCTAGAGGATTAATATATGCGTCAATACACAGGTCTCGATAAAGTTATTAATTCTTTTGATCAGGCTTTACGTAGTCTGGTACCGGGCGCGACCAGTGCCCAACGCGCCAATCCAGCCAGCGATGAACCTTCACAGCTGTGTGTCAGCGATGCACGCCATGTTGCAGGCTTGATGCGTGTTAACCATAGCGGCGAAGTGTGCGCCCAGGCGCTTTATCACGGGCAGGCATTGACTGCAAAACTGCCTCACGTGCGTGAAGAAATGCAGCAGGCTGCAATTGAAGAACAGGATCATCTGGCCTGGTGTGAAGATCGTTTAAAAGAACTGGATAGCCATACCAGTGTCTTGAACCCGATCTGGTACGGCTTGTCTTATGGCATGGGTGCAATTGCAGGGATTGCAGGTGATAAATACAGTTTAGGTTTTGTTGCAGAGACTGAACGTCAGGTCAGCCAGCACTTACAGGAACATATTCAGCAATTGCCAGCGCATGATGACCGCTCCCGCAAAATCCTTGAGCAGATGAATGAAGATGAGTTGCATCATCGGGATACCGCATTGAATGCAGGTGGTGTGGATTTACCGGTGCCTGTACGGATTACCATGACCGCGATTTCAAAATTAATGACAAAAACCAGTTATTATCTATAAATCATTCAAGGGAATTATGAATTTGTAATTCCCTTTTTATTTTAAAATCTTCATAAAAACGCTTCATCAGAGATCAGCGAAACACAATTTTTCCTTTATCTGTTGAATAACGGTCCGACCAGAAACTTTGTGGCTGCTTTTCCAGATCAGTAAAAATCGTATAGTTAATCTTGCCTTGTCTAAACTCAAACTGACCATTTTTCTGAGTGGCTGCCACCCGGGTATCGTTCACCCAGACACGTTGCTGCGGGTCAATTCGGATGGTTGCCAAGGTCGAGCCATCTGATCTTTCAGCAATCCATTGCGGTTGATTGACCGCAGGTTCCGGTGTTGCAACTGCATCGGGTATGCTAAAGCCAGCCTTGATATTTTCTTCTGCGGTCTTATTGATGTCACAGCCTTGCGCTTCACTGATTTGCGTACAGCCTGAACGTTCGAGTTGTTCTCTATATTTGGCATCAATGGCATAAGCGGAGTTCATGACTACATAGGCCATCACTCCAACCGTAATAAATTTGATGTGCATGCTGCATCCCTTGCGGTTGATTCAATTGAATATTTAAACATTGATCTGGACATGGGTCTGTAATTTAAATGTTTAATTCACAAAGCAAAACGCCTGTGACCAAAATCACAGGCGTATGAGAGCAAGATACTTGCAACTTAATTGAGGCCATGTTCAGCCTTAAAGCGCTCCATATTGCGGACCGCATTATGATAACGTGACTGGACACTGCTGCTATTGATACGAAGATCATATAAACGCTTCTTATAATCATCCCGGACTTTAGAGGATAGATCAGTACGCTCCAGCTCCTTTAAGTAACGGTTCATCTCACTCTGTGAGCGACTGAATTCCGCGTCAGCCAGATAATATTCATTGGCAGCCTGATAATAAGGTCGTAAAGTCTGGCGCTTTTCCGCCGGACAAACCCTGTAATCACCCCGTCCATCCAAGGCTTCACTAAAGATATTCTCAGGCTGGCAGTAATAGCCCAGACCTTGTTGATAGCCTTTTTCATACAGGCTTTGATTGGGAACAATATTGGCTTTCTGGCAAGAAGAATAATACTTATCTAAACGTGATTCATGCCCGGCCGAACCGTCTTTTTCACCCACACTCAACCAATTGGCCGTTTTACATTGCTCAACACTCATGGCTGCACAACCAGAAAGTAATACCGTCAAAGCCGATAAAATTAAAATACTTTTCATGAACAATGGTCCTAATTATTATGAGATTACATTCAAACAAATTACATTGTAATGACAGGATAGCTTATCTTTTGATCATAGCTTAAATCAGCATGTGGCCATAAATCAAATAAAGGAATTTTCACATCCAGCGCCAGAGGTAACTTCTTAGGATTAAACTGCATAGTGTCTAAATCCTTTCCCCAGGCAATTACATCAATATCTAGCGTGATCTGGTGTGATGGACGAATCCGTCCCGATTGCTGTTCCAGCCTTTTAAGCAATTCGATAACTTCATCAATGCCGAGTTGACTGCTTAACAGACATGCCGAGTTCCAGTAATCTGCCCCGATTCCATCCCGACAAGGAATTTCATAAATCGGAGAAAACACCACTCTACCGAGCTGGGCAATCTGCTCATAAGCAAAAGTGAAATTTTGTTGCTGCTGAAGATTACTCGCCAGTGCGAGCGCAAAAATTGTTTCTGTTGCGTTCAAGGCGAATTCCTACTGCATTAGCTTGAGCAATAATGGCGGGTTTGCGAATGGTGATACTGATCGATTCGATCGAAGAAAAAGTGATAAACAGACACTCAAGCACCAGTTGAGCAGCATGCTCAATCAATTTGGGTTGCGCCTCTTGAATGACTTGAGCTGCAAGCTCGCAAATTTGAGCATAGTTGAGCGTGTCTTCCAGCTCATCCGAGTGTGCAGCCTGGGATAGATCATTATGAATGGTGAGATCTAGCATTAAAGGTTGAATAATCTGGCGTTCCCAGTTGAAACAGCCAATGACCGTATCCACCTTTAGCCCTTCAATGATAATGGCATCCATAATGACCTATTGAACCGATAAATAAATTAATGCTTTAAAAACGAAGCAGGTTCAATATTGTGAACCATTTTCAAACGCTGGTCAGCATAAATATCGGTATAAGGTGCGAGAACACGCATGAAACGATCAAAATATAACATTTGCTTGAATAATAACGCGAAGTCACGCGGGAATTTGATGCCATGACGTTCACCCACAGCCACCATATCCATCATGATGTCATTCAGATCAGCCGGATTCGAACTCAGAATTTCTTGTGGATCTGCCAGCAATACGCCACTAAACAAACGCTCCAGATCATCTGCCAATACCTGAGTATCAATTTTCTGGTGGGTCATCCCCATCTTGAGCATATTCTCAGCCATTGCCACATAGTTGGTATGCTGTAACGCGTCCATAAAGGCCATACATGCCGTCCAGACTTCCGGCTTTAACTGACCGACAATACCGAAATCGATAAAGCCAATACGACCATCTTCCAGCAGCATTAGGTTACCGGCATGTAAGTCTGCATGGAAACTCTTGCACAACATCAAGCTACCAAACCAGGTATTCATGGCTGTAATCAGGACTTGGGTAGGATCTTTGGCATACTGCTTAACCACATCAAAGTCGGTTAATGGCACACCATATAAACGCTGCATGGTCAGTACACGACGGGTCGAAAACTGATGATACACTTTGGGTGCAGTCGCAGCCTGATTGCCTGAAATGTTCAGGTACTGGATAAAGTCATCCAGATTTTGGGCTTCTTCAATAAAATCAACTTCACGCACCATCCGTGTCTTGATCTCATCCACAATTTCGGAAAGCGATGCAAACTTGATTTTTGGCACGGCTTTTTCCAGTAATTTGGTTGCCCAGTGCACGACATTCAGATCGGTATACAGAATCGTTTCCACACCCGGCTTCTGCACTTTTAAAACCACATCTTCACCGGTGACCAGTCTGGCCGGATGCACCTGTGCAATTGAGGCAGACGCCAATGGTTTTTCATCAATAAAACTGAAAATTTCATTGAGGTTGCGACCTTCGAACTCTTCTGCCAAAACCTTTTGAATATAGCTAAACGGTAAAGTTGGTGTTTGATCTAGACAGCCCTGAAACTCCTGCACATATTCTCGCGGGAATAAAGACGGCGTACTGGCAATAAACTGACCCAGCTTGATATAAGTCGAACCAAGCGACTCAAAGGTTTCACGCATGAGTTTGGCATTGCTTGGTTTCTCAGTTGCATATTTCACACCTGCTTGTGCTGCAACCACCACTGTTTCACCGATACGTGCAACAGAGCGTAATCCATCGAATAAAATATTTCTTTTCATAATCTTTCTTGCCTCACAGATGGCATTAGTTTAGCAAATTTTGCTCATTTTACCGATCAAGTTGCCTGACAAACTGGACAATTTGCATCTTTTTCAAATTTAAGAATGCGTTGCGACAGGTTTAAGCCATTCCAGAGCAACAGTTTTTGCTTCAGTGGGGTTAAACCTAATCCTAAAAACAGCAAAGTGTGATGTGCTTGTAATGACGCTATCATTACAGGCGTAGTTGCCAATACGCCAGACTCGGCACAGCGTAACCCTTCATTAGCATGCTCTTCTTTTGGAAATAAGCATTCATAACAGGCCGAATCTGCCTCCACCATAAACATTTGCCCTTCAAAGCCAATGGCTGAAGCGCTGATTAACGGGACCTGATGCTTTTTACACACTGTATTGACCAGATAACGGGTGGTAAAATTATCGCAACCATCTAATACTACATCCTGATGCTGTACGAGTTCATCCGCATTTGTTGCATCGAAACGTATATTTTGATAATTGACCTGTATATGTGGATTAATGGCTTGGAGATGTTTTGCCAATATTTCAGCTTTGTATCGGCCTAAATCATTAGAGGTAAATGCAATTTGTCGTTGCAGATTACTGATCTCAATGGTATCTGCATCGATAATCGTAATTTTACCTACCCCGGCACGTGCCAACAGTTCGGCACTGGTACAGCCGATCCCCCCTGCGCCGATGATCAGTACATTGGCAAGTTTTAGCCGTTCTTGTGCCTCGAGATCCCAACCATCCAGTAAAATCTGACGGCTATAGAGATGCATTTCCTCATTGCTTAGCTCAAATTCGTTTTCTAAATGGTCTGACACGTGGCTTTACTTCTTTGTTCAAGGGAATGCTGATTCTAAGTCGATGGAAGGATGGAGGAAAGTAGTAAATTTTATCTCAAACAGTTTTCTGTTGGCGCAGCTTTATTTTTATCTCGCTAATTTCGACTTGTTTTAATGAAACTAAAAAGATTAATGACTGCAAAATACATTTTTATTAACAGTTCATTCCATTGTTCCACGTCTACTAAAGTAGATAGAATTGGGACCACCTCGCTATATCACCTGGGTAAGCCATCTTAACGTCAACTTGTCACACTTCTTTTAAAATCATATTTAGTTATTTAAAAACAAGAGCCTAACAGAGATAGAAAATTATTGTGTGTTCCTCAATCCAGTTGTATCCAGCACGGAATTATTCCGTCTTAAACAGCTGATATCCCAGTTCAACGCCTCTGCTCCAATTGACAAGCCTCCTCTCAATTTCTGTAATAAAGAACCATTTTAAGACCATCATGGAGTCGATATATGTTTTTGCTTAGGAATACTGCCTTTTTAATCTTGCTATTTTTGGCATTTGATTGCAGTGCAAAAATAATTCCAATCCCTACACAAGAACAATGGGTACATGCCAAGAAAAAAATACACCTCGATAATGGCATTAACCTGTCTTATATCGAAGCAGGTAATACTGACGGTAAACCGTTATTATTCATACACGGCTATACCGACAGCAGCCGCACTTGGTCTTTAATCATGCCCTATCTCAAAAACAGACATGTTTATGCGATTGATTTACGTGGCCATGGCCAATCTGGCGCGCCTGCATGCTGTTATGCCTATACAGATTTAGCCAGTGATGCCAACCTGTTTCTTAAAAAATTAAAAATCGCCAAAGCCGACGTCGTTGGGCATTCATTAGGTTCTTTAACGACTCAAGTATTGGCTACGGCTTATCCAGAGCGCGTCAATAAAGTCGTCCTGATGTCTTCTACACTGAATATTGGAATAAATGGGCCAGGCAATTGGCTATGGGATAATATTCAAACATTGCGTACGCCGATTGATCCCCATGGAAAGTTTATGCAGGAATGGAGATGGAACCCCAATCCGATTGATTCAAAACTTGAAGAAATATTAAGTCAGGAGAGCGCAGTTGTACCGCTGCATGTATGGAAAGGTGTATTGAGTGGAGCCATGTATGGAGATTTGAGCAATGCCGCAAAGCTGATGTCCGCTCCAATGCTGATCTTATGGGGTGATCAGGACCAACTGTTCGGCATCCAGCATCAAAACAAACTTCAAGCGGCCTATCCTAAAGCCAAATTTATTGCTTTTAAAAATGTAGGCCATAATATTAATTTAGAGCAACCGAAACAGACCGCCGAACTGATCGAAGACTTTTTAAATACTCGTTAGAATGACTTCCCTATAAAAGATAAAGTGGAATGTTGATTCTGCCAACTTAACTAAGCCTATTATTTGTATAGGGCCTAAACTGCTTTAGGCTCTATAAAATTCTCTCTAACCTCAAACCACTATCTTGAATGGCTGATTTCAATACAGGTTATTCAAACAAGCTATTTCATTTGCGATCATGCATCATTTCATAAGATTGCGCTCTCAATAACTCTTCCTTGCTGGCAAAAGACTGAGTTCTTAACTGGTTAATCGACTGCTGTTTACTGGCATCACTCGCATTACTTTTTAAAATCTGGTCACGCTCAGCCAGATATCCATTGACCTGTGTTTGCCAGCCAGCCTCTTCCTGATCAACCTTTTCCAGACGGTCTGCAGCCTCTGGCCCCAATAAACTTTCACGCATGTTGCGTAGCTCTTGCGCAGAGCCACCTTTGTCACGGATTTCCTGGGTCAATTGCTGTAATTCAGCAAATTGCATGGAAACCCGAACACCATCCGCCATGGTGGCAGGTAGTTGATCGATCAACTTTGCCAGTTCAACTGCTTTTTGCTGTGCCGTTAAAGTCTTATTGGCATGAATACGCATCTGCTCAATATTAAACTGGTTCAGCTTACGTTCATTACCAAACAAGGCATTGATCTCAGCCGCATTAAAAAACTGCTGCTGGACTTTATACATCTGATCAAGAACTTTCTGAAAGCTCTCAATATCACCCGTTTTAAAATTACCATTGGGTTTTAAATTTTTGAGGGTATGGCTGTACGCCACATATTGATCCAACAAATAAATGGCATAACCTGAAGCCGTCTCTGGTAATGTCGCAGTCAGATATTGACGAATATCAGCGATCAGCTCAGTTTCTGTTTTTTCACCCAGACTAGAAAAAAAATAATCAAAACAGCTACGGATACCAACCGTCAGTATCAGTTTACCGTTGCCATCCACCTGAATTGGACAATCAATTTCGGTGCCTTGTAATGAAGCCGCCAGAACAGGTAATTTTCCCTTTTGATGATCTTGTGTAGCACCGCCTGCAATATTGCTTTGTGCGGACTGTTGTTGAGCCTGCTGCCCTAAAGGATGTGGAACCGCTTGAGTATCTGGTTTAAATATCCAGTAAATCAAAGCCAATATCAGCAATAAACCGATAATGACACACAAACTGATGGTTTTATTATTTAAAAATTTACCGTTCATCATCCCTTGCTCTATTGATCCTTTTTTAAAATCATCCTGGCTAAAGGAGCACAGATGCCCCTTTAGCGCATTGATTATAGCCCCTGATTTTTTAAACGGTTGGCTTGTGCACGGAACGGCGTAACCGGATTTTGCAAGAAACCGACCAAACCTAATACCTGATTCACCTCATCCAAATGGTTAAATGCATAGTTATCACGAATGACCGTGCCTAAATGGCTCGAACAACGCGGTACCAAGCCATCATTTTCACCTGAAATGAGTAAAGAAGTTGCCGTTAACGCATAGTCCATCGGATCAGCCGCATTGGTAAACGGGCTGGTACCACTCCACGAATAATAACGAACACCATTCACCAGCTCGGCACCTGATCCACAGGCTGTGGTTGGTACACCTGCCGGGAAGCGCTGGTTAAAGTCTGCAGAACCGTTGGTGGTCAGTGAGTTTAACCCTGCAAGCGCATCCTGATCATAATAATGACCTGAGCCAATGCCGACCAAAGAGAAGAACGCATTTACGCCTGCTGCAATAACCGGTGCAAGTGCTGGACCAACAGGTGATTTCACCACTGAATCGACCACATCAGCGACATCTGAACCTTTGGTTGGACCTCCTACTGCTGTTACTGAAGCAATCTTATTCGGCAATAAGCTTGCCACATAACGAACCGATTGAGAGCCATGACTATGGCCAATTAAATTGATTTTTTCAGCACCGGTAATTGCCAATACCTGTTTTGCCTGTAACAGTAGCTGTTCACCACGTACTTCCGATGAGTTAAAAGAAGCTTGCTGTGCCACAAATACACTGGCCCCGTTTCCAACCAGATCTTCAGTAATCCCGTTCCAGTATTGCAATGGGCCAACCGCCGAGAAGCCGGCCATACCATGCGCCAGCAAAATCGGATACTTGGTTTTGGCATAACTGGAAGTGACGTTCGTACTACCGCCGACTGAGCAACCGTTCACATTACAGTTTTGCCATGAGGCCTTGGGTGATAGAAAATCAAATAAACCTGCATGAACCACGGTACCACTACTCACAAACATGCCTGCCATTAACGCCATAGCATTTAAATATTTCTTTTTCACGTTTTTGCTCCGAGCATTTTTCATTTTTATTACAAAGTGTTAGTCCTATACTTTTGTATGTGGAATCATTCCTACCATACAAAAACAATGTAAAATTTCCCCTCCTTGTATATTATTTAATTTTTAGACTAAAGCAAACTGCGCCAAAATCATAACAGTTCAGGCCAAAATTACGACTGATTGATAAAATTCCGATGAATGTACATGCGCAAAGCTGCAATAAGGGCTGTGCTCATCTGGACTACCGCATAAGAATATAAGCCGTGATAGCTATGGTAATGAATTGTCTGCCTGAATGTTCTAGACCGGAAAATCTGAATCACGCTTCCATTTTTGTTGCGTTTAACGTTATAAATACCGTAAAAATAAACCTTACTCCCTCAGAGATTATGCAACAATAATCTGTGTTATCTCCTTTCTGGATCGCGTATGAGTGCCCAACATATTACCGCCGTTGAACTTTCCAAAGCCTATCGTCTACTCAACCACGGCCCAACCGTACTGGTGTCGGCGCAACATGAGCAGGATACGGATGTCATGGCAGCAGCATGGGCATGTGCACTGGAACTTAGCCCAGCCAAGGTCACTGTTGTGCTTGATAAAAGCACCAAGACCCGTCAACTGGTTGAACAAAGCGGCTACTTTGCGCTACAAGTGCCCTGTTACGCGCAAATTGATATGGTGCACCAACTCGGTACGATTAGTAAATTTGACCAGCCCACTAAACTGGCAGATTGCAAAACCGAACTGTTTTATCAGGACGCTTTTCCTGTCCCGCTGGTCACAGGTAGTCTGGCATGGTTGATATGTAAAGTGATTCCGGAGCCACATAATCAGCAAGCACACGATTTATTTATTGGCGCTGTGGTTGCAGCCTGGGCAGATTCTCGCGTGTTTCGTGATGGGCACTGGCATTTTCAGGACGCTGCAAAAGAATTACGTAGTCTGCACTATATTGCAGGCGGCACCTTTTATTTGATTGGTGATGAAGTCAAAGCCAAATAATCGGCAAAAGCTCAGGCAATGATTTTCAGCATTGCCTGTGTTGTTTATTCAGCTTTCATCATTTCACGATACAAGGTATCCAGGAACTGCTGCTGTTTCTGGTTATGCTTAAAATAACGTTGATAATTGACACTACAACTTTCTACATCCGCAATATTGGCCTTGTTAAAAGACCAGTCGCTGGTATCTTTGACAGTAATCCCGAGATCATCATCGCAACTCTGCCACAATTGGGCAAATCGACTGCGCTGACTGTCATCCAGTTGCTGAAAGTCGGCATAAACAGAAAAGCCGTGCATCTCTGAATTAAAAAATTTCGAAATCATGCTGACAGGCACACCGCCCCAGCGCATGGGTTGATCTTCCGGAAAACGAATATCGGTGAGTTTCTCCTCAGGCATGATCTTATCTTGTTCACCTTCCTTTAAAAACTGGGTGTCATAGACCAGTGTAGTACCTGCAGGGACCAGAATTTTTTTCACCACACGGGCTTCACGGGTTTTGTAATAGGGATAATTCGGTGTTGAATTTCCACCCGTTGGATTCATATTGCCAACACAACCGCTCAGACACAGACCCAAGCATGCGGAGAGAATCAATCTATATGTCATATCAATCCTTTTAGTATATTTATTTTTATCAAGCCACGGTCTATTACCTTAGAAGCAAAGCTGTTCACAGACCATATAAAATTTGAGCGAAAAAAGAAAAAACAGTTGTGAAGGCGAAGTCCACAACTGTTCTATGGCGTGATTGAATCCTGTTAGCAAGGCTTATTTTGGTGCCATACGAATCGCACCGTCCAGACGAATCACCTCGCCATTCAGATATGAATTCTCGGCGATATGGGCCACCAAGCGTGCAAATTCTTCTGGACGACCCAAACGTGAAGGATACGGCACCATTTGGCCCAACGCATCCTGTACGTTCTGTGGTAAACCTTTTAACATCGGGGTTTCCATGATGCCCGGCGCAATGGTCATGACCCGTATGGCATGACGGGCCAGTTCACGTGCAATCGGCAAGGTCATCGCGACAACAGCACCTTTCGAAGCAGAATAGGCCGCTTGCCCGATTTGCCCGTCAAAAGCAGCCACCGAAGCTGTATTGACGATCACCCCGCGATCTTCATCGCCTTCCGCAACGCTATTCTTGCTCATGGCATCCGCTGCAAAGCGCAGCATATTAAATGTCCCTGTGACATTAATCTGTAAGGTTTTCGAGAACATCGCCAGATCATGCACGCCCTCTTTACCCACAACTTTTGCAGAGGGGCCAATGCCGGCGCAATTGATCAGGCCATAAACACTGCCATGTTTGGCAAGTACATCTTTAAAAAACTGTTCCGCAGCAGCTTCATCGGTCACATCCAGTTTTACAAATTCTGCCTGAGCTCCCAATGCCTGTGCCTGTTGTTCTCCCGCTTCAACATTCATGTCAACCAAGGTGACTGACGCACCTTTTTCAACTAAATATTCAGCTGTTGCCGCACCTAGACCAGAGCCACCGCCTGTAATAACAAAATGTTTTCCCTGAATTTTCATTTACGTTTCCTATCAAATTAAAGATATAAATTTTTATAACCAAGCCTAAAGGCAACTTTTTTCCGATACAATTTCAAAAAGTAGCAAATTGAATGCGACTTTTGAGCAGTCGATCTATTTATTCTCCTGTATATCATGTGCCTATGACCAAAAACCACAATCCCGATCTTAATGCGGCCAAGGATACAATTTCAAATGCTTTAATTCGGGAAGCATTAAGCGTTGCTGCGAGTCGCGGCTTAAATATTGTCAGTATTGCCAATCGGGCAGGCATTTCAGCTGAACTGTTAAGCTCAGGCAAAGCACGCGTTCCCGTTACCCAGTGTGCCCAATTATGGGTGGAGCTGGCAGAAAGCATGAATGATGAGTTTCTCGGCATGGATACCCATCCCATGCGCCGTGGCAGCTATCAATTACTGGCAAAACTTGCCTTTAATACAGAGAATCTGGAACAGGCCATTAAAGAAATTCTCAAGTTTTTGGCCCTGATTCTGGACGATATTCGCGGTGAACTGGTTCAAAAAGGCAATAAGGCCTATCTGGTCCTGCATGATCGTGAACAACCGAAGCGGATGTTTACCTATTCAACCTTTCTGATGCTGGTCCACAGCTTGATGTGCTGGCTGAGCGATCAACGTATCCATTTTCATAAAATGAGCTTTAGATGCCATCCACCTGTTGAGCTACAGGATTATCGTGTCCGTTTCTGTGAAAATATCCAGTTTCATGCCGCACAAAACAGCATAGAATTCGATGCACATTATCTGAAACATAAAATCAAAAAAGACAAACAGGCGCTCAATGATTTCCTGAGACATACCCCTTACAACCTGATCGTACGTTTCAAGAATGAAAATTCACTGAGCCTGCAAATACGCCGACAATTACTGCTGCAAGCACCTTCAGAATGGGCAGAACTGAAAGATATTGCCCAACAGTTGAATATGTCGACTGCGACCATCCAGCGCCGTTTAAAACAGGAAGGTGTCAGCTACCAGCAACTGAAAAATGACATACGCTGTGATATCGCCATTGAACGACTGAGCAAGACAGACGACTCGATTCAGACTATTAGCGACGATCTGAACTTTCATGATCCCAGCGCTTTTCATCGTGCCTTTAAAAAGTGGAGCGGTGTGAGTCCGGGCAGTTACCGGAAAAGCTCACCCTTGCAGAAAAACAGACGTAACCGCGTCGATGAGTAAAAGGAATCAAACTATGTACCTTCCTGAAATATTTGAAGAAAAAGACCCTCAAAAACTTTATCAACTGATTCAGGATTATCCGTTTGCAACGCTTATCAGCCACAGTAGCGAAGGTCTGGATGCCAATCATTTGCCTTTTAAGCTGATACCAGATGAACAAAATCAAACGGCGACACTGCTTGCGCACATTGCCAGAAATAATCCATTACACATGCAAATCCCAAATGGCACAGAAGTCCTGATTATCTTTTACGGTGAACAGGGTTATATTTCACCGAACTGGTATCCCAGCAAACAACAGCACCATCAGCATGTACCGACATGGAACTATCAGGTGGTACATGTCAAAGGTAAAATTAATTTCTTATCTGATGAAAGAGCATTACGCGGCATTTTGGCAAAGCTGACACGGACACATGAAGCCAATCAGCCTGTTCCATGGAAAATGTCCGATGCACCTGCCGAATACATTACTCAGCAACTGCAAGGAATTGTGGGTATTGAAATTCAGATCACCGAGATCACGGGCAAATTTAAACTCAGCCAGAACCGGGAAAAAGTCGATGCCTTAAGCGTAGTTAATGGGCTGGAAAAATACGGCAATCCCAATCTAGCAAAAGCCGTACAGCGCTATATAGAAGATTAAGCAGATTTTTGGGCTAAACTGACCCGATCATTGCCGCCATAGTCCTTGATGGTCTGGATTTGCTCAAAACCCTGCTGCTCAAAGATTTGACGAACAGCCTCACCTTGGTCATAACCATGTTCCAGCACAATCCAGCCCTCTGGTTTGAGCCAGTCCTGGCCTTGCTGGATAATGGTTTCAATATCTGCCATGCCATGGTGATCTGCAATCAGCGCACGCTCAGGTTCAGACTTGAGCTTTTGCATATGCACATCTTCTGGATCAATATATGGCGGATTTGAGACAATTAAATCAAACTGCTGCTGATCCAGTGCTTCAAACCAGGTACCACAGGCAAATTTCACCTGCATGAGACCATGCCGAAGCGCATTTTCCTGCGCAACCGCTAAAGTAGGCGCATAAATATCAGTCGCCATGACCTGCCACTGCGGACGTTCACTCGCCAGTGCCAACGCAATTGCCCCCGTTCCCGTACCTAAATCAACAATATTAGCCTGTTGATCCAGCGGCAGCTTTAATACCGTTTCTACAAGAATTTCAGTATCTGGACGCGGTACCAAAGTATCATGCGTCACTTTCAGGTCTAAGGTCCAGAATGGCTGTGAACCGGTGACATAAGCCAGTGGTTCACCCTGCTCGATGCGGGCCAGTCCTTCCAGAAAAGCATGCTCCTGCATGTCCGTCAATTCTTGCTCAAGCCGAAGTTTCAGTTCTAAGGCGTTAATCCCCAAAAGATGCTCAAGTAGCCATGCCGCCTCTTGACGCTCATAGCTATCAATTTCACCTTTAATCTCTAACGCTTGAGCAATATTCATTAGCCGCCATTTTCCTGTGCAAGCATTGCCAGCTGATCGGCCTGATATTCACGATGCAAGCTATCCAGTAATTCGGTTAAATCACCTTCCATAATCGCATCTAACTTATATAAAGTCAGGTTAATACGGTGGTCGGTCATACGACCTTGCGGATAGTTATAAGTCCGGATACGCTCTGAACGGTCACCTGAACCGACCAGATCACGGCGCATTTCTGAGGTTGCTGCATCGGCCGCTGCACGTTTGGCATTTTCCAGACGCGACACTAACAACGCCATCGCTTTGGCTTTGTTCTTATGCTGTGAACGCTCTTCCTGACATTCCACCACCACACCTGATGGGATATGGGTAATACGTACCGCAGAATCGGTTTTGTTAATGTGCTGACCACCCGCACCTGATGCACGATAGGTATCGATACGTAAATCGGCAGGATTGATTTCAACGGTGGTATCTACATCGACTTCTGGAAGAATCGCAACCGTACATGCCGAGGTATGGACACGGCCCTGTGATTCCGTGGCAGGGACACGTTGCACACGATGCGCGCCGCTTTCAAATTTCAGGCGACCATAAACTCCTTCACCATCAATCCGGCAAATGATTTCTTTATAACCACCGTGCTCACCTTCATTTTCAGAAAGCACTTCAATACGCCAGCCTTGGGTTTCAGCGTATTTACTATACATACGGAACAAATCACCCGAGAAGATCGCAGCTTCGTCACCACCCGTTCCGGCACGAACCTCAAGATAGGCTGCATTGGCATCGTTTGGATCTTTTGGAATCATCAACACATTCAGCTGATCTTCAAGCTCAACCAGCAGTGCCTTATTTTCTTTAATTTCTTCTTCTGCCATATCCTTGAAATCAGGATCTGACTTCATCATTTCAGCAGTTTCGATATCTTCTTCCGCTTGACGATACTTACTCCAAACTTCGGTGATTTCAGTTAAATCATTATGTTCACGAGACAATTTACGGAAACGTTTATTGTCCGAAATCACTTCTACATCAGCGAGTAATGCAGTCAGCTCTTCATGACGATCACAAAGTTGATCGAGTCTTAAACGGAGTGATGCTTTCATGGGTGGAATATCTCAAAAATCTAAAGACTCAGTGCAGATGAAGCATGAGTAAAATCAAAAAATTGCGCATAGTTTACAGACTCTGCCACTTAAAAGACATAGTGAAATAGTGGAACTTACCATTCCCCCATCATTTCATCACAAATTGTTCAGTTTTAGTTTTTACGACTTGTTCTCTGCTCAGCGCTTGGCTATAAATAATACAGGACAAATAGAATGATAAAACAACAGGATAAACCATGAATAATTTTATTAACCGCCCCACATCGGCCTTTATAGCAGCAAGCTGGGTGGCCTTACTCGCCGGTGCTGTCGGCTTTATGATTGGGTTGTGGAATGCCAACATGCCCTTGCATGAAAAAGGCTATTATCTGGTGATTTTACTTTATGGACTTTTCTCGGCAGCCTCCCTTCAGAAAACTGTCCGTGACCAGCTCGAAGAGATTCCGGTAACGGCCATTTACTATGGACTGTGCTGGGCCTCCATGGCAGTGTGTATTGTGCTATTACTGATTAGCTTATGGAATGCTGAACTGAGCATGAGCGAAAAAGGCTTTTATATTATGTCTTTCCTGCTCAGTTTATTCGGTGTGGTCGCCACTCAAAAGAATATTCGTGATCTTAATTATTTACGCCTGCAAACAGAACCTCATCCCCGTCAACTTAAGCTGGATGAGGATTCTGTAAAAGATCAACCACAGGATTAATACATATTTTTCAATAAAGGCTTAAAAAATATTTAAGCCTTGCTTTTAACATTATTCATCTAAGTCACTGTTTTTGAAAACTTATACAGTTTAAAAAAAGATAATCTAAAACAAAAGATTACAATCTGGACACCAAAGAGTAATACTTCTGGCATGCTTCTCCACACTTTCATTCTCAAACTTTGTTACATTTGCAGCCATTACAAAGAGGTCCGATTTTTTGGCGGACACGGAGTCAAAAATGAAATTAAACGCTTGGTTATGTGGTGCAATCTTTGCAACTTCATCACTTGTTACTGTCGCTCATGCCGATAACGGGACTCGTGTGGCAGCAACATCTGCACTCGGCAGTGTCGTGGGTACGGCACTCGGTAAACAAATTGGTGGCAATAACGGCGCAATGATTGGCTCTGCGCTTGGTGGCGCTGGTGGGGCTGCTGCTGCAAGTAGCAAACGTACACGTACTGAAGCTGCGATTGGTGGCGGTCTAGGTGGCGTGGGAGGTTATACCGTAGGACGTAACCTTGGCGGCACAACAGGCGGTTATATCGGTGCTGCTGCGGGTGCCGCAGGTGGTTCAGCCTTAGGCCGTAAAGTAGGTCAAGACCGTTATTATGACAATCACCAATCTAAAAAATACAAGAAAAAGAGAAAGCATCGTCATCACTAATTTCTTAGAAAGCACCTTCGGGTGCTTTTTTATGCGCTGAGCTTTCTCTACACGACAATAAAATCCTGAGCAAAATGCTAGGTTGAATCCTGTTCCTGAACTTTCTAGAATAATTCCCTATTTTTTATATGCCTTTTTTTTGCATGATGAATACCGAATTACTCTCTCCCGCCGGTTCCCTTAAAAATATGCGCTATGCCTTTGCCTATGGTGCAGATGCGGTCTATGCAGGCCAACCTCGCTATAGTTTACGCGTACGGAATAATGAATTTGACCATGACAATCTAAAAATCGGGATTGATGAAGCGCACGCCTTAGGCAAAAAATTTTATGTGGTGGTAAATATCCAGCCGCATAACAGCAAGCTTAAAAATTTTATCCGTGACCTTGCACCGATTATTGCCATGCAACCGGATGCATTGATTATGTCTGATCCAGGCTTGATCATGATGGTACGCGAACATTTCCCTGAAATGCAGATTCATCTTTCGGTACAAGCCAATGCCATTAACTGGGCCACAGTAAAGTTCTGGAAAGATTATGGTCTCAGCCGCATTATTTTGTCTCGTGAATTGTCAATTGAAGAAATTGAGGAAATCCAGACACAGGTACCAGAGATCGAACTGGAGGTTTTTGTGCATGGCGCCCTCTGCATGGCCTATTCCGGACGTTGTCTGTTATCCGGCTATATGAATAAACGCGATGCTAATCAAGGTGCCTGCACCAATGCCTGTCGCTGGGAGTATAAAATCCACGAGGCAAAGGAAGATGCCAATGGTGATGTGATACCTGTTCAGCAACTTGATACCAAAAATACTAGCTACGTTCAGCGCCCTGATACGACGATTTCAGCGCAAACTGTTCTGGTACAGCGTAATGATGAAGATATGTTTGCCGCTGAAGAAGATGAGCATGGCACCTATTTCATGAACTCAAAAGATTTACGTGCAGTGCAGCATGTGGATCGACTTACTAAAATTGGAGTAGCTTCACTCAAAATTGAAGGCCGTACCAAATCCTATTTTTATTGTGCCCGTACTGCACAGATTTACCGTAAAGCCATTGATGATGCACTTGCAGGCAAGGCTTTTGATGCAAGCTTAATGACTCAACTGGAAGGCTTGGCTAATCGTGGCTATACCGAGGGCTTCTTACGTCGTCATGTGCATCAGGATTATCAAAACTATGCAGATGGTTCATCTCAGTTTGACTACCAACAGTTCTGTGGTGAAGTGGTCGGGCGTAACGGCGACTATATTCGGATTGAAGTCAAAAACCGCTTTCTTGTCGGCGACTCACTGGAATTGATGACACCAAAAGGTAATATCAGTTTCATTCTGCAACAGATGCGCGATCTTAAAGGCAATGTCATTGAGAATGCCAAAGGCTCAGGCCATATTGTCGAAATACCATTCTCTTCTGAGATTGATATTGAATATGCACTCTTGATTCGCAATCTGCCACACGCCGCAACCGAGTTGCAATCTGCAGCGCTTGCCTATTCGGCAGATTAATATGGCACTGTTAATTACCAACGCATGTATCAACTGTGATATGTGTTTGCCTGAATGTCCCAATCAAGCAATTGATGAAGGTGCAAAAGTCTATGAAATCGACCCACTCCGCTGCACCGAGTGTGTCGGTTTTTATGAAGTAGCCACTTGTGTGGCGGTGTGTCCGATTGACTGTATCAAACCCGATCCGCACTACCCTGAAACGCAGACTGAACTTTTACAGAAGTTCAATCGTCTACAAATGGCATAAAACACAGCGATAAAAAAAAAGCGCCTGACGGCGCTTTTTTCAGCTATACAAATTAGTTTGCATATACCGGGAATTTTGCACAAACTGCTTCAACTTTTGCTTTTACATCAGTGATAACTTTCTCATCACCTTTGCTATCGATCACGTCAGCGATCCAGCCAGCAAGTTCACGCACTTCAGCTTCACCAAAACCACGTGTGGTCACTGCTGGTGTACCAATACGGATACCAGAAGTCACAAATGGTGAACGAGGGTCATTTGGAACCGCGTTTTTGTTTACAGTGATATGCGCTGCACCTAACCATGCATCTGCATCTTTACCCGTTACGTCTTGTTTGATCAAAGACAACAAGAATAAATGGTTTTCTGTACCGCCAGATACAACGTCATAACCACGTGCAATTAATACTTCAGCCATCGCCTGCGCATTCTTCACAACTTGTTGTTGGTAAGTTTTGAATTCAGCAGACATTGCTTCTTTGAAGCAGATTGCTTTTGCAGCAATCGCATGCATCAACGGACCACCCTGGTTACCCGGGAATACAGCCGATTGAAGTTTTTTCTCGATTTCTTCGTTTGCTTTAGCAAGGATCAAACCAGAACGTGGACCACGAAGGGTTTTATGCGTCGTTGTAGTAGTTACGTCTGCGATTTGTACCGGGTTTGGATATACGCCAGCAGCAACAAGACCAGCAACGTGAGCCATATCAACAAACAGATACGCACCTACTTTGTCAGCGATGTCACGGAAACGCTGCCAGTCTACAACTTGGCTATACGCAGAGAAACCGGCAACGATCATGCGTGGCTTATGTTCTAGTGCTAGACGTTCAACTTCTTCATAATCGATTTCACCCGTTTCTGGGTTTAAACCATACTGGATCGCATTATAAGTCTTACCAGAGAAGCTTACTTTAGCACCGTGAGTCAAGTGACCACCGTGCGCCAAGCTCATACCCAATACGGTATCGCCCGGGTTAAGAAGTGCAAGGTAAACAGCCGAGTTTGCTTGAGAACCAGCGTGTGGTTGAACGTTTGCGTAATCAGCGCCGAATAATTCTTTTGCGCGATCAATTGCAAGTTGCTCGATCACGTCAACATATTCACAACCGCCGTAGTAGCGTTTGCCAGGATAGCCTTCTGCATATTTGTTAGTAAGTTTTGATCCCTGTGCTTCCATCACAGCTGGTGAACAATAGTTTTCAGATGCAATTAACTCAATATGCGCTTCTTGGCGTACGCCTTCAGAAGCAATCGCTTGAGCTAATTCTGGATCAAATTCAGCAATAGAAATATTGGCAAACATTAGCGGAGGGTCCTATAAATTAGGGCTTTTAAGCCGTGCTAAAGATTGGTGCGTATTGTAGCACGAAGTTTGCCTTTTCACAGATTGATATTGATTAAATTCTTGCTGAATTTTACTGATCTTGCTTGGTATTCTATCAATCAAATAAAAAAGGATATGCAAATGGGATTTATTGACAAATTTCTTTTGAAGAAAAATCGTACACCAAACAACTCCGCTGAGAAGCAGATATTAGAAGTTCCTGAAAATTGGAATTTTTATATGTGCCAAATAGATGAGCAGCCTGCCAGTTATTTCTTAAATCTGGCTTTAGCAGATGTGGCACCGCTACCAGAAAGATCAACCTTAGTATGGGTGGAAATACAAATGAACCACTCCACAGAAGACGGGTTATCTTCCAGTGAAGAGTTCGATCATCTGGCCGAGATGGAAGATCAGATCATTCCCGCACTTTCAAATCACCATCCGGTGCTTTATGTAGGACGTTTAACCCATAATCACTTGAGAACATTTTATTTCTATGCTCAGGATGGCGTAGAGGTCGAACATAGCATTCATCACATCATGCAAAGGTATCCAGACTATAGCTATCGATTCAGTCAAGAGAGCGATTCAAATTGGTCAACCTATTTGAATTATATGTTTCCCAGTGAAGAAATCATGCAAACGATTTCTAATAGAGCGGTCATTGAGAACCTTCAAAGTCACGGAGACAATCTTGAGCTTGCCCGACCTGTAGATCACTGGATTTATTTTCAGAATGAAAATGACAGTACAAATTTTTTGAATGCCGTTAATGGCTTAGGTTTTGAAGTAGTGAATCAAACATACCTTGCGGAGCCAGCACATCACCCCTACCAATTACAGATTTCCAGAATTGATCACGTAGACCTACAGTCTATCGATGCATGTACCCTACAACTCTGGAAATTAGCCCAGCAATTTAATGCAAAATATGATGGCTGGGAAACCCAGATCATTAAAAACTGATAAAACAAGCCCAATCATCGTGATAAACCGATTGGGCTTGTCAGGATACTGACTTAATTATTCGCAGGCATCGCAGTTTTTACATCATTGACAATATTCCCGATATTCAAGACATAAGCTGTACCGTGATCCCATTCGGCACTAGTAAGATATTGGATTTTGGAGCCTTTATTCTGAGCGAGCACAACAAGTGCATCCGTTGCCGCTTTAGGAACGGTAGTATCTTGTGCGCCTTGATAAATCGTGACAGGCTGATTCAACTTCACTTGAGCGGGTTGTGAATCTTTTTCCAAAAATGTTTTTACCAATGGCACAGCCATGAAATTGGTTTGTGTACGAGGATAATTGGTTAAACTATTATTGTTTTTGCCAGCATAATCCAACATGGCGGCTCCAAACTTTTTACCTAGCACATCATAACAATCCGTTTCTGCATAATTCGCAATTTTATCCGTTGGCGACTGGAATACATTTGAATAGCTAAAGCTTGGTTCAAGATTTCTTAGTCCAGCGGTAATTAAGGCAGTAAATGTATCCAGTTGCGCATACATTTCAATTTTTTGTGGTAAAGGTGCATTTTCAACGGATGCATTACCATTAACCAAAATAGCTGCCAAATTAGATGCAGGTGCAACAGCAATCGTTCCTTTATAATCCAGCTTGGCACGGCTTTGATATTGTGCTGCCCCTAATGCCGCTTGCCCACCTTGTGAATGCCCTACCGTCATCCATTGACGTGATACAGTTTTACCCTGTCCTGCCAAATAATATCGTGCAGCAACTACTGCATCTGTAATAGAGAACGCCTCACTCTTAACATTCAAGAAGGGATGCAATTCTCGGCCGCTTGGTTCTCCCAAGCCTTCATAATCAGGCGCAACCACCACGTAACCAGCAGCAAGTAATTGCGTAATCATACTTTGAATGTAAGGGTTAGTTACATTACGACTTGGCGCACATTGATCTGCCACCCCTGTTGTACCATGTGCCCATGCAACAATTTTCCATCCGCCTGGAGGTGTTGGCCCGCCTGGAACAAACAACAGGCTGGTTGCCATCGTTTCCTTACCATTCTGTCCCAACATCTTATAGGTCAATACCGAGCTTTCCGTAGCCACCGCGCTAAAATCTGTTTTGGTATATGCTACTGGAACCCCCACAACCGGATCTTTAATATTATTCTCAGGAACTTCGGGTCTCGGTGTATAGGTTGTATCGCCATCATCACTGCCACCACATGCCGTCAACAATAGGCTCGAACTCAACATCACAATAGATAATAATTTCATTTTCATACAGTTTTCCCTGAACTATTTTGTTTTTCATTTTAATACTTAGTATTTTTTTTACTAAGGCAATTCCTTCCATAAGAATGCGCTTAATATCAAATTGTTCAAGTATTTTTTCAATTTTCGCTGTTAATTTATCCAAACTCAATTTTATGTTTAAAAAAAATAAAGTGACCTTTACGGATTCAATCCTGTTTCAAATAAATTTCTTGTAAGATATTGGCATTCTCCACTCAGATCAGGTCGACTTTCATGCAAGCCATTATCCTAGATACAGAAACACATACCTTGAATGGTTTGCCGATTGAAATTGCCTACGCTCCGATTGAAATCGAAAATGGAAAACTCAGTCTGGATAAAAAGCAGATTTTTGATCAGCTTTATCAGGTTGGACAACCGATTTCTTATGCTGCCATGGCAGTGCACCATATTTTAGAGTCTGATCTGGTGGGACAACCTTTTTATAATGAGTTCCAGCTTCCAACTCAAACTACCTATATTATTGGTCATAACGTTGACTATGATATTGCCGCTATTGCCCGTTGTGGTGTCGATGTATCTCAATTAAAGCCAATCTGTACTTTAGCCCTTGCACGCCATGTCTGGGAAAATGCTGAAGCACACAATATCTCCGCCCTCATCTATCTGATTTCAAAAGGTAGCGATAAAGCGCGTGAAATGCTTAAAGGTGCACATCGTGCCGATGCCGACATTATCTTAACCGCCAATATCCTGATGCATATTATTCATCAGCTGAATATTCAAGATATTGAACAACTCTATGTTGCCTCAGAACAGGCGCGCATTCCTAAAAGTATCACCTTTGGCAAACATAAAGGAACGGCCATTCAGGACCTTCCTGCCGACTATATTCAATGGTTGATGCGTCAGGAAGATCTGGACCCATATTTACGCAAAGCCTTAGAAGCAAAATGAGTCGAACAAACTCAAAGCCAAAGCAGCTTAACAGCCTTCGATCTTAATTTTAAAAGGCAGTAATATTTAATAAATTGTTAATATTACTGTCATTTTTTAACTCTATCTTAATTTCCGTCTTATCTTGATTAGGGGAAAATTAAGAGATGTCACATTTTTTTAAAACTGAACTTGGGCAAAATGCCTTACAACAACGCAGTATTGCTTTAACTGCCCGCCAACGTCGTTTATTACTTCTAATTGATCACGAAGATTTTAAAGAGCTTGATCAGGAGTATAAGCAACGGATCGCACCCACCGAACTGGTACAACAACTGATTGATATGGGACTATTGGCGCAACAGCAGTCCTCACCCATACATCAAGAACAAAGCCAAATAACGTTCACAATGGCTGCTTTTGATCAGGCCCTATCTACTCAATCGTCGCCAGTTCAAGAAAAGCAAATAATTCGACCGGCGCCTGCAGTTGAAGAAACACTTGAACTGGAAAAACTTGCTTTTGTTGAAATCCAGCAGGTCATGATTCAGACACTAAGCAGTTATTGTGGTTTGATGGCTCGCCCGCTAATACAAAAAATTCAGTCGATTGATTCATTAAATGAGCTGAAAGCTTGTCAGATGCAATGGATTACCACATTACAGGAATCACGGATTCCACCAAGCCAATTGAATCAGACCTTGAAACTGATTAATTATTCTGTACAGCATTTATCATAATTAAATAAAGTTTTGATTCATCATTTACGAGCTTTGAGTGACTGAACATACGAATGGAGCACCTCTTTCAAAAGGTTCTCCATCCAGTACAATCAGATATAGCCCTTCTGTTTTTAACAAGCTATTGTATTTTCGCCCTTGTGACGATGCCTCAAACTCTTTGGATAATTGATTAAATACATCAGCAAAATTGGGATTCGCAAGTTTCAATAAATCCCGACAATATTTTAATGCCTCATTTTTTGAAGCTTGATAATCATTCGGATATCTTGAAGAGACAACAACCTCGCTCCAACTTTCGAGATCGGGTCGTTTTGATACTTTAATATCTAACCAATGTTGCTCTGGCAAGAAAAAATAACTTGAGTTGGCATCTATATTATTAAATCTCACCTGATTCTTATCAGCCCGAACCTGAGAATCAAGATCAACCAACTGTTTAGAAAGTCTATCCAGAAAAGTAGTCATCGCCAGATAATCTGATCTTTCAACATCTGCGACCTTTTTATAAGAATCCGTACAACCTGCACTCAGAAGCAAACTTAATACTAATATTTTCTTATACATGTTTTATCCAACACACTGATGTTTTAGGTTGTAGCAATTATAAATAGGTTAATTTACCTGTGGACTGCAAAATTATCATAAGGAAAAAGCTGGGTAGCTACAATTGATGAGAAGTATTAATGGTTAAACGATTGAATAGATATAATATATGAGTAATTTTTTTAGTCTTAAAATGTAAATCTGGTGCGCTCAGCGGGACTCGAACCCACGCCACAGGCTTCGGAGACCTGTACTCTATCCAGTTGAGCTATGAGCGCATGCGAGCCACATCATAGGCAAAAAAAACATATTGGTAAACATGTAGGCTTAAACAAAAATGTTTTTTGCTTATTAAAACAACAATTTCATGTTTTTTATTACGATATTATTAGGGTCTGTTGACATTTAGGGTTCATAATTTAACCTACAAGGGGAGCCATAAAAATATACAAGCTAATGCAACAGAACTTTCATAGTTCCGTTTTAACTTGTCGTATCGAGTGGCTATCCCTCTAA